>JANLTJ010000234.1:0-26246 GCA_031362885.1 Betaproteobacteria bacterium
TTATGCAGTGCGACATAGCCGGAACGCCCGTGAGAGATTACGAGTCCGCGCAGGCGCCCTGTAACGGGTTTGCCGATCAAGGGGTGGCGCTGCAAGACTGCGGTTGCATCGATATTACGAAGCTTTCGCGCTCAGAACGAACGCGGCAAATCGAGAACGTGTTCGGCTATGTAGGACAGAATCAGGTTGGTCGATATCGGCGCGACTTGATACAACCGCGTTTCGCGGAATTTGCGCTCGACATCGTATTCGGCTGCGAAGCCGAAGCCGCCGTGGAATTGCAGGCAGGCATTCGCCGCCTCCCATGAAGCCTTGGCCGCTAGGTACTTCGCCATGTTGGCCTCGGCGCCGCAGGGTTGGTGGGCATCGAATAGTTCGCACGCCTTCCAGCGCATCAGGTTGGCGGCTTCGACTTCGATGTAAGACTCGGCGATCGGAAACTGCACGCCCTGGTTCTGTCCGATGGGGCGGCCGAACACGACGCGGTCTTTCACGTACTTGGTCACGCGCTCGATAAACCAATAGCCGTCGCCGATGCATTCGGCGGCGATCAAGGTGCGTTCAGCGTTGAGTCCATCGAGAATGTATTTGAATCCCTTGCCTTCTTCGCCGATCAGGTTTCCGGCGGAAATCTCCAGATTATCGAAGAATAATTCGTTGGTTTCGTGATTGACCATGTTGCGGATCGGGCGCACGGTCATGCCCTTGCCGATGGCCTCGCGCAGATCGACGAGGAAAATCGACATGCCTTCGGATTTCTTTGTCACCTCCACAAGCGGTGTCGTGCGTGCCAGCAGAATCATCAGGTCGGAGTGCTGAATGCGCGAGATCCATACCTTCTGGCCGTTGATGACGTAGCGTTCGCCTTGTTTGACCGCGGTGGTTTTGATGCGTGTGGTGTCGGTGCCGGTGGAAGGTTCGGTCACACCCATGGATTGCAGGCGTAACGCGCCGCTTGCGATCTTCGGAAGGTATTCGCGCTTCTGCGCCTCGGAGCCGTGACGCAGCAGCGTGCCCATGTTGTACATCTGGCCGTGGCAGGCGCCGGCATTACCGCCCGAGCGGTTGATTTCCTCCATGACCACCGAGGCCTCGGTCAGGCCCAGGCCGGAGCCGCCGTACTCCTGCGGAATCATAGCGGCCAGCCAGCCTGCCTTTGTCAGGGCGTCGACGAACGCTTCTGGGTAGCCGCGCTGCTCGTCGATCTTGCGATGATACTCATCCGGAAAGTCGGCGCAGAGCGCGCGCACGGCTTCACGAATCTCATGGTACTTGTCGGTTGTCGTGTCGTGCATGGCAGGGCCCGCGGATAACACTCAGTTGAGCATATCATTCAGGCGAGATCGGCACTCGCTTCCATCGTTAGCCAGCCTTCATGGTCGCGTGTCCATAGCGCAACACGCTTTCCCTCCGCGCGTCCGCAAACCGTGAACCGATGGATGTCGAACAGAGGTCGCACGGCGCGAAAGCTGAACCGGGCCACATTTGCATCCGGCAGCTGTCGCCTCAGCAAATCGACCAGCAGCGTCGCGATCAGCGGCCCATGCACGATCAGACCGGGATAGCCCTCGACTTCGGTCACGTACGAGCGATCGTAGTGGATGCGATGGTTGTTGAACGTCAGAGCCGAGTAACGGAACAGCAGCACCGGATCCGGTGCGATCTCGCGCGCAAATGCCTCGTCCGTACGCGCCGCCTGCGGTTTCGGCACGGGTGCGTCGGCGCGGGGGTTCTCGCGATAGACAATGTCGTGCTCCTCCGTCAGCGCCAGACCCGCAGTGTTGGCGATCTCGTGGCGCACCGTCACGAACACGAGCCTGCCGCTGCGCCCCGCTTTGACGCTGACATCCGTGATGCGCGATGTACGCGTAATCTCGTCGCCAATTTTCAGGGGACGGTGGAATTCGAATCTCCCGCCCGCAAACATGCGCCTCGGCAACGGTACCGGCGGCAGGAAACCGCCGCGCCTGGGATGGCCATCGGGACCGGCCTCGCTTAGCGGGGATATCGGCAGGAAGTAGAGCCAGTGCCAGAGCGGCGGAACGACAGTACCGCGTGCGGGCCCCGGATCGTCCCGATCCAGCGTTGCCGACATCGCGGCGATCGGCGCGGCGGTGGCCTGGTCGACGCGCGTTTCCTCGCGGCCGATCCATTCGCGCAAGCGATCCAGATCCACCGCGCCGGCATCAGTCATATACTCACCACGATCTTGCCGAAATGTTTGCCCTGCTCCATGTGCCGGAAGGCATCCGCAGCTTTTTCCAGCGGGAAGGTCGAATCAATCATCGGCTTGAGCTTGTGCTGCGCGATCGCGCGGTTCATGGCTTCGAATCGCGCTCGTGACCCGACCGCAATGCCTTGCACCCGGATCATGGGTCCGATGACTGCGCGCAACGCAATCTCCGCCTTGTATCCCGCAACGAAGCCTACGATGCCGACGAAGCCGCCGAAGGCAAGCGCGGCCAGCGATTTGTCCAGCGTTGCGCCCGCCGTTTCGACGATGATCTCGACGCCTTTGCCCTGCGTGGCCTCTTTCACGGCCACATTCCAGTCGGGAGTCGTTCGATAGTTGATGCAGATGTCGGCGCCGAGCTGCTTTGCGCGCGTGATTTTTTCGTCGCTCGACGAAAGTGCGATCACGCGCGCACCCGCGAGCTTGGCAAATTGCAATGCGAACAAGGCTACGCCGCCGGTGCCTTGTACCAGCACGGTATCTCCGGACTTGATTCCGCCTTCCTGCAGTGTGGACCATGCGGTCAACGCCGCGATGGGCAGCGTTGCCGCTTCGCCGTCGCTCAGATGCGCGGGCACAGACACGGCGTCTTCTGCGGGAACAGAAATGTATTCCTGCAACACGCCGGCCAGAGGCGCGCCAAGCGTGCGCTTCGTGCGCAGCTCCAGGGTCGGCAAGCCATCATGCCAGCCCTGGGTATAGATCGGCGTCACGCGATCACCCACTTTGAAGCGAGTGACTTCCTCGCCGACTTCGACGACTTCGCCGCAAGCATCGGAGGCCGGCACATAGGGAAGCGGCAAAGTGGGCAGGTATTTCTGCGCCAGAATCGCCAAGTCACGATAGTTCAGGCTGGCGGCCTTTATCCGCACGAGGATCTCGCCGCGGCGTGGTTTCGGGACCGGCCGCTCGGTGAGTTTCAATGCAGCAATCGAAAAGTCAGTGGCTTCCAGCGCACGCATGGTTTGGGATGTCATTTATAAAACCCAGTCTAAGAATAATTTGTCACAGATACCCTACGTGCGTCGCACGTCAGAGTACCCTTTCAGGACACCACACTGATCCTAGGCACCCTCTCCAGCTTGCTGGAGAGAGCGGGGGGTGAGGTGAATCCGACGTTCCGCCTCGTCGACAATCTGTTCGGCCTTCAGAATGACGGGGCGATCCACCATGCGGCCGTCCAATGCAACAGCGGCGCCTTTTGATTCCGCAGCGGCCGCCATCACGCGCCGGGCCCACGACAGTTCGTCGGCAGTCGGCGCGAACGCCGCATTCACATGCGCAACCTGCCTGGGATGAATGCACAGCTTGCCGCCAAAACCGAGGCGCCGCGCCCTGTGCGCATCGGCGCTTAATCGCGCCGCATCGTCGAGCGCCGTGCAGGGCCCGTCCACCGGCGGCTGAATCTGAGCGAGGCGTGAAATCAGCACCATTTGCGAACGGAAATAATCGAGCTCCTCGCGTTCGCCGTCGATCCCCAGATCCATCTGGAAATCCAGCGTGCCGAACAACAGGCGCTGCACACCGGCGACCGAGGCCATTGCCTGGGCGTTGGCGAAGCCCTGTGCGGTCTCGATCTGGGGTAGCAGGAATTTATGCTGTTCGGCGCAGAGCGCCTGCAGCACGCCGTCGATGCTTTCCGCCTTCGACAGTAGAATACCGGCGACACCGGGGGCGCGGGCCACGGTTAGATCATCGCGAAACCATTCCGTGGTTTCGGCGTTGATCCGCAGCAATATGTTCTTGTCGGCTGAGAGCCAGTTGGTGATGGCGGCGCGCGCCGCTTTCTTGTTTTCCGGAGCCACCGCATCTTCCAGATCAACGATCACCGCGTCCGCGCCTGCTGCACAGGCTTTGTCGAAACGATCCGGGCGATCCCCGGGCACGAACAAATAGGAGCGCGCGATCATCGCCTGAGCGTCTTCTGCCGAAATGGATAAAGGCACGAGCGCGCCTCAGATGGCCTGCGCAGCGCGCAGGCGCGCAATGTCAGGCGCGCGATAGCCGATTTCTGCGAGTATCGCTTCGGTGTGTTCGCCGACGGCGGGGACCGGGTCCATGCGCGCGTTGAAATTCTCCGGCATGCCGGGTGGGCGCATGGCGAGAATTTTCCCGTTCGGCGTATCGACCTCGGCCCAGCGCTGGCGCGCCGCCAGTTGCGCGTGCTCCCAAACCTGGCGCATGTCATTCATCGCTGCGCTACCGATCTGCGCTTCGTCAAGACGCATGACGACTTGCGCGAGTGTCAAGTGCGAGAACACCTCGACGATGATCTCGTACAACTCTTTCCGGGCCGAAGACCGTCTTGGGCCTGCGGAAAAACGCGCATCGGTTTTCAATTGCGGCTGCTCCAGCACCTGGTCGCAAAAAATCGCCCACTCGCGCTCATTTTGCAGTCCCAGCATAACCACATTGCCGTCGCCGACCGGAAACGGGCCGTAAGGATAAATCGTGGCATGCGCTGCGCCGGCACGCGGTGGCGCTGATGCACCATCATAGGCGTAATACAGCGGAAAACTCATCCACTCCGCCATGCTTTCGAGCATCGATATATCGATGCGGCATCCCTCGCCGGTTTTACCTCGTTGGATCAATGCCGCGAGGATGTTGGTGTAGGCATACATGCCGGAGGCAATATCGACAATCGAGCAGCCGGCTTTGGAAGGGATGTCCGGCGTGCCGGTGACCGAGAGCAACCCGGATTCACTCTGAATCAGCAGATCGTAAGCCTTCTTGTCCCGGTAAGGGCCGTCGGCCCCATAACCGGAAATATCGCAAACGATCAGACGCGGATACCGATCATGCAACGCCTCGTAGGAAAATCCCATGCGCGCGGCAGCACCGGGAGCGAGGTTTTGTACCAGAACATCCGCGTTTTCCAGCAGCTTGCGCACGATGTTGCGGGCCTCCTCCTGCTTGAGGTCGAGCGTCAGACTTTCCTTCGAGCGATTGGTCCACACGAAATGCGATGACAGGCCCTTGACGCGATTATCGTAGGCGCGCGCCGGATCGCCCACGCCGGGACGCTCGATCTTGATGACCCGTGCGCCGAGCTCGGCCAATTGACGAGTGCAGAAAGGTCCGGCAATCACGTGTTCGAGCGCGACAACCGTGATGCCTTCAAGCGGACGCATGATTTCAAGCTCCTTCAATGCTGTGTCTGGAAGTCACCGGCAGCACAGCGGTGAAAAAGATAAGGATTATGCCTTACGCAAAGGACCCAGGCAGCGTCCAGACGACGGCGTTGGGATTTCCTCCCGGCATTCACTGACCGCAATACTGGCCCAGCTCATTTTGAGGGAGGCGCGCTTACTGGTCTGCGCACCGGATTATCACCCCAATAAAGCGGCGTCCTGGCGCTTTGGGCGTGGCCAATTTCTTCCAGGTATTTTGGCATCGCCATTTCGTAGGCGTAGTCGTTGAGTTTCTTTTGCAGACTCTTGACGCGATCAGGATAAGCGTCGGCCTGGTTTTGCGATTCCTCCGGATCGTTGGCGATATCGAATAACTCGATTTTTTCCGGCAGCGTTGCACGCACGATCAGCTTCCATTCGCCCACGCGGATGGCGCCGCGAAAAGGTTCGACGTTAAGCAGGATTTCTTCGCGCGGACTCAAGCCCGCCGCGGCCAGCGTGGCCCAGGCATCGAAACCGTCTGGTTTTTTCGGCTGATCAAGTGGTGCGCCGGCGACACCTAACAGCGTGGGGTACATGTCGGTCACATGCAACAGCCGGGTGACGAGGGTTTTTTCCTGAATTTTCCCCGGCCAGGCAGCGAGTGCGGTGACGCGTACGCCGCCTTCATAAAGACTACCTTTGCCGCCCCGGCTACTGCCGTTGTCTGCGCCGGTTATTTGGACATCCTGATCGCCAGTCGAAAACTTGGTGGGCACGGCACCGCCGTTGTCGCTGTGAAACACAATGAGCGTGTTTGCCAGCATCTGCTTTTTCTCCAGCGCCTCGATGATCTGGCCGACGGCCTGGTCGAGCGCGCTGACACCAGCGGCGTAGCCGCGTCCGGCTTCCGCGCTGGCGTCCGCGCCAGGCGCGGTGAAAGCCACGACCATGAACAGGGGCGTCGCGGGAGGATGCTTATTGATCTGACTCACCGCATCCCTGGTGAGCAATGAGGTGACTGCGCCTTCTTCTTTTGGCGATTGATCATTGCGCCGCCAGTCGCCGGCAGCGTTTTTCGTCACCTGAAACTGCACCGCGCCCGACAACGTGCCATAGAAATAATCGAAGCCGCGTTTGCCCGGCAAGAATTCCGCCCTGGCATGGCCAAGCTGCCACTTGCCGATAAACGCCGTTTTGTAGCCCGCCTCTTTTAAGGCTTGTGCGAGCGTGCGCTCGTCTGTGGGCAAGCCAAACTGGCTTGATGGAAGAATGGACAGGGTCTGCAAGCCATAGCGCATCGGGTAGCGCCCGGTCAGGAGTGCTGCGCGCGTTTGCGAGGAGTACGGTTGCACGTAAAAATTTTTCAGCGTGACGCCGCGCGCGGCGAGCATGTCGAGATGAGGCGTGGGAATGGTGCCGCCCTGAAAGCCGGTGTCTTTGTAGCCCAGGTCGTCCGCCATAAGATAAACAATATGGGGCTTGCCGGCGGCGTGGACCAGCGCAGAGCCGGAAAGTGCCAGACAAAGCGCTATGAACACACGCTGGCATCGCGCCGGCATTTTCATTTTGTGTTCCCCGGCGAAGCAGGTACCATTTCGCAGACTTTCCATTGTTTCGGTGTTTAATGAACGACCGTGACACCCTGATTCTCGCGCTTGCGGCCTCCGCGCGGCGGCTGCGTTTCAACGCCATGCTGCGCGAATTGGCGTGGATGGCCTGCGCATTGGCGGTCGCGTTTGCACTCTATCAGATACTCGATGCTGCGATTCGTGTCGCGGCGGTGGAGGGTGCGTTGAGTATCCTGCTCATGGTTTTGCTGGCCGGCAGCGCCGGTGTCTTTGCCATGCGCGCCTGGCGCCCGCTGGCACTCGAAGAGGTCGCGGCCCTGATTGACCGTCATGCCGGTCTCAAGGACGAACTCAAGACCGCTTACTGGTTCGCGCGAGAGCACGAGGCTTCGCCGCTGATGGCGTTGCAGATCAAGCGGGCGGCGGTTAGCGCGCAGCGCATCGATGCAAAGGAAATATTTCCACTCGCCCTGCCGCGCGCGGCGCTCGCGCTTGCCTTTGCCGCCGGGTTGCTGTCGCTGTTTACGCCGCAGTTCGCAGACTTGCCTGCTGCGCGCGAGGCCTCTAATGCGCGCGCTCCCGCCACGAATTCCGGCGCTGCGGCCCCGGCGCAGCCGGGTGGGCCCGCTCAAGTCGCGCCGGCGGCGGCGCTGGATTCTGAGCGCTCTCCGGTGCCCGGTGCGCGCAAGACCCATACCGCATGGGCGAAACTGGATGCCAGCATTGACGCGCTTGGCGCGGGCGACGAGTTTAAAGATCTGGCGGCGGCGATCGGGGATCGCGACGCCGCGCGCAGCGCACAGTTGCTGGAAGAATTGGAGCGCAAGCGGGCATTCTCCCGTGCGCAGTCAGACGCACGCGGCATCGCTAATTCTGCGCCGGCCAGCGCGGACTTGATTGCGCGTTTGCAGGCCCTGTTCAGTCCCGACGTCAACGCGGCGCAATCGGCGCTGGCGGACAACGCGGACGAGGAATTGTCGCGCGCGCTGTATCTGGCACGCCAGCTCGACGATGAGCGGCGCACGCCGGAGCGCAATAATCCCGTCAGTCACGATCTGCAGGAAGGCGCCAATCCGCTCCAAGCCGCGATAGCGCTGGAGCGATTCGGCCCGCGAGAGGCCCGGCGTGCCCAGGGCCAGGGCGGTGAATTCGCCGGTACGACGGATGTCGAGGGCGGCGCCATGGGCCGGCGCGTGACCCAGAGCAATATCGGCGCAGGCGGCAAACCCAGCAACAGCGATTCCAATATCAGCAACAACATCGAGGCCGAACCGGTGGCGGGCGCGCGTACCATGCGCCTGGCGGCCCAGCTCAAGCAGGTGAAAATTCAAAGCAGTCAGTCCGGCGCGGGAGATACACAAGGCATCGCCGATACCGGTTTCGCACCCACGCGCACGCAGCAGGCGCAGCACGATTATCAAGATGCGCGGCACGATGCGCGCTATGTAACGGAAAGCACCGTGAATGCGGAGCGCGTGCCGCTCGCCTATCGGGGTGCCGTCAAGGAATATTTCCTGAACCTCAATCAGAGCGAGCCATGAACGACACCAGCACCGACTTACAGATCGATAGTTTTCAGCAGCAGTTCCGGCGTGTGCGTGCGGAAATAGCACGCGTCATAGTCGGCAATGATGCAGTCATTGAAGGCATCATCACCTGTCTGCTCACACGCGGCCACGGTCTCATCGAAGGCGTTCCCGGCACCGGCAAGACCAAGCTCATCCAGACGCTGGCCGATGTGCTGCATCTTAAATTTTCCCGTATTCAATTCACGCCCGATCTGATGCCGGGTGACATTGTCGGCGGCAACGTATTGCTCGAAGGCGGGCGCGGTGAAAAAGTGCTGGAATTTCAACCCGGCCCGGTGTTCGCCAATCTGATTCTGGCCGACGAGATCAACCGCGCCACGCCCAAGACGCAGTCGGCTCTGCTCGAAGCCATGCAGGAAAACAGCGTGACCATCGGCAAGACCACGCACGCGCTGGATCAACCGGTGTGCATACTGGCAACGCAGAATCCGATCGAACTGGAGGGAACCTATCCTCTGCCCGAAGCGCAGCTTGATCGCTTCTTCTACAAGCTCAGGATGGAGTTTCCCGGTGCGGGCGAGCTGGGTGAGATTCTCGATCGCACCACCCAGGCCAGCGTGCCGCAAGTCGCGCGCGTGCTGGGACAGGGTGAAATTCTGCGCATGCGCGAAATTGCGCGCGGCATTCCAGTGGCCAAACCGGTGCGCGACTACGCCATCCGCCTGACACTGGCCACCCACCCGGAGAACACGCCTTGCCACGAGATGGTGAAAAAATACGTGCGCTACGGGTCAAGTCCGCGCGGCGCGCAGGCACTGCTGCTTGGCGGCAAGGTCAATGCGCTGATGCAAAATCGGGTCTACGTGGCCGGTGAAGATATTCGCGCAGCGGCGCTTCCGGCACTGCGCCACCGCATGCTGCTTAACTACGAAGGCGAGGCCGAGCAGATTAACGTGGACACGATCATCGCTGCTCTCTTGCAGATGCTGCCCGAGCCACGCTAATGATGCTCCGCGCGCAACACCAGAGTCGCCCCTCTCAGCTTCGTCTCGCCTGAAAGCATGTCCGCGCCGTTACTGAGTCACGATTTTCTGCGGCGGCTCGATCGCTTGAGACTTGCGCCGAACGAGCCTGCGCGCGGGCATCTCAAGGGTATGCATCGCGCCAATCGCACCGGCTCCGGCATGGAGTTCGCCGACTATCGCCCGTACCGTGCCGGCGACGAGCTCAAGAACGTGGACTGGCACACCTATTTGCGGCTCGACCGGCTGTTCGTGAAACTGTTTGTCGAGGAAGCCGATCTGCCGATTTATATTTTTCTGGACACCAGCGCCTCCATGGGCGTTGGCAGTCCGGGCAAATTCGATTTCGGGCGCAAACTTGCCGCGGCACTGGCGCACATCGGCTTCGTGAACATGGATCGCGTCAACTTGATTGCGATGGCTGATGGCATCGTGCAGGAACGCTCGGGCTTACGCGGCAAGACTCAAAGCTGGCCCGCGTTTGCGTTCCTTCAGCAGCTCGAATGCGGCGGCGGCACGGCCCTGGAGCCGGCCTTCAAGCAATACTTCGCCGTGCCGCGCGCCACCGGCCTGATCGTGGTGATCTCGGATTTTCTCGATCCGGCCGGCTTCGAAACGGGCTTGCGCGTACTGCGCAATTTGCGCCAGGACGTGCTGGCCCTGCAACTCGTCAGCCCCGGCGACTTCGAGCCCGCCGCACCCGGCAGTGAAGTCGTTCTGGTGGATGCCGAGGGCAATGACGAAACCCGGAAACGCATGACGCCGGCGTTGCTGCACGCTTACCGCCAGGCCTTTGAGGCGCATAGCGCGGCGCTTGGCGCTTACTGCGCCAGAAACGCCTGGGGCCATGTGCGCGCCATGACCAACACCAATATCGAAGAGCTGGTATTGCACGCACTGCGTAAAGAGGGTTTATTGCGGTGAATTTTCTCGCCCTCTCGCCGCTGGCTGTTTATGCTTTGCTGGCGACGGTGACCGCGCTTATTGTGTTGATGTACTGGCTGAAGGCGCGGCCGCTGCGCGTACGAGTTGCCTCTAATCTGATCTGGCGCAAGCTCGATCAAGTGCGGCGTCCCGCGCTCAATCGCTGGCGTTGGTGGTTGTCCCTCATGCTGGCGCTGGCCACGGGCTTGAGCATCGCGCTCGCGCTGTCGCGCCCGCAGGCGCCGGCTGTGGGCGGTGTTGCGCAGCGCCTCGTGCTGGTGCTGGACAATTCGCCGTCCATGGCCGCGCGCGGAGCCGACGGCGTGAGCCGCTGGGAGCACGCGCTCTCGCGTGCGCGGCGCATCATCTCCGGGTCCGGACTGGCCAGCGAAGTCATGCTGCTCGACACCCTGGGCCGCACGGATACGCCGCAATGGGTCAGCCGCGACAGCGCGCTCGCGCACCTGCGCCGCATAAGCCCTGGCAGTGCGGGCAATGCGCGCATGCCGCTGATTCCCGCGGATGAGCGCAGCGCGGTTTATCTGCTAAGCGATGGCGTCGCCTCGCTCGATGTGCCGCCGGAAGTCGCGATCGAGGCGGTATTCGCGCGCGCCGATAATGTCGCCATCACCGCCTTCGATGCCCGGCCGGCGTTGCGCGATCCGACGCGTTATCAGGCGCTGGTGCAAGTGTTCAATGCATCCGTGCGCACGCTGCAGATACGGCTCTCGATTACCGGTGGGAAAGGTTTCGCACTGGAGCGTGACTTGCAACTCGCCGCCGGCGCGATCATGAATCAAACCGTGGACGTGAGTGCGTATGCCGCCGGTGTGCTGCGCGCGCAAGTGCATGCCCCAAGCGATGGATTTGAATTCGATGACGTGGCATACGCCGTTGTTGCACCGCATCGCATAAGGCGGGTACTGCTGGTGAGCGCGGGCAATCAGCAACTGCATGCCTCGCTCAGGGCTCTGCCCGGTGTGGCCTTGACGCGCATCGCGCCCGCGCAGTATCGCCAGCCGCTTGACTACGACGCTTACGTTTTCGACCGCTTTGCGCCGCAGGAGCCACCGGCGCAAGGCGCCTTGCTGTTTCGCCCGCCGCCGGCAGCCTGGCTGCCGGCGTTTGAGCGCGCAACGGCACATCCCGTGATTACGCGCTGGGATCAGTCTCACCCGCTCGCACTCAACGTGCCATGGCGCAGTGTGCAAATGCAGCGCGCTGCGCTGACCCGGATTACCGGGACCGACGCGCAAACCGATGTCGTGCTCGCCTCCGGGGCAGGCGAAGGCGTGCTGGTGGCAGCCGGCGCCGTGACATCATCCGGCATGACAACGGCGCGCTGGATCGCGACCGGCTTCGCGATCGAGGACTCCAACTTCGCCACGCAAGCGGCCTTCACGGTATTTCTCGGCAACGCGCTGGGCTGGCTCGAAAACGGTGCCGAAACGCTTAACCGCGGATTGGGCTACGTTGAAATTCCCCATGCCAACGCGCGCGTCACGGCGCACGATGGGCGGGTGCTCAACGCCATCAGCGTTGCCGGTATGACGATTTTCGAGGCGGCCCGGCCTGGTGTGTTTACCGTCACCGCGAAAACCGGCACGACGCAAGTGATCGCCAATGTTCTCGACCCACTGTACGCGGACATTAACCGCAGCCCCTTTAACGGCGCCAGCGCAGCACCCGCTCCGGTACTTGATGCTGCGCGCTTCGGTTTCGAGCCCTGGGTCGCGCTGCTTGCATTCGCCACGCTGCTGCTCGCCGCCGAGTGGCTGGCCTATACGCGCCGCATCAGCGTCTGAACCATGCCATTGCCAGCCCTGACACAAACCGAACCGCTGTGGCTGCTGGGTCTATTGCCGCTGCTGTGGATTGCCGCCTGGCGGCACCGCACGCAGCTCAGCCGCTGGCGCATGAGTCTGGCGGTTGCGCTGCGTTCTCTGGCGCTGGGCGCGCTGGTGCTGGCCTTGTCGCAACCGGTCATTGAGCGTGCGATCAGCGACGTTTCGGTGGTCTATGCGCTCGATGTCTCGCGCAGCATCGCGCCCGGCTTTGTGCTGGGCGCGCTGGACTGGATGCGGCAGGCAAACCTCCAGGGTCAACCGGCTCAGGCGCGCTATGTGGTGTTTGCGGACCGGCCGCGCTTGCTGAATACCCTCGACGAGATCGGGTCGGTCGCGGTTACCGGGGATGCGGCGCCGGGCCGCTTTGCCATCGGCCAGAGTGCCACCGACCTGGAGCAGGCATTGAACATGGCGGCCTTCGGGTTCGCGCCGCATCACGCCAAGCGCCTGGTGCTGATGAGTGATGGCAATGCCACCAGCGGCGATCTGTGGCGCGCACTGCCGCGACTGCAAGCGCAGGGTGTGCGCATATTCACGCTGCCCGCAACCCCGGCGATGGTTGACGACGCCTGGATCGACGTGCTCGATCTGCCCGAAGGCCTGCGCCAGCAGGAGCCTGCTACGGTGCGGGTTCAGGTGATATCGCGCACAGCGGTTGCGGCGCGAATCGACATGAAGCTCAACGGCGCGGCACATGCGCAGCAAACGCGGATGCTGCGCGCGGGTGGCAACGATATCGTGTTCCGCACCCAGTTCCGGCGCCGCGGCGCCAACACGGTCGAAATCGCGGTGAGCGCCGCCAACGACCAGGTGGCGGAAAACAATTCGCTGACGCAGAGCATCTGGATCGCTCCGCGCGCGAAGGTGCTTTATGTCGAGAGCAACGCGGACAGCGCGCGCTACTTGCGCGATGCACTCAATGCGCAGGGTATCGAGGTCACGCTCGCCACCGCGCAGGGATTTGGCGATCAACTCAAAGGACAGGATAGTGTGGTGCTGAGTGATATTTCCGCACAGCAACTCGACCCGGCCGCGGGCGAGCGCCTGGAGGCCTTCGTGCGCGATGGCGGTGGCCTGATATTCGCCGCCGGGGAGAATACCTATGGCGCGGAAGGCTTCAGCAAAAGCCGCCTGGAGCGCATATTGCCGGTTAAATTTGAAACCCGGCGCAAACGCAGGGAGCTCGATCTGGTGCTGCTCATTGACCGCTCCTTCAGCATGCGCGGACGCAAGCTGGAGTTCGCCAAGTCCGCGGCGTTGTCCACCCTGGATCTGCTCGACGAACACCACCGCCTCGCGGTCATCGGGTTTGACGCGCGGCCGTACAATATCGTGCCGCTTGCCGAAGTGCGCAACAAGCAGCGCGCGGAAGATTTGATTGGCAGCATGTCCGCCAGCGGACAGACCAATATCTACAACGCGCTGTGGCACGCTTATCGGTTGCTGGAAAATTCAAAGGCCAAAACCCGACACATGATCCTGCTCTCCGATGGCAACACCGCGCCGCCGGGAAGACTGGCAGCCGAGACCTCGGCCAGCGCGGCCATGGCGATGATTCGCAAGGAGCGCGGCCTGCCAGCGGAGCAGGCGTTCGACCCGGCTCTGGCGGCTGGCGGCGCAGACGAACTGGGGGCACAATTCAAGCGCGCAAATATCACGCTCTCGACGGTAGTCATCGGTGAAAATCCCAACCTCGAGCTCATGACCCAACTTGCCAGAGACGCAAACGGCACGACCCATATCGCCGCGAGCGAAACGGAGCTGCCAGCCTTGTTTGTGACCGAGGCGAAACGGCTGCTCGGCGAATCCATCGTTGAAGAGCCTTTTCGTCCGGTGATCAAACTGCGGACCGAGGCATTGGCTGGCCTGGATTTCGCGAGCGGCCCGGAGCTTAAGGGCTTCGTGCTGAGCCAGCCCAGGCGTTTCGCCGAAGTGGTGCTCGAAGCGAAGGATCAGCAACCGCTGCTGGTGCAAAGCCATTACGGGCTGGGCAAAAGCGTGGCGTTCATGTCCGACGTCAAGAACCGCTGGGCGGTGGATTGGCTCTCCTGGCCCGGCTACGGCAAGTTATGGGCGCAAATCGTGCGGGCGAGCCTGCGCCGCGACAGCGGCGAAGAATTGGCGCTGCGCGTCGCGCGCGAAGAAAGCACGGCCATAGTCACGCTCTCCGCGCTGAGCGCGGATGGTCAGTACCGCGATGACATCGCGCCCGCCGTGCGCATGACGGCGCCGGACGGCACTTCCGCGGTCTCGCCCTTACGTCAGACCGGGCCGGGGAAATATCAGGCTCGCATCGCACTGCATGCCACAAATGCCGGAGCCTACCAATTCGATCTGGTGCCCTCACCCGGGCTTACGCCGCAAGCGCTGGCGCAAACCGGCACGCGCAGCTTGTATTTTGGCTACGCGGACGAGTATCGCCATCTGTCGCCGAACGTCGCATTGCTGCGCTCGCTTGCTGAGCGCACTGGCGGCAAGTTCGCCCCGCGCGTGGACGATATTTTTGCGCGCCACAGCGACGGTGGACTGGCGACAAAACCGCTATGGCGCCACTTTGCCGCTCTCGGGTTATTGCTCTTTTTATTGGATATTTTGCTGCGCCGCGTGATCGCGCGTCAGCAGGTAACCGACTGACCATTGTGTGAGCCTTGATATTGCCGAAATGCGCCACCCGCTGTTGACAAAGGCAAAAGCGGGGAGTCAAACTGGCTGTGCCGAAGCCGTTGCGCGTGTAGAAGTGAATTTTCTTAAGACGGATGCGCGTACTGAATTGCGTCCTGGGCCCAAAGCGGATGGCGAAACTCAAAAACCGAAAAGAGTTTTAAAAAAACAAACCCTGGCGCCCGCGGCGGGCGCGTTAATACTTTGAGGAGGAGAACCAGCATGAGGCATTTGAAACTGGCACTGGCGGCCGTAGTCATGGGCATGGCTTCGATTACCGCTACAACACCCGCATTTGCGCAAGCGGGCAACGAGTGGACGACATATGGCGGCGACAATGCCAATACGCGCTACAGCACGCTGAGTCAAATCAACACCGGCAATGTGAACAAACTCAAAGTGGCGTGGCTGCATTCGCTGGGCGCATTGGAAACCCAGGAATCAACACCGCTGATCGTGGGCGACACCATGTACGTCACGAGCTCAACCGGACCGAAGCATGTATTCGCGCTGGATGCGCGGACCGGCAAGATGAAGTGGAAGCATGACCCGGAATTGCCGTCTGACTATATGGCCACGGTATGCTGCGGGCTGGACAACCGCGGCGTGGCCTACGCCAATGGTATGGTTTTTTTCGGCACACTGACAGCGCGACTGGTTGCTCTTGACGCCAAAACCGGTGAAGAAAAATGGAATGTCGAGGTAATGGATTACAAGAAGGGCCACGCCATCACCTCGGCGCCGCTGGTTTACAAAAATCTGGTGGTGACCGGAATCGCCGGAGGCGAGTACGGCATCCGCGGATTCATCCAGGCGCACGACCAGAAAACCGGCAAACTGATGTGGAAGACCTACACCATTCCCGGCGAAGGTGAACCGGGCAACGAGACCTGGCTGGGCGACTCCTGGAAAACCGGCGCCGGCTCCACCTGGGGCGTGGGTTCCTACGATCCCAAGCTGAATCTGATTTACTGGTCCACCAGCAACGCCGGACCCTGGGGCGGTCACACGCGCGGCAACGATTCGGTCGATATCGGGCAATACACCAATCTGTGGACGGCCGCGCAACTGGCCTTCGACGGCAACACCGGCAAGATCGTCTGGGGTTACCAGTGGACGCCAAGCGATGTCTGGGATTATGACGGCATCAACGAGGCGGTGCTCACCGACCTTAACATCGGCGGAAAGAAAACCCCGGCCCTGCTGCACGCCGATCGCAATGGATTCTTCTACGTGCTCAATCGCGAGACCGGTAAAGTCCTCGCGGCGGATCCGTTTGTCACGGTCAACTGGGCGACCCATGTGGACCTGCAAACCGGCCGGCCAGTGGAGGCGGCGAATAACGAGAAGCGTCCGCGTAAAGGCCAGTGGGCGCGCAATGTCTGCCCGAACCTGATCGGCGGCAAGAACTGGTCGCCCATGTCCCATAGCGCGCAGACCGGGTTCACCTATCTGCCGGCATTCAACATGTGCATGGACATTGCCACCAAGGACGAAGAATATTCGCCCGGCAAGTTCTATCTCGCATCCGAGTTCAATCTCGACATGGCCGGTGCAAGCGGCGCACATCTGGCGGAGTTCATGGCGTGGGATCCAGTCGCGAAGAAAAAGGTCTGGACCATTAAAGAAGACCTGCCTTTCGTCAGCGGCGCCATGTCCACCGCCGGTGGTCTGGTGTTCTACGGCAATCAGCAAGGCCACCTGAAAGCCGTGGATGCAAAGACCGGTGCAGTACTATGGCAATTCAGCATGGGCACGGGGATTATCCAGAGCCCGGTGACTTATTCGATCGGCGGCAAACAATATCTGGCCGTAGTGGCAGGTCGCAGCAAAGGACCCCCCTCATTCTTCGGCAAGATCGGTCAGCGTGTATTGGACGCGAGTCCGGAAGGCGGCATACTCGCCGTGTTCGAGCTCGGCAACTGATCACACCACCAGCACTGTCTGGCAGTAAAAACGGCGGGAGGTTCCCGCCGTTTTTCATACCCTTACCGTTGCGCCTGAATCGCGCGCTAGAATTGCCAAAACAACTTTCAAGTGCGGGCAGGCCATGTTGGTAAATCGAAAATTGATTGTGACAGGCAGGGCTTTTCTGGCCGCCGCGTTTTTTCTGTCGGCAAGTTGCGGCATCGCAGCCGGCGAAAATACCGAGACGCTGAAGAACCCCTATGAGGGACGGGAAGATGTTCTGGAGGACGGTGGGAGCCTGATGAATCAATACTGCTCGCACTGCCACGGCCCCAATGCGGTGCAGGGCGAACGCCCGCGCGATTTGCGCCGCCTCAGGATCCGTTACGGTGACAATGCGATCAGCTTGTTCTGGACCACGATAAACAACGGGCGCATGGATAAAGGCATGCCGCCCTGGAAAGACGCCATCAGCGACGATATCAAGTGGCGCATATTCACGTTTCTGCAATCCGTGCAAACCCAGCGCTGAACCCCATAGCACAGGAGCAATGAAATGATGTCGAGGCGCTGCGTCCGGTTTATTGTGCTTGCAGTAGTTTGCGCGATCGCCTCTCCCTGGGCAGAGGTGGCGCGCGCGCACGGCGTCACGCTCAAAATACATCATGCTCTGCCTGTGGACTCGGTGTTCCATACCCAGTTTCTGCTGCCCTGGAAGGAGAAACTGGAGCAGGAATCCAACGGCTATCTCAGGATTCAAGTCTTTCCCGCCATGGTGGCAAACGAGAATCCATTGCCACTCTACGATCAGGTCAAAGACCGCACTGCGGACATCGTCTGGACCTCGGTCGGCAACGACGCGTGGCGATTCCCGGGGGTTGAGGTTTTTAATTTGCCTTTAAGCACCAACACGGCAAAAGGATCGAATCGCGCGCTATGGGAATATATTCAGGCGAATAATCTGGCGCGCAGAGAATTCTCCGGCGTGCGCCTGCTCGCCGTTCATGTTTCCCCGGCTCCAACACCGACGGCAGCGTCGTCGCCTTTCTCGGACATCTTCGTACTGGTGATGAATGCGGAAACCTATCGGGGCTTGTCCGATGAGCTTAAAAAAGTGATCAACGCAAACAGTGGTGCCGACATGTCCGCCACGTTGGGCAGGATTTTCGACGACAACAAAGCACGCGCAGGCCAGTCTGCCGGCGGCGAACGCAGTGACGCGGTGGCGCAGCAGAGCGCCATCGACAACAGAATCAAGGAGCTTGATCAACGCGGACTGGATGGCAGGGAACTGGTGGAAAGCGCGCGCGCCCTGCTGACCCAGTACGACCGGCCGCATTAAGCACGCACTGTCAGCACGACCGGACGGTGCATCACTTCGCGTTCGCGGTAAAAAAATCGAGCAGCGCCCGCGAAATTTCTTCCGGCTTTTCCTCCGGCATCCAGTGGCCGCAGTCCTCGATAACGCCGCCGCGCACATCGAGGGCGACGCGCTGGAGCGACTCCAGGGTTTCGCTACCACGCCCAAAAGCCTTGCCGCCGCCCAGGGCGAGCACTGGCAAGCGCAGCTTGCCGCGCGCGATCAGGGCCTGGTTGTGCGCGACATCGCACTCGAGCGCGCGATAGTATTCAAAGCCGGCGTGCAGCGCGCCCGGTTCACGGTACACGCGCAGATACTCCGCGATTTCTTCAGCGTCGATCGCATCCGGCTGGTAGCCATAATTTCGGTAGAACCAGCCGAGATAAATATCTTCACGGCCCGTCACCAGCGCCTCGGGAAGTCCGGCGGTCTGATGAAAGGCGTGATGCCAGCGCCGGCCGTGCTGCGAGAAAGTCCCACTGCCGTCACCGGGCACGGCAGTATCGAGCATGGCGAGTTTGCGCACCGACTCCGGATACGTGGCGGCGAGGCAAAAGGCAACCGGGCCGCCCCAGTCGTGGCCGACCAGAAAATAGCTTTTGAGGCCGAGATGGTCGTGCGTGAGCACGCGAATGTCGTGCGCAATGCTCTGCTTATCGTATCCCGATGCCGGCCGCGACGAGTCGCCCAGGCCGCGCAGATCGGGCGCGATCACCTGGAAGCGCTGTGTCAGCGCAGGCATGATTTTGCGCCAGCAATACCAGCTTTGCGGCCAGCCGTGCAACAACACGATGGGCTCGCCCTCACCGGCCGTGACGTAGTGCAGATCAACTTCGCCGGTATTGAATCGATGATGCGTGATCTGCATGGCGGGTTACTGCATTGCCCGTGGCAACCATAGCGCAATCTCCGGCCAGAACAGCACCACCGCGAGACAGATCACCTGAATCACCATGAATTCCCCCATGCCGCGATAAATCGTGGAAAGACTCCACTGCGGCATGACGTTCTTCAGGTAATAGGCCGACATCGCCACCGGCGGACTCAGGAACGCGGTTTGCAGGTTCACCGCGACCAGCGCACCGAACCAGATCATCAGCTCCTGCGGACTCAGGCCCAGATCAAGTTTCTGCACCACGGGCAAAAATATCGGCAGGAATACCAGAATGATCGCCGGCCACTCGAACGGCCAGCCCAGCAGAAAGATCAACGCCATTATCAACAGCAACTTGCCCCAGTCGGGCAGCGGCATCTGGGACAACCCGCCAGCGATGAGATCGGTGGCCCCGAGCTTGGTGAACACCGCGCCGAACACGCTCGAAGCCACGGCGAGGAACAGCACCATGCTCGCGGTGATCATGGTGGACATCGCCGCGTTCTTCAATGCCTTGAACGTGAGCCGGCGATACGCAGCCGCCAGCACGGTCGCGCCGAAGGCACCGCACGAAGCCGCCTCGGTCGGCGTTGCCAGGCCTGCGAGTATGGTGCCCAGGGTAAAGCCGATGAGCACCGTGAGTGGAACCACGCCGATGAAAAACTCACGCGCCAGTTCCATTTTATCCGTGACCCGCTCGGCCATCGGTACCGGCGGACCTAACTCCGGGTTGAGATGGCTGCGGATCAGGCAATAGCAGATGTACAGAAACGCCAAGAACAAACCCGGGCCCAGGGCCGCAGCATACAAAAGGTTCACCGGCACGCCGATGGTCGGCCCCATGACCACCAGCATGACGCTGGGTGGAATAAGAATGCCGAGCGTGCCGCCGGCGGCGATGGCGCCCGCCGACAATTTCGCGTCATACCCGGAGCGCACCATAACCGGCCCAGCCATGATGCCCAGCACCGTGACCGCCGCGCCGACGATGCCGGTGGCCATGGCGAAAATCGTCGCGGTCAGAATCACCGCCAGATAGAGCGAACCGCGCAAGGGCGCGAGCAGATTGCGCATCGCCAGGAACAGCCGCTCCATCAACCCCGCCTGCTCGGTCATGAAGCCCATGAAAATGAACAAGGGCACGGCGGGCAGGATATCGTCCTTCATCATGCCCCAGATCTGCAAATAGGCGAGATTGAAGGTCAGCTCGGCGCCAAGACCGAGGGCGCCGAAAAACAGCGCGATGAACAGCAACGTGAAGGCAATCGGAAAACCGACAAAAATAATGCTGATCATCGCGACCAGCATCAGCAATCCCAGAATTTCGTTTCCGGTCATGGCGCTCAGATATCGATTTTCTCGTGGTGTACGAGCAGCGTTCCGGTGCGCGCGGCCCACAGGCTTTTCAGCAGCTCCGATACGCCCTGCACAAACAGCAACGCCGTGCTGAGCGGGACCACGGCGCGCAAAGGCCACAGGATCGGCTGCCAGGGCGTGAGGTTGGAGCGCTCGTCAATCGACCAGGCGTAAATCAGATCGTCATACGAGAGGTAACACAAAATCGCCATCGAGGGCAGAAACAGCACGGCATAGGCCACCGTGTCGATGATGCCCTTGGTGCGGTCGCTAAATTTCTCCCACAGCATGTCGGTGCGCACATGCGCGCCCTTCTGTAACGCATGGGCGGCGCCGAGCATGAACAAGGCCCCGTAGGACATGACCGTGGTTTCCATGGCCCAGTCCGTGGGTCGATTGAGCACATAGCGCATGAACACCTCGACCACGTTCGCCAGCACCAGGGGCGCAATCAGCAACGAAAAGACGTAAGCGCCCCAGAGGGTAAACCGGTCGATTTCGCCGATGATGCGCAAATATCCAGGAGACGGCTGGCTCATGCTCTGTTTGCCCTCATGCGAACCCGCGTTCCATTGCCATGCTTTCGCATGATTACTTTTTTTCCGGCCAATAGTAATTGGCGCCCATCTCGTACGGCGCGTAGGTGTTGCGCCGTGCCGGCACCACCTGGGAGGCGAAACTGCGCTGCGAGTCGTAGACTTTCTTGAAAAACGGGTTCTTCGCCACTTCTTCCTTGGCGATCTGATCCCAGGTTTCGAGGATCTTGGTCAGGATGTCCGGTGGCGTGCGTTCGATCTTGACGCCGTGTTTTTCCCGCAACTCCACCAGCGCCTCGGCATTGACCTTGTTGGAGACCAGCCGGGAGCGCAGCGTGGCATCCATGGCCGCCGACTTGATGATTTCCTGCTGGTCCTCGGGCAATTTTTTCCATACCTCGCCGTTGATCATCAGTTCCGCCACGGTGGCCGGCTCGTGCATCGAGGGCATGTAGGCGTATTTCCAGACCGTGTGGAAGCCGATTCTCATGTCTTCCGCCGGGCCGACGAATTCCGCGCAATCGATGACCCCGCGCTGGCCGGCGGGCACGATTTCCCCGCCCGGCATGTTCACCGTATTCATGCCGGACTTGGCGAACACTTCCGCCGTGATGCCGGTTTCCCGGCATTTGCGGCCTTTAAGGTCTTCCCAGTTCTTCACCGGCTTCTTGAACCAGCCCAAAATCTGGGGTCCTCCAGAGCTCATCGGCATCACCACGACGTTGCGCTGCAGCTCCTTCTGGTACAACTCCTGATACAAGGCCAGTCCGCCGCCCTCGTGAATCCAGCCCATGTAATCGAGGATGTCCATGCCGAACGGACCGCCCGGTGCCGGACCGAACAGGGTGGCCGCCCGGTTCTTGCCCACCCAGTAGGCCGCTGCGGTATGCCCGCCGTCCAGCACCCCCTTGTGCACCGCGTCGAGCACTTCAAAAGGAGGCACCACGGCGCCGGGCGGCAGCATTTCGATCAGCAGACGTCCGCCGCTCAAGGCCTTGACGCGCTCGGTGAAATATTTCGAGCTTTCGAAGAACAGGCTCGAGGCCGGGAATACCGATTCGAAGCGCAGCTTGGTGACTGACTGCGCGGACACACTGGTGCAGACCGACGCAAATACCAGCGCAACTACCAGAAATCGCGTGAACTTCATGACTGGCCTCCCATGGAATTATTAAGTACAGCCCGATTGTAATTCAACGGCCCGCGCGCCAAGCGGCGGAGTTCATTATTGAGCATTCCAAAATACATGACAGAATCCCCAGTCAAGGTCGTTTCCCTCATCCCCACCCTTCTGCTCCGCTTCAAGTGAGCCCTTGTCCCGGAAGGAGAACGGTATTTTGCCTCCCTCTCCCTCCGGGACAAGGGCTCACTTGAAGCGCACCAGAGGGATATTAGGGTGAGGGAAAGAATGTGTCATGAATTACGAATAATTTAATAGAATACTCGAACAAACTAGATTAGAGGAGTGTGAGCATGAAAGTAGCGGTTGTCGGATGCGGTGCGATGGGTAGCGTGTACGCCGCCTTGCTCGGTAACGCGGGCCACGAAGTGTGGGCGATCGATAACTGGAAGGACCATATCGATGCCATCAAGGCCAAGGGCTTGCGCCTCGAAGGCGCCTCCGGCGAGCACACGGTGCGCATCAACGCGACCACGAATCCGGCAGATGCCGGACCCTGTGAACTGGTGATCCTGGCGACCAAGGCCATGCATGTCGAGCAAGCCGCCAAATCAATGCAGCCGCTGCTGGGCAAGGACAGCGTTGTGCTCTCAATCCAGAACGGCCTCGGCGGACCGGACACCGCGGCGAAAGTGCTGGGCCGCGAACGCGTACTGGTCGGCGTCGTCGGCGGCTTCGGTGCCTCCATGAAAGCGCCCGGCCATGCCCACCACAATGGCTGGGAGCTGGTGCGTCTGGGCGAACTCGCCGGGCCGATCTCCCCGAGGCTCGAAGCCGTCGCCGAAGTCTGGCGCTCCGGCGGCTTTCGCGTGAAGTGTTTCGACGACATCGACCAACTGGTCTGGGAAAAACTCATTTGCAATGTCGGCTTCTCCGGCCCCTGTGCCGTGACCGAGCGCACCATCGGCGAAGTCATGGACGACCCCGATACCTGGCAAATTTCCGCGGGCTGCGCGAGCGAGGCTTACCAGGTCGCCCGCGCGCGCGGCATCAAGCTCGACTTCGACGACCCCGTGGCCTACGTGCGCAATTTCGGATCAAAAATTCCCAACGCCAGACCGTCCATGCTGCTCGACCACATGGCCGGGCGCATGTCCGAGATCGAAGCCATCAACGGCGCGATTCCAGTAGCCGCCCGTGCCGTCAAAGTTGAAACGCCGTTCAACGAAGTCATCAGCGCCCTGGTGCGGGCGAAGGAAAGGCGCATGGGAGTGCGGACCTAAGCGCCATCTACTTCCATTGCGCCGGATTCCCAACACAGCCTATCCAAGTAAAGTGGGCCGGATGATTCTGTAGACGAAATCGTTGATTGGGTTAGCATTGTTCCATCTCCACGCAGCCTGTTTCGTAATACGGCGGCAAATAAGCCGGCTTGACTGCACCTATGTTGATAGACAGCATGCAAGAAAAATCAGTAAATCAAAGGTCTGTCCGCCGTTCTTCGAGCAAGGGGCCGGGATATCCGACAAATCGGAAGTCGAATTCACGTAGGCGTCTAGGAGAAGCTGATGGTGACGGTGCCGCCCACAAGAACAGGAAGACTTCCAAAATCGCAGACCACTCGCCCACCGCGAGTCTTCGGCCCTAGCAACTTTGAACGCGGCTGGAGTTTCTACTTCAGCAATGAACCTACCGAGGAGTTCGATTACTACGGCAGTGGCTTTCTCGAGGCTGCGAGGACACTTGCGCGCTCGTTTGCGCGGCGCCGTGGTAGGAGGCAAATCGACATTCTTCCAGTGCTTTTCCTCTATCGCCATAGCATTGAGCTTCTGGCTAAGGCCGTCATCCTCTCGGGCAACCGTCTCATGCAAACGAGGGCCGCGGGTCAGGATGAGAAAAGCCTTTTCGCCAATTTTGGCCGCTCGCGGCACCGTCTGCTCCCATTGCTCGACGCCATCACGCAAGTGTTCGAGCACTTAAACTGGGAGTGGCATTGGCCTAAATCCGCAGTCGAATCGTTCGATGAAACCCGGAGGGTTATCGAGGCACTTGACGCGCTTGACCCAGATTCATTCAACTTCCGCTATCCGACCGATATTCGAGGCGAACGCGCCATATCGCCAAGGCACCTTATCTGTCAGCGAACAATTCTCGCGGTGCTAGACGATCTTGCTGAGTCACTCGATACGACGGTCTTTGCGCTTAGCGCGGAATGCAGCAAAGCAGAGCAGGGTCCGTGAAGACGCCTAACCGCACGGTCGAAACCGACGCGCGCAAGAGCGGCGCGCGCGGTTCACCGTGAACGTTGAGGCTGTAGAAAAACCATTTTTCAACGAAACCACGGTCCTCCGTTGCTGAAGCGCAAAAATATGTAACCCATGTCCCCCTACACTTTTGTTACCTATCTCCCCGGCCGCTCAGGGCGTCATGAGCCCACCACATGACCACGCTTGACGGCATCTTCCATCTGAGAACCCCGCGCGATCTTCGCGAGAAGTTGGAAGCTGACTTCGCTCGCCTGTCCGGGGCTAGCCCTTCCTCTCAAGCTGCGCAGTACGCTGCCTTCGACTTCTTCGTCTGCGCCGAGCACCTGGCTGAGTGGCAGTCGCATACGACTGGAAGCTCCGTCACCTCTCTGCGCCAGTATCCCGATGGCCCCCTTGTTTCGCACATTGCAAACGGCGCGAAGCACTTCACTGTCAAGGACAAGCGCCACTCTACAGTGAGCGACACGTCCGTCGTCTTTGGCGGCTTTCAATCCAATGCATTCCAATCGAATGCATTTGCTTCTGGTGCCAGCTTGGTAGTTGAGCTTGAGAACGGTCGTGTCGAGGACGTCCTTGCGGTCGCCGACCGAGTGCGTCAGCATTGGCGCACTGTTCTGCCGTAATCGCGAATGACGCCCAACGAAAATAATAGGGGACAGACAACGTTTATTTCGCACTACTCTGTCCAAGTGACCGACAACACAGCGCCGTACCCATGCCTCACCGCGCCCGCATAAGCGTCGCCGGCATCCCGTGGGTCGAAGAAAGCTGTCACATGCCATCTCGCAATCCACCCAAAGTAGGTCCAAGCCGATCGAGCCGACGCGGTGACACATTGGCATCGAGGTTTTAGTTCAATGGCCCGCGCGGCTCATCGGCGGCGTTGCCGTCAGGACACCGAAAGTGCGCGCCCTTTAGCGAGAAATGCGCCGCTGGCGTTACAATTGCTCCTCGTATACTGGAGGCAGACAATATGACCCAAGCACTTACGTCCGCAGTCGCCGTAGCCACCAAACTCCCACCCGCCGAGCAAGACGCTCTGGCTGCGATCCTGCTAGAGGAAATCGCCTCGGAACGTCGGTGGTCGAAGTCGTTTGCGAAGTCGCAAAGCGTCCTGGAGTCGCTAGCGTCTGAGGCGCTTGCTGAGCGCGATGCTGGGAAAACCAAACCGCTCGATGACCTATGAAGTCAGTAACGACCGAGAAATTTCGGTTGTTGTTCGCGTCGGCATCACTGGAGCGCCAAGCTCGAATCAGAAATGCGTATCGTCAGTGGAATGAGAATCCGGCGCATCCTTCGCTTCGATTTAAAAAAGTCCACCAGCGCCTGCCAATTTATTCTGCGCGAGTTGATCTTGATTGGAGAGCGGTCGGAATACTTAAGGATGACACCCTTGTATGGTTTTGGGTCGGGCCTCACTCGTTGTATGAAGCGCTGCTCGAGTCTCTATGAAACTGACGGCTAACCCAGGAGCAATAGAAGGGAATATTGAATAGGGGACAGACCACGTTTATTTCGTACTACTCTGTCCAAATGATCGACAATACAGCGCCGCCCCCATGCCTCGCCGCGCCCGCCTAAGCGTCGCCGGCATCCCCTGGCACATCATCCAGCGCGGCAACAACCGCGCCGCCTGCTTCATCGCCGAGGAAGATTACCGGCGCCACCTCGACGACCTGAGCGAACAGTCCCGGCGCTTCGGCTGTGCCGTCCACGCCTACGTCCTCATGACCAACCACGCAGGTAAGGCGTCAGGTCTTTCATTATCACATTGCATTCAGGTGAGGGTAGAGTAGAGAACAGGCTCGCGCCTGCCCTCCCTCATCAAACCGTGCATGCGGATTTCCCGCACACGGCTTTCCGATGCTCTTCACGCCAAGGCATGCACCGAGCGCCAGCCCGCTACTGTGGAGACCTTGTATAGC
>JANLTJ010000163.1:0-1874 GCA_031362885.1 Betaproteobacteria bacterium
GGCGCGAAGCGCTTCGCCACTTCTTCCAGCATCACCTCCGTCGCCCCGCCGCCAATCGCCAGCACGCGCGCATCACGCGCCAGGCGTTCGATGGCCGATTCGCGCATATAGCCCATGCCGCCGTGGAACTGCTGGCAGGTATAGACCACCTCGTTGGCCAGCTCTCCGGTCAGCGCCTTCAACATCGAGACTTCGCGCACGCAATCGCGTTCCCGGGCCGCGAGCCAGCCGCAATGATAAAGAAACTGGCGCGCGGCGTGGGTTTTGGCTTCGAGCATGGCCAGGCGCTGGCGGATCACCTGCTTGTCGAACAACACGCCGCCGAAGGCCTTGCGATGCTTCACATATTCGATGGTCAACTTGAGCGAGGTCAAGGCATTGCCCACGGCCATGGCCGACGCCGCGATACGCTCGCGCTGGAAATTCTTCATCACCGCATAAAATCCCGCGTTCTCCTCACCCAGCAGATTCTGTGCGGGCACGCGGCAATCCTCGAACACCAGCTCCGCCGTATCTGAACTTAGCCAGCCCATCTTGTTCAGCGCCCGGCCCACGCGAAATCCCGGCGTACCTTTTTCGACGATGAACATGGAAATCCCGCGCGAGCCTTTCGCATTCGGGTCGGTGCGCGCCGCCACGAAATACAAATCCGCGTACACCCCGTTGGTGATGAACATCTTGGCGCCGTTCAACACCCAGTCATTACCATCGCGCCGCGCGCGCGTGCGCATTCCGGCCACGTCCGACCCGGCATCCGGCTCCGTCACCACCACGGCGGTAATGCACTCGCCACGAATGATCCCCGGCAGATATTTCTCCAGTTGCGCCTGCGAGCCGGCGTTCACCAGATGCGGCGAAGCCATGTCCGAATGCACCAGTGCGGTCACGATGAACCCACCGAAGGTGCTGCGCGACAACGCCTCCGCGAACACCAGTGAGGTCAGCGCGTCGGCCTCCGAACCGCCGTATTCGGCGGGGTAGGTAATGCCGAAAAAACCCAGCCCGCCCATTTTTCGCAGAACCTCGCGCGGGACAAAGCCTTGCTCTTCCCATGCCACGCCATGCGGTTCGACTTCCTTTGCAATGAAGCGCGCGACCTGATCGCGCAGCGCGACATGCTCGTCAGTTGTGTAGATCGTGTCAGTCATTCATGAATACCGCGAGCGGCTCGTGGAACAATGCGACGTGGAATATGCAACAAAGCGGGACGTCGGGATTTTGGTGTGTCGTGGCCAACCGGGCGGAGCGTTCTCGCGCTCCACTCTGGCGCTTCGCGAATTCCGCCAAGCCGGCTGAGCTGGTTACGCAGCCAACTTGAGCAACCGGATCTTCGGCCGATGCCGCTTCGCCGCCTGCCACAGGTCGTAGGCAGCCTGCATCTGCAGCCATGACTCCGCTGATCCTCCGAGCGCAGCCGCCAGGCGCAGCGCCATATCTGCGCTGACCGCCGCGCGCGCATTCACGACGCGCGACAGCGCTACGCGAGAAACCCCGAGCTTATTCGCGAATTCGGAGACTGTGATCCGGCCTTCCGCGAGGACGGTGTCCTGCAGTACTTCCCCTGGGTGCGGCGGGTTGACCATGCGCGTCGTTGCCATCGTCTTTATCCTCAGTGATAGTCTTGGTAGTCCACAAGCACTGCGTCGGAGCCCTCGAACTTGAAGGTCAGGCGCCAGTTACCGTTGACCCATACCGACCAATGGCCCTTGAGATCGCCCGTCAGGGCGTGGAGTCGCCATCCCGGCAGGTTCATATCGTCTGCGCCCTTCGCGGCATCGAACCGGCCAAGTTGAAGCCGTATTCGGTTTTGGTGCTGGGGCTGGATGCCCACCTTCGACCCCACGCGGAAAAACCGCTCAAGGCCCTTGTGCCTG
>JANLTJ010000236.1:0-4460 GCA_031362885.1 Betaproteobacteria bacterium
GTCGAGTAGCTTGTCGTCGGCGGCAATCGCCATGCGAAACTGGGCGATCGCGCGATCGGAGTCAGCCGCATCCATCGCGATCTTGCCGAGAAAATAACGCGCAGTGGCATCTTCGCGTGCCTTTAGCGCTTTCTCGAACAGCGCGGCAGCTTCCTTCGGACGCTTGTTGTCGTAATCCATGCGCGCGACCAAGATCACCAGCTCGCGGGTGCGCTTGACGAATTCGTCGGTGTTCGCCACTTCCCTGCCTGTCGTTTGGCTATACTTGGATTTGATGAGGCCATTCAAATGTTCGATCCGCGTCTTGTTGGTCGGATGGCTGCCGTAAAAAAAGTTCTGCACTGCGGCCTGATCGCCATGCTCCTTCAGCAATTGCTCAAAGGTCTTTGGCGCTTCGCGCGGGTCGTGGCCGGTTTGCACCATGTATTCAAGTCCAACCACATCGGCCTCCGTCTCTGCGCCGCGTCCATGGCCGCTCACTGCGGCGTTCATTGAATACTCGTAGGTCTTCTGCAGCAACGCCGGCGGAATTTGCGAAGTTGCACCACTCGCGGAACCCGCGCTTGCGGCGATCTGGCCGAGCAATTGGATCCCGTAGCTGCCCTCGATACCCCTGGTGACATGGCGCTCGGTGACATGGGCTATTTCATGCCCCAGAACCATCTGTAGCTGCGCTTCGTTCTCCATCCGCGCCAGCAGCCCGGCATGCACGTACAGGTAACCGCCACCGAACGTGAAGGCGTTGAGGCTGGCATCGCGCACGACCTTGATGCGATATGCGTACGGGCGTGGATGCGCAACTTTGGCCAACCGCTGCACCAGGCCGTTGAGGTAGGTATCGAGAAGCGGGTCATCCCACATCTGATTCGCTTTATCGAATTTGGCTGCGTTCTCGCGCGCCATGCGCTCCTCGTCGGCATCGCTGAATTTTGGCCGGTTCACCACTGCGGCCCCGGTCTGGAGCACAGCCCCTGCACCCGCAGGAAGCACTTGCGAAAGTTCGGCGCAACCGGGCGCCAAACCTGCAATACAAAGAACCGCAAGCAAGAATCTCAGCGTTGGCTCTATCGGCAGTCGGTTCATCTCCACCTCCCATGGTTTGATTGCTGCTCGCTGCAATGCCGCGAGTACTGGTGGCTTGGCTCCGGAGCAGTCGGGATAAGTTCTAAACGGAATTCGACAACCCGGGTGTTGAGCGCAATACAACCCGCTGACCCGCAAAGACGGGGGGGCTTGATGAGCCGCTAGTGGGGTGCGCCAGGGGCATTACGCCAGACCGTGCGCTCTCCGTCATCGCTCGCCTGCTGACAAACAAAGATGCGGACATTCGTAGTTCCAGCCTGCCGTGCGGCAGGAACCAGAAAAGGTTATGCCTGCACGATAGCGATGTCAAGTTGATGCCTGATGAATTGTGAGAAGTAAGTTAGCGAAGTAATCGGCCCGCTGCCGCAAATCGCGCCGAAGAAACACGAGGTGGTTGCGCTGTGGCAAGGTGCATATTGCCCGCGGGTTAGCGTGGTCAATGGTTGAAACTTTGCATGGGGTTACCTTTCATTCGTTGGTTTCGATAAATGGTTCGCACCTCCATCAAAACCGGTAACCCCACCTTTTGCAAGTGAGCAATGTGTCAGATTAAGTCGAAACTTCTACACGTTATCTACTCTACCCAATTTTTCCTTCGGACGGCTTGCCGTGCGATATCCCCCAAGGCTCAGTCGACCCAGTCGACTTTGGCGGCCCTGAAGTTCAAATAAAACCACCAACCCCGTACCCTATCGTTAATGGCGAGGTCGCTGTTTTCAACGTCGACGTCGCTGTGCGACGCGCAATTCCCATTCCCACCGGGTAGCAGTTGGCTAAGTGGTTGCCCCCCACAAGCGGCCATCCGAAAAAAGTTAAGTAAGTGCCATTCGGAAGCGTCCCCTTTAAAACCAAACCGTGTTCACGCGACCAGTCTCCCGCCTTCGAGCACCGGCACCGCGTCGAGCGCGCTCAGTCGGGCCGCGAAATGCACTTCATGGGTCAGATTGCGCTCGACCATCATGCGTCCGACGCGTGCGCGCAGCAGGCATTCGGCAGCGTCTTCGCCGCGGAACAGGCTGCGCGCGGCCAGCGCGGCATCGGAGAAGTCGCCCTCCTCGTTCAGCGTCCGCGACAGCAGGTCCACCAGATACCCGGCACCATAGAGGTCTTCCAGATTGACCATGCCCATCGATCCGGAACACACGATCAGAATGGTCTTGCCCGCATGCCGGTCCAGAACGCGCTTGATGACCGCTTCGCCGTTGAGCAACGCCGCGGCGTAAACATGATCGGCCCGTGACGATTGCCGTAAGGCCACCGTGCCGTTGGTGGTCGAGTAGATTAGCTTGCGGCCGGCAATATTTTCCTTGAGCAGGGCAAGCGGCGTCGGTGAGGCGAATCCCGGGAGGGTTTCCGCATACAGCTCTCCGGCAAGGACATAGCTGCCCTGCGCATGCTTCTGCGCTTCCGCCCGGGCACCGGCTTCGTCCAGCGTTGGAATCACCTCGGTCGCGCCGTTGGCGAGCGCGGTGATGATGGTCGATGTCGCAAACAACACATCGAGCACGATCGCGACCTTACCTTCGAGACGCTCGTGATCGAGCTCTTCCTTGCGGTAGAGCACATGCACCTTGTGCTTGAACAGCATGGTCACGTCGAGGCACTCCCCGGATTGCGTAAGCGGAACATTCCATAACCCTGCATCGACATCACCATTTCCCCATGCTGGTTGAACACTTCCCACAGATTATTGACGATGCCGATATCCGGCTTGCTTTTCGACACTCGCGTCTCCAGTGTGGTGCGCTGCGCGCGGATGGTGTCGCCAGGACGCACCGGTTTCAACCATTTGAGGTTGTCGATTCCCGGCGAACCTACGCTCACCGATTGCAGCAGGTAGGCATCGCACATCATGCGCATCACCATGGCGCAGGTGTGCCAGCCGCTGGCGATCAGCCCGCCATACATGGACTGCTGCGCCGCCGCTTCATCGACATGAAACGACTGCGGATCGAACTGTCTGGCGAACTCGATGATTTCGTCCTTGCTGACTAGCCTGCCGCCGATCTGCTCAACTTCGCCGACCTTAAAATCTTCCCAATACCTCATGCCCTGACTGTTCAGATCTTGACCCAGCTTTTTCGCGGCGGCTTGACCTGCGCAGGCACTTCATTCTGGCCCAAGGTCGCAAAGCGCGTGCGCTGGCTCGCGGAATTGCCGAACAACACGTCGATGGCGGTCAGTCGCCTGAAATAGTGGCTCACGTTGAGCTCATCAGTCATGCCCATGCCTCCGTGCAACTGTATTGCCTGCTGGCCGACGAAGCGGCCAGCGCGGCCCGCCATTTCCTTGGCCGCGGCGACCGCGCGCCGGCGCTCTGCCACATCGACTGCGTCCACTTTCGATGCGGCGAGCAGAGCAAGCGAGCGCGCCTGCTCCAACTGGATGAGCATGTCCACCGCACGATGCTGCAAGGCCTGAAAACGCCCGATCGGTTGGCCGAACTGCTGGCGGGTTTTCAGATACTCGATTGTGGCCGCGTGCAATGCGTCCATCACTCCGACCGCCTCGGCGCATAACGCGGCCATGGCCCGGTCGAGCACCGTGTCAATGATGGGCATGGCCTGATCGAGCGTGCCGATCACCGACTCCGGCCCCAGTTTCACGCCGGAGAGTTGCAGGTCGAGCGCGCGCGTGCCGTCGAACAAAGGATACTCCTGGCCGCCGAGATTTTCCTCGTCAGCCTCAACGATGAACAAGCTGACCCCGCGCGCATCCCCGGTGTTGCCGCTGGTGCGCGCTGAGACGATGAATTTGTCCGCCACCGAGCCATGCAGAACCAGCGTCTTCTCGCCTTCGAGAACGAAGTTATTGCCTTCACGCGTCGCGCGCGTGCCGACGTGGCCCAGATCGAAACGCGCTGCAGGTTCCGCGTGTGCGAACGCCATGATCAGTGAACCGTCGATAATTTTTGGCAGCAGAATTTTCTTCTGCCAATCGGCCGCGCCAAGCGCCACGCAGCCGCCGGCCAGAACCACGGTGGCGAGATAAGGCTCCAGAGTCAAACTGCGGCCGAGCGCGTCCATCACCAGCATGGTTTCCACCCCGCCGCCGCCAAAGCCGCCATCCTCCGCTGCAAATGGCACGCCGAGCACGCCCAGGGACGCCAGCCCTTCCCAGAGTTGCGTATTCATCGGCTGGCGATCCGCCAGCATCTGCCGGCGCTGCTCGAAGCCGAAATTTTTCTCGAGGAAGCGCGTCACGCTGTCCTTGAGAATCTGCTGTTCTTCAGTCAGATCAAAGTTCATATATTCCTCACCACAGAGACACAGAGGCGCAGAGAAAATCCTTACGAATCGAGTTTCCCTTGGCTCTGCTGTCAGTCCGACTCGTTACCAGGCATTCGTGAATTTCTCCGTGTCTCTGTGCCTCTGTGG
>JANLTJ010000242.1:0-3671 GCA_031362885.1 Betaproteobacteria bacterium
CATCGCCCCTCCCCACCATAGCTCCTTTTCTCCTTGCAGGACGACCACTTGGGGATAATGCTGTTGCAGATGCTCTATTGTTCCGTCAGTCGACCCGCCATCGACGATAACCAGACAGAGCGGGGCGTAGGTCTGAGCAAGAATAGTATAGAGTCATTCCTTTGTAAAAAGAAGACGGTTAAAGACCGGGATCACGGCAAAGACAGTGGCAAGATCGCCGGGCATCTTTGTGTAGGGCAGAAGGCTGCACGCGTTTTGCGTAGATTGCATTCAATTAGTCCGGATAAATAGAGATTGTACAAATGCCTATTACTGGTCTGACCGATGCATAGGCGCACGTTGAAACCCTAATCCAAACGCCGTCATCAGAACATCTTTCCCTATTCTCTACTTATGCAGTCATGCGTGTTCAACCGCTGTGTTTTCGACGACAAACAACATCGCCCGTTCACCTTGGCAGTATCGAAATGTAACGGATTTATCATTGGAGAGTAGCGCTCGGAACTCTTGCTCAGTCCAGAAATTGAGATGGCCAACATATTCGTCAAGCGCACCGTTCGGGATGGTAATAATGATATGCCCTCCTTTTCGGCATACCCTGAATAGCTCCCGAAGCGCCTCGGTTGGCGACTCGAGATGTTCAAGAGTTTCCATGCAGATCACGGCATCAAATACCCCGTCTGCACATGCGAGGTGATAGATATCACCCATGAAGAATTGGCCGCCAGGTATTTCCTTGCGACATCTCTTGATCGACGCCGACGAAAAATCTACTCCGTACAGCTTTTCCACTACACCAGAAGATGAGAGCGCCTTGACAACATGCCCTGGCCCACACCCGATATCGACGACACGCCCGCAAAGATGCGTCTCGCAGCTTCTTAATACCTCTCTATAGAAAGCTTGCCTTCCCTCTACGAGGTACTCGGAAACGAGTCCCTCGTCACTCCAGAACTCATCAAACGCCGACTGTGAGTTATCGACGATGGCTTGCACGGACGTATCGGGGGCATGAGTCTGTTTCCAACTTTCTCTTGGGATGAATTTGTATTTCCCTTTGTCAACAATCAACGCTTTCTTCTTATCCACCACTTCATGATCGCTAAAGTCCACTTCCGTAAACTCGCCATACCGAAGAACACCCTCTTTCCTTTTAGGCACGATCGAAAAGTGTTTCCCCACTAATCGACGGAGTGCTTTCTCAGCTAGCAGCAACCACATAATCAAGCTCCGTAACCGTCATATTGCCATGCTCAAAGTAGGTTGTTCCTGCGAGAGGGGGAATAACATTAAAGAGAGCCGCGTTCGCAAGGCCTCCCAAATGAACTCCTCGGTCAATCGGAACGACAGCCACATCTACCCAAAACGACTGTGGGAAAAGCCGAGGGCTCAAGACTCTAATGCTTATCGTCCCAGACTGCTGAAGCCTATGAATCTGCACATTGTCGTAAACTCTTCCATCATTAAATGGACATTCTTGGAAGATAAGTCGTTGTACATCTCTGCCCTCATAGGTTCTAATCCACACGCGAACCTGGTTACTGTGGCTGGGTTCACACACAAATCTGTAATGAAATTGAATAATAAAGTCTTTCCCGAACTCGACGTTTCGCTCACTAGAGTTGCCCCCCGCTTGAAAGACCTGAACATCCGAGATCAGCACTTCGCCTAGCCCGATCAATTTCGGCGCAGTTCCATGGCCGAGATTGTCCTTACTGATGTCATCGTAATACCGCTGCACACACTCCCGAATACTTCCGCAGAACAGCTGCTTACCTCGTTTCAAGAGGAGCCCGGAGAGGCATAGCCGCTCAATTGCCTGGATTGAGTGAGACACGAAGATGATAGCAGTGCCTTTACTATTTAAGGCCAGCACCTTCTCAATGCACTTGTTTTGAAAAGCACTATCACCCACGGCCAACACTTCATCAATAAGCAGCAGATCGGGGCTGGAATGGATGGCAATGGCAAAACCAAGCCTTACATGCATCCCAGAGCTATAGGTCTTAACCGGCGCATCTAGAAATTCGCCTATTCCAGCAAACTCTACAATCTGCTCAAAGAACCCGTCGATCTCACGCTTCGTCATACCGAGAATTGTGCCGTTGAGGTAGATGTTCTCACGACCTGTTAACAACGGATGGAATCCTGCTCCAAGTGCAATCAAGGCACAGACTTTCCCTCGGACCTCGATTCGACCAGCATCTGGCTGGTAGATCCCCGCGAGCAAGCGCAGCAACGTGGACTTGCCAGATCCATTGCCCCCAATAAGACCGATTCTTTCTCCCCGTTTCAACGAAAACGTCACATGATCTAGCGCCCAGAATTCATCTTGGCGCAGGGAATCCGACCGAGAGTGTAGTCCCATCATGCCCCGAAACACGTCGGTCATCCCGTAGTACATGCTGCGACGGAGCGTCCGACAGAATTTCTTGCCAGTATTAGTCACCCTTAGAACGACGGGATCGGCCATCAAAATTTCTCCGCTACCTTTTGCTCGGAAAGAAAAAACAACCGCCATGAAAGAAAAAAAATCACGACGGTCAGGAACACCGAACCGATATAGCCTGGCAGATGATCTATTCTCCCATGCAAAACGAGGTCTCGTGCGCCACCGACCAAATAGGTCAACGGATTCCACCAAATGAAGCGTTGCAACCATTCACTCTGGATGCCAGGCGCATATATCACTGGTGTAAGAAACATGAGTAGTCCAAGGACAGCTCCCACCGTTTTCGTGACGTCACGAACCACTACGGCTATAACAGACACGAACATTCCGATCCCGGTTCCTAACATCAACAGCGGGATCAGACTGAGTGGAAAACATATGGCTGCCCAATGGGGCAGGACTCCAAAACCGAGCAAGACCAGCGTAAGTAGTACAAGATTTGCGACCACAGCGATAGCCGTCTGTGCCATTTGCTGGGCAACAAGTGCTTCGTGAGAGAATTTCGCCTGGAGAATCAAACTGCCACCAGAAGTGAGACTGGCGGCGGCAGCGGAGTAGGATCCCATAAACATACCCCAAATAGTGGTTCCAAACAGAACATAGATGGGGTACGAAACTTCCGTATCACCGGGATGGAGTACGCCCGCGTAATTCATCAACACCCAGGACACGATGCTGACGAGGGGAGAGATCAGAACCCACAAAAGCCCAAGCATGGACTGTTTTGAACCGGCCAGGAAATCTCGTTTAAATAGTTGCCAGATCAACTCCCGTGACCGCACGACGTTCCCAACCATCGTACCCCAGCAGGACAGGAGCCCCATGCGTACTCGCTGATCAGGCTCATAAACGATCAGCTGGTCTGTCTCAGGCATCAAGCATATCCCCTATCATGCATGGGCCACAGGCTCACACCGTCACGCTGCCAGGCTGTGCAACATTTTGCCCATGGCATGGAGACGTTGGAATAGGTTGTTGAAGCGATGTCGCCACGTATGGGACTGAAGCGCCCGCAGTTGTCCGGCTTTCCGAATCCGTTCTGCTATTGTTACATTTTTAGAATAGAAGATTACTTTATCCGCAAGCTCTTCAGACTCAGACCAGGTCTCAATTTCTTCCCCAATCTTGTAGTAGTCGTCATGGCCTGGCGCCTTCTGCACCAGATAGAATCCCCCTGACATGGGGACTTCAAAGTCTCGAAGACGACATTGTAGATTCT
>JANLTJ010000276.1:0-7721 GCA_031362885.1 Betaproteobacteria bacterium
GGTGTTGCGGCGCAACGCCGACAAAGGCTTGCCGTGCGGTTCGGAGAAATTCATCCGGAAATTGGAGAGGCTGACCGGGCGTGCGTTACAGTATCGACCACAGGGACGACCGAGGAAGAACGATGACAAAGGGTAGCGTCCCCTTTAGTGTCCCCTTTAGTGACTTTAGTGAAAGATTGTGCGTGTCTGAACCGGGCTGTTGAACAACGAGGGATTGTCCGCGATGAATAGGAAGGTTTCTCCGCGCCTGTATTGCATCCCGGCGACCCGGGCGCCGGTCGTGGCGGTGTTTCGGCGCGGGCCGGCGAGTTGGTCCCATATGGGCCGCTGGGATCTGGCACAAAGACGATATGAGCCCGGTGCGTGGCTGCGTGGGCGGATCTTTCCGCGGCGATCCGATCTATCGCCGGACGGTCGTTTCCTGTGTTACTTCGCGCACAAGCCCAGTGCGACATGGGAACATGGTGAGGCCTACGTGGCTATTTCGAAACTCCCCTGGCTCTCTGCGTTGCATGCGTTCGGAACTTGTGGCACCTGGACGCGCGGCCATTACTTTACCGAAGTGGGTGATGGAGAAAGTTTTGGTGATGCAGGAATCGCGATCCCTTACGGACTGCGCTCCATTCCGGCGGTACAGTTTGCGAACGAACGGCGTCGCGGCTGGGTGCAAGCCGCGGACTCGCCCCAGCGCGCGCGCGCCGATACCTGGGACGAGCGTCGTAATGCACGCATGCAAAAACGCCAGCCTGGCGGGGAGCGCGTGTTATGCGTGGAAAGCCGCGGTTGGGCCGGAGGCGAGTTCGGCGTCAAGCAGGCGGTAGACGGCCTGCGCGTGCGCTACTCGCTGGAAGCAGACGGGGAGGTCCAACTGATGGATCACTTGCAGTGGGCGGACTGGGATCAGGAAGGGCGCCTGCTGGCGGCCACGCGCAGCGGGAAGCTCCAGATCTGCAATGCGGATCACAATGGCCTTGAGATCGTGTTCGAAGAAGACTTGTCTCTGTGCGAACCGGACCCGATCGCTGCACCTGCATGGGCGCAGCGATGGTGAGTGCGGAGTACACTGTGCCAAAACCGGCATCCCGTTAAGCTGGCCATTCGGGTCGCCGCCGAACGAGTAGTGGCACCACGGAAAGGAGCGCGAATGAAACCTCTGATGATCCTGGTCGCTGGCCCATACCGGTCCGGTACCGACGACGATCCGGTCCTGATCTTCAGGAATGTGGCGGCGATGACCGATGCTTCACTCCAGCTTTTTCGCGCCGGTCATCTGCCGGTGATGGGTGAGTGGTACGCGTTGCCGCTGATCGAGCACGCCGGCTCCACCGGCATTGGCGACGCCGTTTTCAATGAGATTTTTCATCCCATCTCGCGCCGCCTGATTGCGAAATGCGATGTCTGCCTGCGCATCGGTGGCCCGTCGGCAGGCGCCGATGAAATGGTGAGCCTCGCGCGGCAACTCGGAAAGGCGGTGTACTACTCGCTGGCGGAGATCCCGGGCGCTTCATAGCGAAGCCGTGGGAATTCTCCTGCCCCAATAGCGGTTTGGCGTTTACCCACGGAAGATTTCGCGCGCCAGCATTTCTATATTGTCACCATGCTCGGTGAACTCCGCGACATCACCGCCCGCGCAAAACGCGCGATCGCCTGACCCGGGCAGCACGACTGCGCGCACGGATTTATCGATGCTGCAACGGTTGACGATATCGTAGAACTCCCCACCGATTTTTTGTTGATCGCGTTCACCGCGCCACGGCGATGGAATGTGATCCAGGCCACGTTCTCGCGTCAGGGCTGTCTGCGACAGGGTTCATCCAACTCCAAGCGCGAAGTCAGCTCAGGGATGCGGTCCCCACGGCGCCGGGGTGAGCAGTTTCACTTCCTGGGTCAATACCAGCGGCCGAAACTTCGCGGCAAAACCTTCCATGAATGGCTTGTTGGCGAACAACGAAGCCCAGTGCGCGCGGCGGGCAGCATCGTCATCGAATTTCCACAGGTGTACCAGTTGATTGATCTCGCCCGTGTCGGCCTGGAAGTAACCGATCAGACACTGGTCGTAACCGCCGTTCTTCAGAGCCGGAAAGCCGAACTCGGTATAGAGCTTCACCGCCTCGCTCATCTTGCCGACATATAGTGTGTAGGTTCTCATCTCGTAAACGGCCATGTCGTGCTCCTTCCATCGTGGTTGCGGGATTCGCCAGGCTTCCGGGGTTGCCTGATGCGGCTGAGCGGATGGTATCGCGATGGGTGGCTGGCCTGACTGGCGCACCGGGGGTACTGGGCTATCATGCGGCACATGCCCGCTGCCATTTCGGCACCCAAGGCCTAGAACTCCAGGAGATGAAAAATCATGGGCATGCTGAGTGGAAAACGCCCTTCCGGGCTCGGAGTGAAAAACGGGCGTCTCAGTTCACCACCGTCATCGCCGAATGCGGTCAGCAGCCAGGCGACTGGCGGTTATCACCAGATCGCGCCTCTGACCTATAAGGGCTCGCGGGAGCAGGCCATGAAAGCGCTCAAGGCGATTATCGAGACGACACCGAATACGTCGATTGTTGCGATGACGCCGGACTATCTTTACGTCGAGTACACCAGTGCCTTGCTCGGATTCGTCGATGATGTGGAGTTTTATTTTCCCGCGCAGGAAAAGATTATTCATGTGCGATCGGCCTCGCGTCTGGGCCATGGCGATCTCGGCGCAAATCGCAAACGAGTGGAAGCCATCCGTGCAAGACTTGCCCAAGCCGGCGTCTGAATTGCCGGAAGTATCCGGCGCGACGAAGGACGCTTCAGAAGAAATTCGGCCGTGGTGGCGGCGCTCGCCGCTGCTGGCCTCCGGCGCGGCCCTGGCCATCGGCCTGGGAACCCAGTGGTTCGCCAATATGCTCGGGCGCGTGCCGCTCGACAATCAGCCGACGATTTCCTATCTGTTGATGCTGCCGTTGTTGTTGATTGTGCCGACTTTCTCGGCGGCGGGGTTGCGCCTGGCCTGGCTTGCCTATGCGGGCCGGGAGTCGTCTTCGAAGTACATGGTCGTAGCGCTGGCGGTCAGCGGGGCAATCGCGAATTGGCTGGCGATCGCGGACTTTGTATCGGCCTTGTGGCGTATCTTTGGCCGGTGACTGTCGGCCGTTCGATGAATCTGGAGGGTCCGGAGTTGCTGTGAACGTGGAATTTCACATCAGCGCGCTCTCGGCAGGCACCGTTCAGCCATCGCCAAGCATCTGATCTGACAGAAAATTATTAAGGCTGTGCCGGAAGTCATCGAGATGTCATATTCATGTAATGTCCGACGTGTTAGCTTGCCGTCTCGAAAACCCTGGTTGCTCACGATATGGACAAGATCGCATTTACGGCACCGATTGCCAACGCCGCCGATTACATCGACTCCCTTACCCGTCCTCCCATGCATCAACCCGTGGTCGCGAAGAACGAAGTTCCGGCTCGACGCATGCGCGATAAATTCCGGGTGGAAGCACCCGATGTCAAAGTTATCAAGGAGCAAAGCTGGACCGGATAGGGCAAGCTGCACCTCCGGGTTATGCTGGAACCCGCTCTATAAAAACGAGATTCGTGCGCGCAGACGCTTAATGGCCCGTACCTGACGGTTTACTGGGCAGTCCAGCCTCCGTCAATCGAGTAAGCCGCGCCGGTGATTGACGCAGCGGCGTCGCCGGCAAGGAACACGGTGAGTGCCGCGATTTCTTCGATGTTCACGAACTGCTTCGTCGGTTGACGCGCCAGAATGACCTGGCTGATGGCGTCCTCTCGCGATAGATGGTGCGCCTTCGCCTGATCTTCGATCTGCTTTTCCACCAACGGGGTCAATACAAACCCGGGGCATATGGCGTTGCAGGTCACGCCCTTGCCGGCGGTTTCCAGTGCCACGGTTTTGGTGAGGCCGACCAAGCCATGTTTGGCCGCGACATAGGCGGATTTGAAAGGTGAGGCCACCAGGCCATGCGCCGAGGCGATATTGATGATGCGGCCCCAGTTGCGCGCCTTCATTCCGGGCAGCGCAGCGCGGATGGCATGAAACGCCGAGGACAGATTGATCGCCAGAATCTGATCCCACTGTTCTACCGGAAATTCTTCGACCGGCGCGACATGCTGGATGCCGGCGTTGTTGACCAGCGCATCCACCGAACCAAAGCGCCTTTCCGCCTGATCCACCAGCGCGGCAATCTCAGCGGGCTTGCTCATGTCCGCCGATGAATACACCACAGGCACTCCATGTTCCGCAGCCATGCCGGCGCGCAGCTTCTCGATCTGTGCTGCGTTGCCAAAGCCGTTAAGCATGATGTTGCAGCCTTCGCGTGCAAATGCGCGCGCGATGCCCAGGCCGATGCCGCTGGTCGAACCGGTGACGATGACGGACTTACCTTTCAACATACTCATGCAGGCTTCCTTCCCTTGAGAAAATCAATGTAACAGGCGACTCACTGCGCTTTGCGCAGGCCGGCGACAAAGCCAGCGACGGCCGCGACCGTGGCTTCCTTCTGCGCCAGATGGGGAGAATGCGCACAGTCTGGCAGCATAAGGGTCTCCACCGGTCCTGATACCTGGCGCTCAATGGCCTTGATCTGCGCGATGCTGCCGTATTGATCGTCTTCACCCTGGATGAGCAGCAGCGGAATTGCGATTGGCGCCAGATACGCTTCGATATTCCAGCGCCGGAAGTCCGGGTGCAACCAGATGTCGCTCCAGCCGCGGAAGGTCGAAGCCACATCGTCGTGATAGCGCCCAAGCTTCGCGGCCAGGCCGGTGTCACGGAAGGCGGTTTTCGCCTCGGCGATACTGGCCACGGTCATGTCTTCGACGAACACATGCGGCGCCATCGCCACCAGGCCGCGGACTGAATGTTTGCCACACCCCGCGTAAATCAGCGCAATCGACGCGCCGTCGCTGTGGCCAATCAGAATGGGGGTGCCGATGCGCAACCGGTCGAGAACTTCGGGCAACACTTCGAGCGCTTCGCGATGCATGTAGTCCACGGCGCGCGGCGCATCGAGATTGTCCGACTTGCCGTAGCCGTGGCGCGAATACACCAGCGCCGGACAACCGGTCGCGGCAACGACACTGGCGGGAAAATTCTTCCACAAGGCAACCGATCCCAGTCCCTCGTGCAGAAACACCAGCGTCGGCGGCGGATCGGTCGCAGGGCCGGGAAACTGTTCCGGATGGAGCTGGCGGTATTCGAGGCGATGCCCGCCTGCGGAGAGAAATTGCACGGAACCTGCGCGAAGATTGAACAGCCGAGATGTTAACCCGCCACCGGCCCTGCCGGCCAGCACCCGGACGCGACCGCTCGAAGGGCCTGGGGCTGGCGATCGTGGACCGGCTGGCCAGATTGCTGCGCATTCCGGTGACGCTGGAATCGGAGCCGGGAAAAGGTTCGCGGTTTAGCGTTGATCTGCTACGTGCACGGCATTCCGAAATGAATAATGCCGCGCGCGACGTGGCCGCCGCCAGGACGCGCGACAATCTGGCCGGTACCCTGGTCGTCGTGGTGGACGATGAATCGCCCATGCTAGACGCAACCCGCACGCTGCTGGAAATGTGGGGCTGCAAGGTCGTGACCGCCTCGTCCGGACGCGAAGCGCTGGAACTCCTTGGCAGCAGCCCGCGCGTGCCCGATATCTTGGTCTGCGATTACCGGCTGCGTGACCAATGAAGATGGCATCGGCGTGATCGAAGCGCTGCGCGCCGAGTTCAACGAGGACATTCCCGCCGTGCTGATTACCGGCTACACCGGACCGGAGCGCATCCGCGAAATCGAAGCAAGCGGGCTGGCCGTACTGCACAAGCCCTTGCAAGACGAAGATCTGCGCTCCTGCCTGTCCCGGCTTGCACTATCCGCGCCGATTTCAGAATGACAGGATGCCGAGCCTGCGGGCGGCCAGAACCGCTTGCGTGCGATTGGCCACGTTTAGAGTGCGGAAAATTGCGGAGACGTGCATCTTGACGGTGATTTCCGCAACGTCAAGACGCAAGCCGATTTCTTTATTGGCATGACCCTGCGCCAGCAGTGTGAGGATTTCGTTTTGCCGTAGCGTCAGAACGCTGGTTGCTTCGTCGTCGATGTCGGCGCGGCCGCTAGGGGTGATCCACTCCGGTCGCTCCACTGTTCCATCGACGACCCGTAGCAGCAATTTTCCCAGCGTTTCCGTGGATACCGCCCTGGAGACGAAGGCGATCGCCTCGGCGCGCAACGCAGCGGTCGCATCGCGCCGGTCTTCCGAAGCAGACACTGCAACCAGGCTGACCGCCGGCAATACGCGACGGAATGCGCGAATCGCCTTGGCGCCGTTGATGCCCGGCAATCCGGGATCGAGTAGAGTCAGTTTTACCTGCCCCAGACTTTTCGCCAGCCGCAGCCCCTCCTCGGCGGAACTCGCGGCGACCGGTGTCAGGTCAATGAGCGTCGCCTGCACCAGGTGAATCAGGGCATCTCGGAACAGCGGATGGTCTTCGACAATCAGCGCCGATGCAGTCATTCGATATCGGCATGTCTATCGACATGGCCGGGCTGCAAAATTGCGCACCAGTCTAGCAGACAGCGCATCCGCGACTATCAGTCGCAGCTTAGATGCCAAGGTGGCGCTGCAAGGCCTGCGCATCGCGCTTCAGTTCGGCGGCGCTGCCTTCGAGCACGACGCGTCCTTTCACCAGAACAATGTTGCGGTCGGTAATGCTCGATACGGCCGAGAAATTCTTGTCCACAATGATCGCCGACATGCCAGTGTCGCGCACATGTGCAAGGATCGTCCAGATTTCGCGCGCCACCAGCGGCGCTAGCCCCTCGGTCGCTTCATCGAGAATCAGCACATCCGGATTGGTCATCAGCGCGCGGCCGATAGTGAGCATCTGCTGTTCGCCGCCGGAAAGTTGCTGACCGCCGTGACCAAGGCGTTCGCCCAGACGCGGGAAACGGGCGAGCACGCGATCCAGTGTCCAGTCGCGCCGCCCGTGGCTGCCCGGGCGTGCCGCCATGACCAGATTCTCGCGCACGGAAAGATTGGCAAAAATGCCGCGCCCCTCCGGGACGTAGGCCACACCGGAACGGGCCACCTGATGCGAGGCCGATCCGGTCATGTCCGCGCCGCCGATACGCGTCGTGCCGCGCGTAGGTCTTACCAGACCGGCGATGCTTTTCAGCAGCGTTGTCTTGCCCATGCCATTGCGTCCCATGAGCCCGAGGGTCTCGCCGCGATGGAGCACCAGATCAACGCCATGCAACACATGGCTCGCGCCGTAGTGGGCGTGGAGGCCACGGGCTTCAATGAGTGCGTCAGGCATAAACCCCCCCAACACAGATACCCCGCATGCGTAGCACGTCGGGTATCTGTGGGGGTACCGATTTAGTCAAGATCAACTCCCAGATAGGCCTCTTGCACGGCAAGGCTTGTGCGCACCTGCGCCGGTGCGCCGGATTCGAGCACGCGGCCATTGACCATTACGGTGAGCGTGTCCGCCACGGCGAATACCGCGTCCATGTCGTGCTCGACGAGCAGGATCGCATGATCGGGCTTGAGCGCACGCAACAAGTCCACAAGGCGCGCCGATTCTTCCGCACCCATGCCGGCGAGCGGCTCATCGAGCAAGAGCACGCGCGGGCGGGTGGCGAGCGCCATCGCGATTTCGACCTGGCGCTGCTCGCCGTGGGACAGGGTCGCGACCATAACGCTCGCGCGATGCGCCAGGCCCGCCTGCGCGAGAGC
>JANLTJ010000014.1:0-10370 GCA_031362885.1 Betaproteobacteria bacterium
TCGCGTTGAGTCATTCCTCTCGGTACAATTTGGCATCGGCGTTTCTCCTCTTCCATGGGGTTGCATCAACACCAACATCATAGGAGAGATCAGTGGAAACGCCGATTTCTATTTGAGATTTCCGGTGAAATATTCAGACTAGCCCCCGATCTTAAGCCTTTCCATGATCGCCACCAGTTGCGCGCTGATGCCGGGTTCCCAGGCCGAATGACCGGCATCGGGCACGATGACATATTCGGCTTCCGGCCACGCTTGATGCAGATCGTCGGCGGATATGATCGGACAGACCAGGTCGTATCGCCCCTGAACAATGTAACCCGGTATCGGGCCCAGTTTGTGGACGTTGTGAAGCAGGGAATTCTCCGGGAGAAAAATGTTGTTCTTGAAGTAGTGCGCTTCAATGCGCGCAAGGCCGAGAGCGACGCCATCCTCGGAAAAATGCGCCAGGGCGGACGCGCTGGGCAGCAGCGTGGAGCAGGCACCCTCGTAAGCGCTCCAGTGGAGCGCAGCCGGCATGTGAATCTCCGGATCCGGGTCGTTCAGGCGCATTGAGTAAGCCGCGAGCAGATCAACTCGTTCCGTTTCCGGCAGGTAGTGGGAAAACTTTCGCCAGGCTTCGGGTTGGACGAATCGCATGCCGTACAGGAACCAGTCGATTTCCAGCTTGCGGCACAGAAAAATCCCTCGCAACACCAGCGCCGAGCAACGCTGCGCATGCACCTGTGCGTAGGCCAGTGCGAGCGTGCTCCCCCACGAGCCGCCGAAAACAATCCATTTTTCGATGCCGAGATGTGAGCGAAGTGCCTCCATGTCGGCGATGAGATGCGGTGTCGTGTTATTGGTCAGATCTCCGTGCGGACGCGAACGTCCCGCACCACGTTGATCAAAAATAACGATACGATAATGTGCCGGATCGAAAAATCGCCGGTGCGCCGGACTCGCACCCGCGCCCGGTCCGCCGTGCAGGAAAACCACCGGTTCTCCGTTTGGATTGCCAGATTCTTCCCAATACATCTCATGGCGCTGATCCAGCCTGAGATGATCGCAGCGCAGTGGCGCGATGTCGGGATAGAGTTCGGTGCGTAAGCCGGGATTCGGGAAGTTCATATGCGCCAGTTGAGTTGCGGGCAGGGCCGCGATGCTTGTTGCCGTGCATCGGCGTCGATTGCAGGCGCAACCGGCCGGAACCATAGCAAAAAGTCCGGTGTGCGACAAATATTCCGCGTGCGCCACCAAACAGGCGGGGTGCGACAAGCGCCTGCGTATAATCGCGCTTGATCATCAACACGGAGACCGCATGGACGAGCTGCTGCGCAAGAGCGCCCTTGACTATCATCGCCTGCCAACGCCGGGAAAAATCTCGGTTGTCCCGACCAAAGCGCTGCTCAGTCAGCGCGATCTGGCGCTGGCGTATTCGCCCGGCGTCGCGGCGGCCTGCGAGGAAATCGTGCGCGATCCGGCGACGGCCCGCCTGTATACGGCGCGCGGCAATCTGATCGGGGTCATCACCAACGGCACCGCTGTACTCGGTCTGGGCCCCATCGGCCCGCTGGCCAGCAAACCGGTGATGGAGGGCAAGGGCGTCTTGTTCAAGAAGTTCGCCGGTATTGATGTATTCGATATCGAAATCGACGAGCGCGACCCGGACAAGCTGGTGGAGATCATTGCCAGTCTTGAGCCCACCTTCGGCGGCATCAACCTGGAAGACATCAAGGCGCCGGAATGCTTCTACATTGAGAAGCAGCTCCGCAGGCGCATGAAAATCCCGGTGTTCCATGACGATCAGCACGGCACCGCGATCATCGTCGGCGCGGCCGTTCTCAACGGCCTTAAGGTTGTCGGCAAAGACATCGGCAGGGTAAAGCTGGTGTGCTCAGGGGCGGGCGCCGCGGCCCTGGCCTGCCTCGATCTTCTGGTGAGTCTAGGCCTGTCGATGGAGAACATCTGGGTATCCGACATCAAGGGCGTCGTGTACCGCGGACGCCAGGAGGAAATGGACGACAACAAGGCGCGCTATGCAAAGGACACCAAAGCCCGTTCGTTGAACGACATACTGCCGGACGCGGATATTTTTCTGGGACTTTCCGCCGCGAGGGTACTCAAGCCGGAAATGCTCAAGCAAATGGGCCCGAGGCCGCTGATACTCGCACTAGCCAATCCGGAACCGGAAATCCTGCCGGATGTTGCCAAGGCGGCGCGCCCCGACGCGATCCTGGCTACCGGCCGCTCCGACTTCCCGAATCAGGTAAACAATGTGTTGTGTTTTCCATTCATCTTCCGCGGCGCCCTCGATGTCGGTGCCACGACCATTACGGAGGAGATGAAACTCGCCGCGGTGCGCGCGATTGCCGAACTCGCCCAGGCCGAGCAGTCCGACGTGGTTGCGCTGGCCTATGGCGAGCAGGAATTGAACTTTGGTCCGGAATATCTGATCCCGCGCCCGTTCGATCCGCGCTTGATTGAAAAAATAGCGCCGGCGGTGGCGAAAGCGGCCATGGAAAGCGGCGTCGCGACCCGGCCCATTGAGGACTTCGCTGCCTATCGGGAGCAGCTTGCGCAATTTGTCTATCACTCCGGCCTGATCATGCGTCCGGTATTCAGCGCGGCGAAGAAAAATCCGACGCGCGTGGTGTTCTGCGAGGGAGAAGATGAGCGCGTGCTTCGCGCGGTGCAGATAATCGTGGACGAGGGCGTCGCCAAGCCGATACTGGTCGCCCGTCCGGAAGTGCTGATTCCGCGCATTGAAAAATTCGGCCTGCGTATTCGTCCGGAAAAAGATTTCGAGATCGTCAATCCGAACTCTGACCCTCGTTTCCGAGATTACTGGCAGGAGTACCACGCGTTGGTCCAGCGCAAGGACATCTCCGTGGAGTATGCCAAACGCGAAGTAACCCGGCGCACCACGCTCATTGGTGCGTTGATGGTCCGGCGCGGCGACGCGGACGCGATGTTATGCGGCGCCACCGCGCAGTTTTCGTTGCACGTCGACTACATTGCCAACGTTATCGGCCTGCGCAAGGGAGCCAACCAGTTCGCGGCGATGAACATGCTGATATTGCCCAACCGCACCCTGTTCATCTGCGACACCTACGTCAATCTGGACCCGAGCGCCGAACAAATTGCCGAGATCACCATGATGGCGGCGGAAGAGATTCAGCGCTTCGGAATCACGCCGAAGATCGCTCTGCTGTCGCACTCCAATTTCGGCAGTTCGCACAGCCCGTCGGCCCTGAAAATGAGCCGGGCGCGCGAATTACTGGAACAGCGCGCGCCACAACTGGAAGTCGAAGGGGAAATGCATGGCGATGCGGCTCTTGATGAGAATATTCGCCTGCGTATCTTTCCGCATTCACGGCTCAAAGGCGAAGCCAATCTTCTGATCATGCCCACGCTTGACGCAGCGAACATTACCTTTAATCTCGTCAAGACCATTTCGGGCGAGGGCATCACGGTTGGCCCAATCCTGCTTGGCGCGGCAAAACCCGTGCATATCCTGACGCCGACTGCCACGGTGCGGCGGCTGGTGAATATGGCGGCACTGGCCTCGGTTGATGCGGCTTCGCAGAGATAGGATTATGGCGATTCAATATCGCACCGCAGGCGCGCGACAGCTTCGGTGGCACTTTATGACCTGGAGGCGCAAGGGAAATCATGAATGAAACCAGTTCCCAGCCAGTGACCTTCGAAGAGCGCCGCGCGGCAAATGGCGCGCGCATCGGGATTGCCCGGCTCAACGCCGAGCGATCTCTGAATGCGCTGTCATTGGAGATGATAGACATGCTGACTGCACAGATGGCCAAATGGGCGGTCGATCCGGGCGTGGTTCTGGTGGTGATGGAGGGCGCGGGCGAGAAGGCATTTTCCGCTGGCGCGAACCTGCACAAAGTCTACGAGACCATGCGCGCGCATCATGCCTCGGCACAATGCGACGATATTCGGGGCAATGCCTATGCCGCCGGTTTCTTCGGCCGCGAATACCGCCTCGACTATGCGATCCACACCTATCCCAAACCGGTGTTGTGCTGGGGACACGGCATCGTCATGGGCGGTGGCGTGGGGTTGATGTCCGGCGCGAGCCATCGCGTGGTGACCCGCGAATCGCGTCTGGCGATGCCGGAGATCACCATCGGTTTGTTTGCCGATGTCGGGGGGAGCTGGCTGTTGAGCCGCATGCCCGGTGCCACCGGACTGTACCTGGCGTTGACCGGCGCGAGACTACAGGCCGCCGATGCGCTGTTCGTCAAACTGGCGGACTACTGCGTCGAGCATGCGCGCAAACCGCGGTTGTTCGAGGCTTTGTTGTCCCAGCCCTGGACGGCGCGGTCCGGCGACAATCATCGACTGCTCGGCAGCTTGCTGCGCGGCATTGCCGATCCGCTGTTGCCAAACGGCCCGCTGCGCCAGCATTTTGATCTCATCAATGCGCTTTGCGCCCACGACGATGTGCAGGAGATAGTCGCCGCCATCACCGGACTGAAAACTGAAGACGCCTGGCTTACTCGCGCCGGGGCGACACTTGCCGCAGGTTCGCCCAGCACAGCCGCACTGAGTTGCGAATTGCAGCGCCGCGCAAGGCACTTGTCGCTCGCGGACGTTTTTCGCATGGAGTTCGTCGCCGCCCTGCACTGCGCCCGCCGCCCCGATTTCGCCGAAGGTATTCGTGCGCTGCTGATCGACAAGGATCAGCGACCGTGCTGGCAACCCCCGACACTGGCCGAGGTCACACCGGACTGGGTTGAGGGATTTTTCGCCAGTCCGTGGAACGCTGATGAGCATCCGCTCGTCGATTTGGGACGATAGACCAGACATCGAACCCGGGCGCGCATGAAAACAGTGGACACACGACTGGAGCGCGACACCATCGGTGCATTGGAGGTTCCGGTGAACCGGCTATGGGGCGCGCAGACCCAGCGCAGTTTGCGCAATTTCCGAATTTCCACGGAACGCATGCCGCCCGAGTTGATTCAGGCTCTGGCGCGAGTCAAGCGCGCCTGTGCGATCGTCAATTCCGAGCTGGGCCTGCTGGAGGAAAGAAAAGCGCGCGCCATAGTCGCGGCGGCGGAGGAAGTCATCGCCGGCCAACACGACCAGGAGTTCCCCCTGGCGGTCTGGCAGACGGGTTCCGGCACCCAGACCAACATGAACCTGAACGAGGTGCTGGCCAATCGCGGCTCAGAGCTGATCGGTGGCGAACGTGGCGATCAACGTCTGCTGCATCCGAACGACGACGTGAATAAGGGGCAATCGTCCAACGACGTGTTTCCCACGGCGATGCACGTAGCGAGCGTCAGCGCGCTGAACGGGAAACTGGTGCCGGCGCTACAGATGCTGCGCGATACGCTGTCCGCCAAATCCAAGGCTTTCGACGATATCATCAAAATCGGTCGTACTCACTTGCAGGATGCCACACCGCTCACGCTGGGCCAGGAATTCTCCGGCTATGTTTCGCAGATCGAGCACGGTATCGCCCATGTACAGGGCTCGCTCACGCATTTGTGCGAGCTCGCAATCGGAGCAACGGCGGTGGGTACCGGGCTCAATACCCATCCGGAGTTTGGCGCGCGCGTGGTGCGGGAGCTGTCCAGTACCATGGCATTGCCTTTTGTCACGGCGCGCAACAACTTCGAGGCGCTTGCCGCCAACGATGCACTGGTGCACGCGCACGGCGCGCTGAAGACGCTGGCGGCTTCACTGATGAAAATAGCCAATGACATCCGCTGGCTGGCTTCCGGTCCGCGCAGCGGCATCGGCGAATTGCGCATCCCGGAGAACGAGCCGGGCAGCTCCATCATGCCGGGCAAGGTCAACCCAACACAGTCCGAAGCCCTGACCATGCTGTGCTGCCAGGTGCTTGGCAACGACGTCGCAATCAACATCGGCGGCGCCATGGGGAATTTCGAGCTCAATGTGTTCAAGCCGATGATCATCCACAATTTCCTGCAAAGCGTGCGCCTGCTGGCTGACGGCGTGACGAGTTTCAACGACAACTGCGCCGTGGGGATCGAGCCGGACCAGGAGAGAATCGGAAAGATGCTCGGGCAGTCGCTGATGCTGGTGACCGCGTTAAATCCCCACATCGGCTACGACCGGGCCGCCGAGATTGCGAAGAAGGCACACCAGGAAGGCTCGACGCTGAAGGAGGCCGCTGTGGCTCTGGGCTATGTCACCGCGCAACAGTTTGACCAGTGGGTGAACCCTGAGAACATGGTCGGAAGAATCGTGTGAATCCCGACGGCGACCTGGCAAAGCTGATGAATCGGTTTCCGCGAGCGGGAAAAGTGGAATGGATCGGGGTCCGCGCCCAGCGCCGGGCACCGCTGGAATCACGGGCGCAGGTCGAGGCGATTGCCGGGTACGGTCTCGCGGGCGACCACTATGCGTCGAAGAATAATGGCAAGCGTCAGGTGACATTGATCCAGGCGGAACACCTCGATGCGGTGACCAGGATTCTCGATACGATCGAATTACGCGCTGACACAGTGCGCCGCAATTTGCTGGTATCGGGTATCAACCTGCATGCGTTGCGCGACCGCCGGTTTCGCGCAGGGGAAGCACTTCTCGAGGGTGCGGGAACTTGCGATCCCTGTTCGCGCATGGAAGAAGTGCTGGGCGCCGGAGGCTACAACGCCATGCGCGGACACGGCGGGATTGTCTGCCGCATCATCGAGAGCGGCCAAATTAGACTGGGCGATCCGGTCATCGCGTTGACATGAATCGCAACAAGAAATTCCGGTTCTGCGCCAAAGCGCGGTGATCCGGAAAGCAGGGATTTCAATTGGGCGGGTGCTACAGATCTGGCGGAAAATGCCTGACGCCCAACCGTGGGAATTCGATTCGCTAGCGCTGTTCCAGCGATTCCAGCGGCACGGTTTCCCAGTTGAATTCCTGGCCTGATGGCTTGAGACCAGCAGCTTGGCGCGCCTTGACGATGAGTTCCGCGGCCGGCTTTTCCCGGTGAACCCAGCAATGGCGACGGGCACTGTCGACCAGTCCCGCGAAAGTCTGCTTTTGCATTTCGGTCAAACGGACTCCCGACATGTCGGCGGCGAGTTGCTGCAATTGTTGCTGGCAGTCCGCGCGGACCGTCAGCGGCATGGCAGCAGCGGTCATCACGCAGATAACCGCGAACCATGCGATGGCGCGCGCCGGACAAAAACCCCGTTGCGCGGGGCGCGCAACGGGGCGAGGGCAAATCGTCACGGATTAATGGATGTCCAGGGCTTTCATTGCCTTGCCGAGAACATCGACCGATTCTGCGTGCTTGCCGGACTTATGAAGCGCCTCACCTTCGGTGCGCCATTTCTTGACTTCAGACATCTGTGCTTCCGAGAGGCTTGGCTTCTTGGCCAGTGCTGCATCGATTTTCTTCATATCCATCGGGCAGTGCGCGGCGAAAGCGCTGCCGCTCAGCGCGAACAGGGTTGCTGCGATCAGGGGGCGAAGTTTCACGGGTGTCTCCTTTAAGGTGATGGTGGGGGTCAGGACTGGTTTTTCCCAGACGCAACCGACGGATGGTCTGCCATCCGCCGCCGCGTTGAGGAATTGTATCCCGATGCGGGGTTAGAATACGCCCGTGATTGAAAAGTTGCCGTGCCGTCTGCAATGCCGTTGAAGTCCGCGCCTTTTTCCCGCCACTGGCTGGCCGAGCAGTTGGAGCGCCAGACGGACCTGGTCGCGGACGCCGGTGTTCCCCGCTATGTCCACCCACCCGGGCAGGTGCCGGTGCCCGCAGCCGTGCTGGTGCCGGTGGTGAACCAGCCCAGCGGGCCGACCCTGATGTTCACTCAACGCACGGCGCACCTGCATGACCATGCCGGTCAGATCAGCTTTCCCGGCGGGCGGGTCGATGTGGGCGATGTGGACCGCGTAGCCACCGCCCTGCGGGAAGCCGAGGAAGAAACCGGCTTGCCCGGTTCACAAGTTCAGATCATCGGCCGACTGCCGGAATACGATATTCCCACCGGGTTTCGCGTGACACCGGTCGTCGGTTGGGTCGAGCCTCCGTTCACACTCAAACTCGATCCATTTGAAGTGGCCGAAATCTTCGAGGTGCCACTCGAGTTTTTTCTTGATCCCGCCAATCACCGGCGGCATACCGACGTGCGCGACGGGCGCACGCGCCACTACTATTCGATGCCCTACGGCGAACGCAACATCTGGGGCGCCACGGCGGGCATGTTATACAGCCTGTATCAGATACTAGCGGCGGATCGATGAGCAAGGACAAGGCACCGGTTACCGCGGCGGTGCGCGAACTGCGTGCGCTTCAGGTCGAATTCACCGGTCATCCCTACGAGTATGAAGAGAAGGGTGGCACCGAGGTTTCGGCACGCGAACTCGGCGTGCCGGAGCACGCCGTGGTGAAAACGCTGGTCATGGAAGATGATGCAAAGAATCCGCTGATCGTGCTCATGCACGGCGACCTGAAAGTATCCACCAGGGAGCTGGCCAGAATTATCGGCGCCAAGTCCATTGTCCCCTGCAATCCCGATACGGCGAACCGGCATTCCGGTTACGTGCTCGGCGGGACGTCGCCCTTCGGCACGCGCAAGAAAATGCCGGTCTATATGGAACAAACGATTCTTGATCTGCCGATGATCTACATCAATGGCGGCAAACGTGGCTATCTGGTCGGCATGGCGCCGCAAGAGGCGGTACGCATTCTTTTGCCGACGCTGGTGAAGGTGGGCATCGGTTGAGAGGCTGGGGGCTGGGGACCAGGGATCAGGGGCGAGAGACGAGAAAAAAAGACACGGCAAAATCTGCCGCTTCAAGCAGAAAATTCTTGTTAATCGGAACCAGTTGGCTAGACTTTGCTCGCCCCTCGCCCCTCGCCCCTAAAACATGGAACTCGCCGCCCTCCTGATTTTTCTCGCCGCCGCCTGGTTTTGGTGGGACAGCCTGCGCGCGCGCGACTTTGCCCTTGACGGTGCCCGCAAGGCTTGCGAAGCTGAAGGTGTGCAATTGCTCGACTGGACCGTTGCCATGAGGCGCATGCGCCTGGGACGAGATGGCGAAGGCAATAGGGGATTCCAGCGCACTTACGAATTTGAGTTCAGTGATACCGGTAACAACCGTATAAAGGGTTCCATTACCGTGATCGGCCGCCAGATGCTGTCGCTCAACTTGCCGGTCATCGCGGCACCGGCCGCCAGCGTCATTCGGTTGCATTGATATCGTACTCGCGACGAGATTGCTGGCCCTGAGAAAAGCCTTGTGGCATCATGGCTTTATATACAATCAGCGGGGAATGATATGAGCAACGACCAACACGCGCAGGAAATCTCGATGTTGCGCGCGGAAATTGAGATGCTGATGAGCGAACGGCAGTCGATCCTGCGTGCCACCGGTGCGGCCGCAGTGTTTGTCGCCAACCTCGACAGCGAGTCGTTGCCTGAAGAAACCTACGCGGTTGCCGATATTCTTGCTCATGCGCTCAATGATCTCGCCGAAGACACCTTGCGCGATGCGCTCGAACTCGTTCAGCCGGATATCGAAGCGGCCCGCGCGGAACCGAAACCGCAATAACCACGGTAACAGGGCCGGCTTCGTTCGGCGTCCCTGATGTCTGACAACCGCAAGACCTCCGCATCCAGAGTCGGTTTGATCCTGACCGGGGGTGGGGCGCGTGCCGCGTATCAGGTCGGCGTATTGCAGGCGATCGCGGAACTGGTTCCACGCGGCGGAGCAAATCCTTTTCCCATCATCTGCGGTACTTCAGCGGGCGCCATCAATGCCGCGGCATTGGCGGCTGACGCGTCAAACTTTCATCGCGCGGTCGGCCGTCTGATGCAGGTTTGGAAGAATTTTCACGTGGAGCATGTCTACCGGTCCGATTTCATTGGGGTATTCGGACAGGGAATCAGATGGTTGCTCGCCCTCGGGGTCGGAGGCATGGGCAGGAACAACCCGGTGTCGCTGCTGGATAATTCGCCGCTCGCCCGTCTGCTCGCGAAATACCTGGATTTCGACGGAATCGGGCGCAGTATCGAAAGCGGAGCGCTTTATGCACTCTCGGTGACCGTGTCGGGCTACAGCTCGGGCCAGTCGGTTAGTTTCTTTCAGGCTGCGCCCGGCGCGGAAGGCTGGAAACGGGCACGGCGGGTCGGCGTCGCCTCGGTGATCCAGCGCGACCACTTGATGGCATCGAGCGCATTGCCGTTCATTTTCCCGGCGGTAAAGATACATCGCGAGTTTTTCGGAGATGGCTCCATGCGCCAGGTGGCACCGATCAGCCCGGCGCTGCATTTCGGTGCCGAGCGCGTTCTGGTGATCGGAGTGGGGCAAAGAGCCAGTGCCGCGCAACCCGAACGGAAGAAGGCAACCAGTTACCCGACCCTCGCGCAAATCGCGGGTCATGCGCTCAACAG
>JANLTJ010000040.1:0-11740 GCA_031362885.1 Betaproteobacteria bacterium
CCCCACCAGGTAATGCGACAAGTCGCCGGTCAGACGCAGATCGGGAAAACAATCGAGCAGACGCAAGGTGTGGAACAAGTCCGTGGTCATGCGGTCGCGGTGGGTTTCGATATGCACCGGAATTTTTGCGTCGTGCGCGATGCGCCGCCAGCCTTCAAAATAGGGAATGCATTCCTCCAGGGAATACGGCCGCACGTCGGGTTGCAGATTGATGTGGTCGGCGCCCAGTTCCTGCACGAACTCGATGGTCTGCCTGAGGTCGTCTACGGTCTTCGGGTAACACTGGGCCTGCCAGCTCATGTTGTGAGCGCGCAGGAACCCGGTCACTTGTCTGGCGTAGTCATGGTCGATGAAGCGCACGCCGCAGCCGTCGAAGCCGGCATCGCGGATCATGTTGAGTTTTTCCTCGAGCGTCCATTCCTGTCCGTCCGGGCGGCGCCGCTCCATGGCCCACAGGGATTGGTAGATCAGCAATTTCTGCATCGCCCTGCCCCTTCTAAAAAACCACGACCGAGCGAATCGACTCGCCGGCGTGCATCAGATCGAAACCTTTGTTGATGTCCTCGAACCTGAGCTTGTGCGTAATCAGATCATCGATGTTGATTTTATTTTCCATGTACCAGTCCACGATTTTCGGCACATCGGTGCGTCCGCGCGCGCCGCCAAAAGCCGTGCCCTTCCACACCCGTCCGGTGACCAACTGGAACGGCCGGGTGGCGATTTCCGCGCCGGCCGGTGCGACGCCGATGATGACCGACACGCCCCAGCCCTTGTGACAGCACTCCAGCGCCTGGCGCATGAGCTTCACGTTGCCGATGCACTCGAAGCTGTAATCCGCGCCGCCTTTGGTGAGATTCACCAGATAAGGCACCAGTTCGTTTTCGGTCATGTCCTTCGGATTGACGAAATGGGTCATGCCGAATTTCTCAGCCAGTGCGCGCCGCTTCGGATTGATGTCCACGCCGATGATCATATTGGCGCCCGCCATGCGCGCACCCTGCACGACGTTAAGCCCGATGCCGCCCAGCCCGAAGATCACCACGTTCGCGCCCGGTTCAACTTTCGCCGTATTGATCACCGCGCCGATGCCGGTGGTGACGCCGCAACCGATGTAGCAGACCTTGTCGAATGGCGCGTCTTCACGGATCTTCGCCAGCGAAATTTCCGGCACCACGGTGTAATTGGCGAAGGTCGAGGTGCCCATGTAGTGGTGCAGTTTCTTCCCGTCCAGCGAAAAACGGCTGCTGCCGTCGGGCATCACACCCTGCCCCTGGGTTACTCGGATCGACTGGCAAAGATTGGTTTTGTGCGACACGCAGTATTCGCACTCGCGGCATTCAGGAACATAGAGCGGAATAACATGGTCGCCTTTCTTCAGGCTTTTCACATTGGGGCCAACGTCAACCACGATGCCCGCGCCTTCGTGACCCAGTATCGCGGGAAACAACCCCTCCGGATCGGCACCCGAGAGCGTGAATTCGTCGGTGTGGCAAATGCCGGTGGCCTTGATTTCGATCAGCACCTCGCCGGCTCTCGGGCCATCGAGCTGCACGGTTTCAAGGGCAAGCGGCGCGCCGGCTTTATGCGCCACGGCTGCGCGGACATCCATCAGGTTGCCGCGCTCTTGAATTCGAAAAAACGGTTGCGCAACACCGTCTGGTTTTCGTAAATCGAGCCTTGCGCCAGCGCGGGCGGCAAGGGCATGCGCACCGGCAGTTTTTCCTGGCGCGGTTCCAGCGTCGGTTGGCCGAAAACCATGCGACTGTTGAATTCGTCCAGATCCTTGAAATTAACCAACGGCCAGGCGTCCGCCGCGCTGCATTCGTAGAGCAGCAATTGACGTGGCTTGGCGGAGGTGTTCTGCGCCGAGCCATGCACCAGGCGCACATGATGAAACGAGCACGAACCGGCCTTGCCGGTGAGCGTGACCGCTTTCGAGTAATCCAGATCGGGCGTGAGCGTCGGGTCCATGGCCCCGCAGAAGCGCCCATCGAGGTGGTGATCCCAGACTTTGTTCACGCGATGGCTGCCCGGCAACACCATCAACGGGCCGTTTTCGATTTCCATGTCGTCGAGCATGACGCCGATGGCGAGAATGTCGTCGTTGGTATGCGGATAAAACGCCCAGTCCTGGTGCCACTCGACCGGCGAGCCGTATTGCGGCGCCTTGACGTTGAGCTTGGAGCCATGCAGCCGCACGTTGGGCCCCAGCAGGGTCTTGAGCACTGCAACCATGTTGGACGAGCGCAGCGCTTCCCAGAACACCGGGTCCACTTTGTGCGGGGTCTTGATCCGGCGCACGCGCGGGTGTTCGGGCGTATGCGTGGGTTCGAGGTCGTAGATTTCGTTGTGGGTGGTCACACCCCTGGCCTTGGCGACCAGACTTGCGATGACCGAACGGATTTTCTCCACGGTCGCGGCATCCAGCACGTTCTCGACGACCACATAGCCGTCGCGGCGGTAGTCTTCAAGCTGTTGTTGTGTAATCACGATAACGCCCCGCTGTAATTGGCGAACGAAGGTTCACGATAGACCACGACTGCGCCCGCCGCAAGGCCCGTCACGCCGGGTAATGCGGTTTTTGCGCATTGCGTCATGATTTTTTGGAGGGTCATTGGGGAAAACCTTCCGGCCAATAGCGTATTCGTCTTGCGCGCAAGGGGTGCTTATGCCATCGTATCCCCCGTCTGCACGGCGCAGTGCGGCAATGGGTGCGCCCAATCAGGCAGCGCAAGAAAAAAGAATGTGCCGAAGTCCGGCATTTTTATTGACACTTAGGAGGAGAAATTAAAATGAAACTGTCCATATTTGCGGGCGTGTTGCTGGCTGCCTTTGCCGGCTCCGCGATGAGCCAGATGATGCAAGGCGCGACTGACGACGCCGCGCTGAGCTGGGGCAACACCAAGTGGGGCAAGGGCGACAAAGCCGGTTCCGCGAACCACACCAAGAACTCGGCCAACATCAAGCGCGCGCTGGCCACCATCAAGCAGAATAAATCGGTCACCATCGGCAAGTATTATCACCACGAGGCACCGGCCTTCGGTCCGCGCGCCTGGAGGATGGTCATCCCCGGCACCCCGCAAGGCGGCCCGTTCGGCAAGAACGCTCTGGTTTACCACGATGAGTACGTCACCACTGAAATCGGTCAGATCCAGACCCAGTTCGACGGTCCCGGCCACATCGGCGTCAACACTTCCAAGGGCATGTTGTTCCACAATGGCATGTTCGCGCACGAGTCCTACGAGCGTGGCGCGGGCGGCCGGGTGATGGGCATGGGTCCGCTGGGTGTTGAGCATGTCGGCGAACTTGGCTTTGTCTGCCGTCTGGTGGTGCTGGACGCGGTGGCTTATCGCAAGTCGCAAGGCAAGATTCCGGCATCCGCCGAAATGCTGCCGATCCCGAAGAGCACGGACTCCCCGGGAATCATCACCGCCGCTGACATGGCTGGCATGATCAAGGCGCAAGGCATTGCGGACATCGGCGCGGGCGACTGCGTCGCACTGCACACCGGCATGGGCAACACTTGGGGTAACTCCAAGTACAAGTCGATGACCAGCGCGCAGCGCGCCGAAGCGCGTGCCCTGTTCGCGCAAGGCGAACCGGGCTGGGGCATCAGCGGTTGCCAGTACATGTTTGATCGCGACATCGCCCTGCAAATGGGTGACACCTCGGCCAACGACGCCCAGCCCTTTGGCGAAGCAGGCGACGGCTTTGCCGTGCCCTGCCACACCGAAGGCCAGCCCCGCCGCGGCATCTGGAACCTGGAGAACGTTGACACCGAGACACTGGTGAAAGCCGGCATCAAGGAAGGCGCGTTCATCTGGGCACCGCTGAAAATCATCGGTGGCACGGGATCCCCGGGCAACCCGGTGGTGCTGTACTAAGCTTCAGGCATTCGCTTGAAAAAAACCGGCAGCGCGCGCAAGCGCCTGCCGGTTTTTTATTTTTCACCCCGGAATAATATTGGATCAAATAACCTGGCGCCCGTCGCCGGGCGACAGATGTTTTTCAGCCAAGCGTCAGATCGTTGTCACGGTCAACTCCTGTCGCACCGCCCGTGCCTCCAGCTCCACCTCGGCACGTACGAGGGGCGGACGAGCGCGATAGACCAGGATGCCTCCGCGCACGGCATCACCCAGGCCGCCCAATAACGCCGCGCCCCAAAGGTCCGGAATCTCGGCCACGTGAAACAACGCGATCTGGGTTGTGTCATCCCAGCCTGCCCCAAGCTTCGCGAGTGTCGCGCCCACCGTGTCTATCGTGAAACGAGCACGCTTTTGCATGGCCGCGGCCCCGGTGTCACCCTCGGCAATGATCTTGCCGCTCGAGTCGATGTCGGCCTGTCCCGACAGGAAGAATGTCTTGACCTTCTCGGACGATGGCAGCGTATAGGAAAAGGCGCATACGGACGTGACAGCGGGCGCCTTGAGCGCCAGCGCGATGTTCGATCGGCAAACGCCACTTTGATCGCCGAAGATCAATCCCCATTCGCGCAGTTGCCTGAGGTAGGGAATGTTAAAGGTGGACCAATCGGCGAAGGTCAGCGGCGCCGGCACTCGGAGTTCAATGCCGCAGAAGGCTTGAATCGGGCGCCCGACACTCTTGAGGTGTTTCTCGATAAACGCATACGCTCGCTCAAGAGGTATCCATGGACGCAACAGCACGCGAACCACCTCATGGCCCTGGTAAGGAACAATCCCCGCGCAATAGACCGTTCCACCCGGCAGGATTCTGTAGGCTCCCGCCTTGTTATCGATCAGGGATGGCAAACCCGATTTTGATTCATTGCTCATGGTTTGCTCCTTGGCGGGCACAGAAGTGGTGAATGGGAATGTTTCGATTCGCGCGACGCTTCGACGATTGCGCTATCGCTGAATTCAGCCTTGACACGTGGTCTTGACCGTTTCATGCCTCTAACAAAGTCAGGTCACAGTGTGAGAATTATCGGGCACTCCTCCCGCCTCGGTTGCCCCAGTAATGCTAAGCCCCACCCAATTTCTTGATGTTGCCAAATGCTCGCTTATCTCGTTCGGGCCGGACCACGGCGATCAGGCGAGCATCTTGTCCGCGAACTCGGTGAAGTTGCGCGCCGCCACGTCGACCGGAACCAGCGGCTTGGGCTCGCCGGTGCCGGGCCCGAACTCGTCGGGTTGCGAAACGAACCCGGTGCGCAGCCCAGCCTCGGCGGCGGACTTGAGGTCGTTGCTGTGGGCGGCGACCATCATGCATTCATGGTGTTCGATGCCAAGCGCTTCGGCGGCGACCTGATAGACGCGCAGCTTCGGCTTGTAGTCGCCGGCGATCTCGGCGCCGAGGATGGCGTCCCAAGAAAATTCGTTGCGGCGGGCGAGGTCGACCATGATCGCGATGTTGCCGTTGGAGCAGGGCCCCAGCAGGTAGCGGCCGCGCAGCCGCTTGAGTGCCGCGCTCACGCCCGGCCAGGCATCGAGCTTGTGCCAGGCCAGGTTCAACTGGCGCAGAACCGCCTCGTCGACGCTTTCCAGGCCGAACTTCGACCGGATGCGTTCGAGCATGCGGCGGTGGATGATGTCCAGCCGCGAGAACGGGATGCGCCCGGAGCGCACTTCCTCCATTCCGGGCTGGTATTCCGCGCGCCAGGCGTCGGCGAACGCGATCCAGTCGAGCTGATGGCCGAGGGGTTCGAGCAGCGCCCTGGACTCACGCGCCACCGAGGTGCGCCAGTCGACCAGCGTGCCGAACACGTCGAAGACCAGCGCCTTGACACCACCGATTCCGGCCGCTGCGGCGGTGCGGCTGTGGCGAACGGCGAACAATCCACCGCCGGTCAACGTACCCAGCAGTGCCAATGAGGCCGATTGGCCCAGAAAGGCCCGGCGCGAAAGTTTCATCTTGTCCTCCATATGTTCTTCTGATTTCTTTGGACGCCCAGCGGCTGCCGCCGTCATGGCGTCCGCGGGTTGCATGCGCACCGGCACCGATGCAGTCTTCAATTATAGAAAAAGCGTATCATTTTGTCTGCTTCTTCCTGGCAGGCGCGGTGGCGTTTGGCCTATGGCTCGCGACCTGCACTTCATTCAATTCTTGCCTGCGACCGTCAGAAGGGCGGGTCTCCGCGGATGGTCTCGAAGGAGATTTAAGCGCAATACCGTAAACGCCCAAGGCAAAGCGCAAACGAAAATACCCTCGATGGTGCCGTTGGATTTCCTATCCTTGAAGCCAGGAAAAACACGCCATCGGAGTTGGATTTCCTATCCTTTGGCCCACGAAAGCAGAATTGGCGAAAGGGCAGTCAAAGGGCGCAAGCCCGCGTCAGGTATAGCCTTTCAGCACGCGACCCACCTCACAAAAAGACTTGATAGGTGGGTTTTTTCATAAGCACGGGATACGCCCGGAAAGAAATCCGGCCACGAGTTCAAGCATAGTCGTAAGGCGCGGCGGTTTCCTGCATGACTTGCAGCGGCACGCGCTCACGTTCGGCGGCTGCGCGTTGAGCGTCGGTCCCGCCCTGCGCTTCCATGTAACGGCCCAGATAGCGGCCGCGGGCGACAATGGACCGGCCGGTGCGTAAACGTTGCGCCTCAAAGCGTTCAAGTGCCTGGGGCAGATCATCGCTGTCGTCCAGGGATTGCGCGAGCGCCAGCGCGTCGCCTGTCCCCTTGGGAACACCCATTGCCACATGCGGACGCGTCACGAAAGCGGCGTCTCCAATGATGGCCACCCGCCCGAATACGAGCCTTTGTGGTTCGATATCCAGAATCGGCTGGAAAAAATGCATCCTGGCGGTTCGGATCGCTTCGGCAAATTGCGGCGCCAGCACTCGTTGGGCGTTCTCCACCATTTCGCTGCGCACACGCTGGCTCAGCAACGCCGGCGGGACGCCGTTGGGGTGATAACGACCTTCGTCGTCGGTCATGAATCGAGGCAACTCGTCGGCTTCCCGCACCGGAAAGTACCAGACCACGTTGTACTGGCGGCGGCCCGGTTGCCTGCTGTGATCCGGCCCCGGAACCGGATAGGCGATGCCTTGCTGGCCCGGGGCGACGCACACCGCGTAACAATCCAGAAGCCGCGCGAACTTCCCGGCATCGAGCGCCGACTCATCGGTCAGGCAGCGCCATGCAATGTATCCGGCGTAGTGCGGTTTGAGTTCCGGCAGGAACTGACGGCGCACGGTGGAGCGCGATCCATCGGCGCCGATCAGCAGATCAGCGCTGGCGCGCCGGCCATCCTGGAACACCGCGCTTACTGTGTTCGCGTCCTGCTCGACGCGCTCCAGCGTCGCGCCACCATGATAGTTGCGCGACGGAAATATTTTCCGCAGTGACTCGTAGAGCCGGCCCCAAGACGTCATCGCCTGCGCGAAGGGCCGTTCCGCCAGCACGTTTCCGCCCTGATCCAGTGCAATGCGCTCGCGCAACAGGATGCCGAGCGATTCTTCGGTTTCGTCCGTCCCGGCGGCCTGAAACCCGCTCACCAGACCCGGAAGAATGGTGATGCCGGCACCGCGGCCTTCAAGATCGCCCGGCGCGCGCTCGAAAACCTGCACCTCCCAGCCGCGGCGGTGAAACAAGTTGCCCGCCATCAGTCCCGCCAGCGATCCGCCAATAATCAGCACGCGCCTGTTCATGTCGATGTTCCCTGGCTTTTGATTGTTCTTCGCGTACCCCTCAAAGGGGTATTGAAGTGAATCCTTTGCGTCCCTGGCGCCCTTCGCGTCCTTGGCGCCGAACGCTTTTTCGCCTTTGCCTTGCGCGCCTACCGGAGTCCGGCCTGGCGCGCTGCCAGCTTGATCGCCGCCATATAGTCTTCCTCGCCAAATCCCTCGCCGACCAGAACTTGCATCAGTTGACGCGTGGCCGCGGTCAGCGGCATGGGAACTTCGTGGCTGCGGGCCTCGGCGAGCATGAGGTCAATGTCCTTCAATATCAGCCGCGCGTTCATCGTGGCCGAATAGTCATGCTTCTTCAGCGCGACGATTTTTACTTTCAGCCACGGCGAAGCCACGGTGCTTTGCGCCAGCGTGTCCAGCATCGCATCCCAGTCGAGACCGGCCTTGCGTCCCAACGCCAGCGCCTCGGCCAGGGTCTGCGCCTGATTGACGACCAGCGCATTGACCACCAGCTTCATGACCAGCGCCTGCTCGGCATCGCCCAGATAAATCTGGGCCTTGCTGAAGGTGGCGAGCAAGGGCCGCACTTGCTCGACTGCCGATGCCGGGCCGGATACCAGCACCGTCAGGTCGCGCGTGCGGGCGGACGCGGCGTTGCCTGAAATTGGCGCGCGCAGATATGCGATGCCCCGGCGCTTCGCCTCCTCGCCCAGCTCGCGCGCCACTTCCGGAGACACCGTGCTGGTTTCGACAAATATCGTTCCGGGACCGGAATTGGCCAGCACGCCCTGTGGCCCAAGCGCGATCGCGCGCAAGGCGGCATCGTCGGATAGCGAGGAAAATACCACTTCCGCGCCGCGCACGCAGTCGGCGACGCTGCGCGCTTCGCGCGCGCCCAGTGCGACCAGCTTCTGCCGGCTGCCGGGAGTGCGCGAATAAACCGTCAGAGCATGCCCGGCTTCAATCAGGAACCCGGCCATGGGCACGCCCATGCGTCCGGCGCCGATCCAGGCTATGCGTGTTGTTGTCGCCATTGTTTTCCCCTTATGCCCCCAGATAGTGAAGCTTGACCAGTTCGCTGTCGCGCAACTCCTGAAGGTTGCGCCCCTCGAAGGCGATTTCTCCGTGAACGATGATGTATCCGCGATCGGCAATGCGGCTTGCTTCGTGGAAATTCTGTTCCGCCATCAGCACGGTGAGGCCGAAACGGCGCTTGAGCTCGGCGATGACATCAATGGTCTGCGTGACCAGCAGCGGCGACAAACCCACCGAGGGCTCATCCACCAGCAGGAGTTTTGGCGCGGCCATGATCGCGCGCGCAATGGCGAGCATCTGTTGCTGGCCGCCGCTCAGGCTGCCCGCCGCCTGGCGCGCGCGCTCGCGCAGCACCGGAAAGGTTTCATGGCACAGCGCAAGATTTTCCCTGATCGCCGCGCGCGCGGCCTGCCGGTACGCACCCAGCAGCAGATTCTCCTCCACCGTGAGTTTTGGAAACAGGCGGCGGCCTTCCGGCACCATGACCACGCCGTGGCCGACAATGTCGGATGTGCTCATCGCGGCCAGGTCGAAGCTTGCCCCATCAATGCGCAGAAGCACTGTCCCGCGGGTGGGCCGGACCAGGCCGGCAATACATTTGAGCAGCGTGCTTTTGCCGTTGCCATTGGTGCCCAGCAGCGCCACCGTTTCTCCCTGGCTCACGCTGAGCGAAACGCCGTGCAACACGCGCACCGCGCCGTAACCGGCTTCGAGCCCGTTGATGGTGAGTTCAAGCACCGAGATAGATCCTTCTCACCGCCGCGTTGGCGACGACCTCGTCAGGCGCGCCTTCGGCGATAATTTTCCCGGCATCCAGGCACACCACCCGCTGCGAAAACCGCATGATGGCCCGCATGATGTGTTCGATCATGATGACGGCAACCCCCTGCGCATTGATCTCCAGCACGATGTCGAGAATTTCATCGACTTCCGCGGAAGCGAGGCCGGCCATCGCTTCGTCGAGTATCAGCAACCGCGGCTGCGCCGCCAGCGCACGCGCAAGTTCCAGTTTGCGCAATTCCACCTGCGTAAGACTGCCCGCCGCAGCCCGCGCCTTGTTGTCGAGGCTCACGCGCGCGAGCAGCGCGAGCGCCTGCCCGCGCAGGGTTGACTGGCTGCGTCCTGGATGTTTCGCGGCGTACTCCAGCGGAACGCAGATGTTGTCCAGCACGCTCAGGCTGGCGAAGGGTCGCGGCACCTGAAAGCTGCGCGCGATTCCCATGCGCGCGCGGCGGTGCGACGCGTGACGGGTAATGTCGGCGCCGTCGAAGCGGATCGCGCCACGATCGCAATTGAGCGCCCCGGCGACGCAATTCATCAGCGTGCTTTTTCCGGAACCGTTCGGCCCGATGATGCCGAAGCGCTCGCCCGCGCCAACCGAAAATCCAACACCGGTGAGCGCGGCGAAGCCGCCGAAGTGTTTGGCCAGGCCTTCGACTTCCAGCAGCGCGCCGCTCACGATCCTGGCTCCCGTTTTCGCAGACTACGCAATAACCCGAGAATGCCATGCGGGGCCGCCACCACAAACACGATCAGCAGCACACCGACGATGAGCACATTGAGTTCCGAGGATACCGTCACGCTGACCACCTGCTGTGCGCTCGCCAGCAGCACCGCGCCGAGCACCGGGCCAGCCCAGCTCGCCGTGCCACCGATGACGGGCATCGCCAGCGCGGAAACTGCGTAGTTGAGACTGAACACCGAGGTGGGTTCGATAAAGCCCAGGTAAAACGCATAGGGTGCGCCAGCCATGCCCATCAGGGCGCCGGATACCGTTGAGGCAAACAGTTTCAACCTGAGCGTGGGCACCCCGGCGGCTTCGGCTGCGATTTCATCGTCGCGCAGCGCGCGCAGCCCGCGCCCGACCCAGGACGTCTCAATATATCGCGCCGCGGCCACCGCCAGCACTGCCAGCACGCACATCACCACGAACAGCCAGCGCATATAGGTGGCGAAGCCCTCTGGCGCGTCCGGGGAAAGGACAGTCATGCCGCGCGCGCCGCCGGCATAACTCCAGTTCAACACCGCTGTTTCAATGATGACGGCGACCGCGACGGTGGCAATGGAAAAGAAGACGCCGCGCAGCCTCAGGGTCAGCACGCCAACCGCGAAACCCAGCACACCGGCCGCCGTCATCGCAGCCAGAATCTGCAAGGGCAGCGACAACTCGAAAGCCTTGAACAAGGCCGCCGCAGTGTAAGCCCCGGTTGCAAAAAATGCCCCGGCGCCGAAATTCACATAGCCGGCGTAACCACCCATTACATTCCAGCCGGTGGCGAGCACCACGAATTGCAGCACCACATAGGCGGCAAAGAAAAAATACTCGTTACCCTCGAAGCGCGTGGCGACGACAGCGGCGCAAACGAGCAGCGCGGCCACAGGGAAAAAGATCAGCCACCTTTGCATCGCTTCAGCGCCCGAACAACCCGGAAGGGCGCAGCGCCAGAACCAGCAGCAACAAACCAAAGCCGACTGCCGGCGCCCAACTGGTGCCCAGCGAACTCAGCACCAGGCTTTCTGTCACGCCCAGAATGATCCCGGCGGCAAGTGTGCCCTGTACGCTGCCCAGGCCGGCCAGCACCACCACGCAAAACGTGCGGCCGATATACAGCCGGCCGAGCCCCGGTTCCACCGGTCCGACGATCAGCAACAAGGCGCCGGCAATAGCGCAGGTCGCGGTTGCGATACCGAAGGCCTGCTGCTTGATGCGCACCGGATCGGCCCCCATCAAGGCCAGTGCGGTTCGGTCCTGCGCAACAGCGCGGATCGCGCGGCCGGCGAAAGTGCGGGTGAGGAATTGCGAAAGCGCGAGCGTAAGCGTCACCGCCACACCGAATGCGATCAGCATGCGCACCGGCCAGCGCGTACCCCCGATGTCAACGCCCTGCCCGACGTAGTCCGCCTGCGCCATGCGCTGGTCCACGCCGAAGGTCAGAATCAGCGCAACCTCCACGACAAATGCCAGGCCGAAAAAAAACGCCAGTCCACGCAAGCCGCTTTCGAGCGCGACGGTGCCGAAGGCGGCTTGCGTGGACTGGCGTTTTTTTTCGGCCTGGCATTTGTCGTGGAGGTTGCGCTGATTCTGACCTTCGGCGTGGACCAGCGCATGGCGCA
>JANLTJ010000099.1:0-3576 GCA_031362885.1 Betaproteobacteria bacterium
CCGACCGGCGAATTGAATGAGAAGCTGCTCTGGTTCGGTTCGCGGTAGTGGATATTGCAGTCGGGACAGTGCAGTGCGGTGGAATATTTCCACGACACGCGAGGGCCGGAGTCTTGGGGCGAGGGAAAAGACGAGCGACCCGTGTCGCTTGCTGCCGCTGTGAAGTGATCCCGCAGATCTTCGCCCCTACCCATGAACCTCCCCGTTCGGACGGGGAGCACAACACTCCCTTCTCCCCCCGGGAGAAGGGTCGGGGATGAGGGAAGAGACGCCACGACAGGTTCATGGCCGCAATTCGCGACGCACACGTCGTGGCGTCTCTCCCCCCGGGACAAGGGAACACTTGGAGCGGAGCCGAGGGGTAGGGGTGAGGGAAGGCCGTGACTACTCGCATCGCCGTCGGCGACCGGATGCACGCTGACATGGCCGTTGCCCACCCGCAGCGCAGCCTCCAGCGCTTCAACAACCCGCGCCCGCTCAGCACCACCGATGCGCAAGCGATCCTGCACAACTTCCAGGCGCGCGCCCGAACGCGCGTGAATGCGCGTGTAGCCCTGCCCTTCCAGCAGCTTGAGGATTTCGTCCTCGGAGAAATTCTCCGGCACGTCCACCGGAAACGTGATGATGAGCCGCGGATCGCCGGCCTGCTCAGCCCGCGCCTGCATGTCGGCATAAATGGAATCTGGCGTGTCGCGGCGCACCGGACGCGCGCAGCCACGGCAATAGAGTTGCGCGGCGCGCGCGAACAATAATTTCAAATGATCGGCCAGCTCCGTCATGGTGCCAACCGTCGAGCGCGAAGTGCGCACCGGATTGGTCTGGTCGATGGCGATGGCGGGCGGGATGCCATCGATGCGATCGACCTGCGGCTTGTCCATGCGGTCGAGAAACTGGCGCGCATACGGCGAGAAGGTCTCGACATAGCGGCGCTGGCCCTCGGCATAGAGCGTGTCGAACACCAGCGAAGATTTGCCGGAACCGGATACGCCGGTCACCACCAGCAGTTCATTGAGCGGCAGATCGAGGTTCAGATTTTTGAGATTGTTCTGGCGCGCGCCGTGGATACGGATCGAGTCGTGGCTGTGCTTGGACATGGATTGCGGAAAATGAAGATATCGTCCGGCGCGGGAAGGCCGGTAAGCGGCAGCTATTCTACCGGCACGAGCCGCAGGGATCGGGGCGATATCCAAGCGAATTCTGAAATAACGCGGAGCATGCGTTCTGTTCCTGACACTTCACTGGATCGCTTGGAATGTTCGCGGGACCACTCAGCCTGCTCCTTGCTCCGGCAGGCGCCATGGGTGAAGCGGTCGAGGCGCGGGTTCTGGATTCCGAAGCGACGGGCCGGTGCCGATTCGAGATCGGCCTTCAAACTACCCCGCGCAACCGACAGCCTGGCATTCTGCAAAGGCCTAGTCCCAGAAACCGGGCTTGGTCTGGCGCAGGGAATTGAGCGGTTCAATTTACTCAGCCAATGAGTGGGTGGATAAAGAAAGCCGGAAGGCGCGCTCCTAAACAAATATTCTGCGGTGATGCCGCTCAAAGATGGTGAATCAACGTATATTCAGCGCTATGCTCTGTAAATTGTCATGGCATGGCTTCTCTTACATAAGGCAAACGACAATGCTAACAACAAGATTCGCCGTACTGAGTAGTGTTCAATTCATCGCGTTGGCTTCAACGCTGTTAGTGTTTGTTCCTGCATCGGCCGCCGCTAATACCACTTGCGCCGATTCTGTGCAGGGAAAGATAGCCTGGGATGGAGTCAAGAGAACCACATGGTCAGCAGCCAATCTTGCCGCCTTGTGCAAGGGAGCGGAGCAGTCAACCGAGCCGGGCATATGTTTTAAGGGAAAAATTGCGCAAGGTATCGGTTGGGCTTCCGCTATCAAGCTGTGCGCGGGCAAATCCTCTTCTGGCGACGCACAGGTAAAACCTCAGGCTGTTGCTGTCGACCCGCGCCCCACAGCCAATAGCGCCGTCAACGCACCCAAACCAGATATCTCCACTACAAAAGTACCGCCCAAGAAAACCACCCGACCACAGCCGCCTTGTCCCAGTTGCGATAGGGACGGCGATGGCGTTTCGCAAGAAGCCTTCGACTGTGATGATAATGACGCAACGCGTTATCCGGGAAATGTAGAGCGTGCGGACTTCAATGGCCACGATGAAGATTGTAATGACACTACCGTTGCTGCCGGCGCCGACGGCGCGGTACAAGGCGACGGTGACCTTGACGGTGACGGCTTTATTGACGCTCGTGTTTGCAATGGCACTATTTGTGGTACTGACTGCGACGATACGCGCGCCTTTGTCAATATACACGCTGCAGAATTACCCAATCGCCGTGACGATGACTGCAACGGCATCATCGATGATCACCTTGAAGGTTGGTGGAATCCTGGTGACAAGCAATAGCGAATAAAGACAGGCAGAGGGAATGGCAAAAGAAAGGAATGGAGGTTTTGCAAGGCAAGCAGTATGCAATTCATGGCTATCAGGAGGATGTATGGCGCGTTACGGTTCGACCAACATTTCATTCACGCTATTGTTCGCCATGGTTGCAATCTCAGCGACGGGTTGCGACGGCGCCACTTCAAACACCACGGCACCAACCCATATCGCTGGAAGCTGCAACAGCGAAGCAAACGGTTTTTGCGTCGAGTATACCGGCGCTGATTACCAGCCATCGCGCGTGGAAAAATCCTGCACTTCGCAAAAAACGGTATTTTTCGCCGGCCCGTGTCCGGCAGTCGATCGTGTTGGCACTTGCCTTGTCTATAAGGGGGAGCGCTCAGAAGCTTACTACCGTTACTACTCAGGCTTTCCAGGCTATGGCGTCACGCCGAAAGAAGGCGTTGTTGCTGCCAGCAAAGAGCAGTGCGTCATGCTTAAAGGGGATTGGATTTCCTAAGTGAACCGGTCTTTTTTTAATAAACAAAAGTAGACAATCTCATGAGCCAGACCTTGACAATCATTGTGACCGGTATTTTCCTGCTACTTACCTCTGTTGCTGTTGCAGGAAAACCAGAGGTGCCCAGTTTTTCTGCTGTCCTGGAAAAACCGGTTGGGGTAAAAGATGCGGTGTATGTTTCTAAATCGCCTGTTTTGGGCATCAATTGGAAATGCTCCGGGAGTCGCTGTCGCGGCAAAGGTACTACGAGTAATGTTGAAGAGGCGTGCAAAGCACTTGAGACGCGTGTGGGTAACACCAAATCCTTTATCGCGAAAGATCAGTTGCTGGGCGCTCGTTGCCAGGTGTTGCCCGTCCCTAATAGAAAGTAGCTGCATCTATATGGCTGTGAGCAAACGTTAACTCAGTTTAGTCTTTAACCAAGATGCAGGCTACGAGCAACCGCCCGCCACTTGCCCAGCGAAGTTGAACGGTCCACTGCATGTGCGCCGGTACCTCTTATCAGTGGACATCGCACACATCACAACGCTCGGTTGGCAATTTCGTGAATAAACTACTGATCAAACCGTGGCGTGCACGCGTCTACTATGTGGTTCAGATTATTGCGTGTATCTGTAAGTGCCGTAGTGGCGGCTCGCTTAAGAAATTTACCCAGTGAATTT
>JANLTJ010000121.1:0-26250 GCA_031362885.1 Betaproteobacteria bacterium
TGAGCGATAATGACGCCGCGCAGCGTCTGAACGACGCGCGAAGCGTTCTATTCAAAATCATTTCCAACCGATCGAGCTCTGCCGCCTGACCGCTACCTCAATACATCTCGCTCAGACGCATACTTGGATTGGAATGTACTCATCGCGGCTGGTTTCGCGGTGACGGAAAAGGCCCTCGATACACGCAGCCGACACTACGCGGAGACTATGTGCAAATCTGAAACCGAGCTGCCATGACCACACACCCGGAACACGCTGAACCTTACGCGCTGCCACTCCCGCCGCCTGTTGCAGTCTCGTTCGGCGAGGCATTTCGTTTCTGGCTCAAACTCGGATTCATCAGCTTTGGCGGTCCGGCCGGACAGATTGCAATCATGCATCAGGAGTTGGTGGAGCGACGACGCTGGATTTCCGAGCGGCGCTTCCTGCATGCGCTGAACTACTGCATGGTGCTGCCGGGCCCGGAGGCGCAACAACTGGCGACCTACGTCGGCTGGCTCATGCATCGGACCTGGGGTGGCATCGTGGCGGGATCGTTGTTCGTGCTGCCCTCGCTGTTCGTTCTGATCGCCTTATCCTGGATCTATCTGGCTTTCGGCGAGTCGCCGCTGGTCGCCGGCGTGCTCTACGGCATCAAGCCGGCCGTGACCGCGGTGGTGTTGTTCGCGGCCTACCGCATCGGTTCACGCACCCTGCGCAATCCCGTGCTTTGGGCCATCGCGGCGGCGGCATTCCTCGCAATTTTTGTGTTTGGCGTGGCATTTCCGCTGATCGTGCTTGCCGCCGCGATGGTCGGCGCGGCGGGTGGGCGCTGGTTCCCGGCCTGGTTTGCCTTCACAGCCAGCCATCACGCCGATAGCAATTACGGCGCGGCGATCATCGATGACCATACGCCCACCCCGGAGCATGCCCTCTTCACCTGGCGCCGCCTGCTCCTCGTGCTGGCAATTGGTCTGGGAATCTGGGCCCTGGCTATCGGCGGATTAGTGTTTCAGTTCGGTGCGCACAGCGTTTTCACCATCATGGCCTGGTTCTTCACCAAGGCGGCGCTGCTGACCTTTGGCGGCGCATACGCAGTGTTGCCTTATGTGGTGCAGGGCGCCGTCGAGCAGCATCAGTGGTTGACCGCCACCCAGATGATCGACGGCCTTGCGCTCGGCGAAACCACCCCCGGACCGCTCATCATGGTTGTCGCCTTTGTCGGTTTCGTCGGCGCGTGGACGCTGGCTCCGTTCGGAGTGGACGCGGCAGCGCTGGCCGGCATCGCCGCCGCCGTGGTGGTGGCCTTCTTCACCTTTCTGCCGTCATTTATTTTTATCTTCCTCGGCGGACCGCTGGTGGAAACCACGCACCGCCAGCCGCAATGGACCGCGCCGCTTACCGGAATCACCGCAGCAATCGTGGGCGTGATCCTCAATCTGGCGCTGTTTTTCGCCTGGCATGTATTCTGGCCGGAGGGAGCGCAAGGGCATTTCGAGTGGCCGCTGGCCATCATCGGACTGGGCGCGCTCATTGCATTGTTTCGTTTCAAGGCGGGCATCATCCAGACCATCGCCGCCTGCGGTCTGGCCGGACTGCTGATCCGGCTGTTCGCCTAAAGCGTGTACTTGACAACGATGCGCGCCAGGCGCGTCTTTTGCGCGTTCCAGTGAATGAAGCGCTGGCAGACTTCCTTGCCGTCCGCCTGGCTGCGCTCGTAGTACGCATCGACAAATTTCGCTGCACCGGCATCCTGTCCCGCCTGCACTCTGGATTCCAGCCAGGTTTGCGGTGCATCTTCCATGCGGCTGAATAGATGCACTTCGGTAACCACCGCCGCCGCCGGAATGCTGGCGCAAACGGACGCGGTAAGCGCGTTGGCTTCATCGCATTTTTCCGACGCGATCATGGCCGGTGATTTGCTCACGCAAGGCGGCAGGCCGATGATGGCGGCCACACCCTCCACGCCGCGCAGGCTCTCGGCGGCAAGCCGTGTATCGGCGGCGGATTGATCGTTCTTTTGCGTACCGGCGCGTTCCAGCCGTGCGGCCGCATCACCGAGGTCACGCAAGCGCGTCTGCATCTCCTGGCGCAGCGCTTTGTCATCTTCGTGCGTACTTATGTTCCGGTATTCGGAAAAGGCATAACCGCCGACAAATGCGGCCAAAATCACGCCGAAAATGGCCAGCCAGTTGCCGGACTTGCGCGAGACGGGCTTGCCGGCGGCCCTTTCGGCGGCCTGGCGGCGGGCATTGCCCAACAGTTGCACCATTGCGGTCGCAAACGTTGCGCTGGCGCCGATCAACGCCGCCATAACGGGGTCGGATAAATTCATGGGTTGCGATGCTACCGCTTCACGCTCCGACGTGGAAGTCCAGTTTAGTGACTTCCGGCGCCCGGTGCGTGGCGGTGCTATAGTTTCCCCGTCTTATACCTTCAGAAGCCCATGCGACTCGACCTGAACTACGGCCGCGACGGTTATGCTCTGGCATTGCGCGACGACTGGGACGTGACCGTCATCCGCAAGCCGGCGATGCCACTGCAGGCTGATCCGGCAGCAGCGCTTCGCAATGCGCTGGCGCAGCCAGTGGGCGCGGACACACTGGCCCGCGAAGCGCGCGGGAAAAAGACCGCCTGCATTCTGATCTGCGATATCACGCGGCCAGTGCCCAATGGCCTGCTGTTGCCGGAAATTGTCCGCCAGTTGCTCGATGCGGGGATAAAAGCCGACGCCATTACTGTGCTGGTGGCAACCGGACTGCACCGGCCCAACGAGGGCGCGGAACTCGAAGAACTGGTCGGCGATCCGTGGGTACTGAAGACCGTGCACGTGGTGAATCACTTCGCGCGCGACGATACGGCGCATGTCGATCTGGGTCGCACGCCGCAGGGCACCCCGGTCAAGCTTGACCGTCGCTTCGTCGAGGCGGATCTAAAAATCGCCACCGGCCTGGTCGAACCGCATTTCATGGCGGGCTATTCCGGCGGGCGCAAGGTCATCGCCCCCGGCATTGCGCACCGCGACACCATCACCACTTTCCACAGTGCGCGGTTCATGGCGCATCCCAAGGCCGACAACTGCATACTCGAGGGCAACCCCTTGCACGAGGAGCAACTCGAGATCGTGCGCATGCTCGGCCATGTCCTGGCGGTAAACACGGTCATCGACGAACATCGCCGGCTGTCCTTTGTTAACTACGGCGGCATTTTGGAAAGCCATCGTGACGCGGTCCAATTTGCGCAACGCTTTACCCGCGTGCCGGTCGGACGGCGCTTTAATACCGTGGTCACCAGCGCCGCCGGCTACCCGCTCGACAAAACTTACTACCAGACGGTGAAAGGCATGGTCGGTCCGATCGACATTCTCGAACCCGGCGGCAATCTGGTGATCGTCTCGGAATGTTCCGAGGGACTCGGGTCCCATGAGTATGCCGATGCGCAACGGCGCCTGATCGCGCTTGGCACGGAGGGGTTTTTCGCCGACATCAGCCGCAAACAATTTGCCGACATCGACGAGTGGCAGACGCAAATGCAGTTGAAGCCGATGAAAGCCGGCGCGGTGCATCTTTATGCCGGCGGCCTGACCGTAAATGATCGAGCGCTGACCGGCGTTCACCTGACTGATTCGGTCGAAGATACTTTGCAACATTGCATCGAACAAAGCGGGGATAGCGCGCTGGCGGTCATACCCGAAGGGCCCTATGTGGTCCCCTATTATCAGCCGGCTTGAGGAGAAAACCATGATCGGAGAAAAAATCGAAGTCAATATCGCAGGTGGGCTCGATATTCCAATGCCACGCATGGTCAATGTGCGCCAGAAATTCGACAACACGCACCTGGGCGATATTCCGGGCGCCATTGCCAGGGAATTCCAGCGCCCCGAAGTGCTTGCCCGAATTAAGCCGGGACAAACCATCGCGGTGGGCTGCGGCAGCCGCGGCATCGCCAATATCGCCACCATTGCAAAGTGTGTGATCCGCGAGCTGCAAGCGCTCGGCGCGCAGCCTTTCGTTTTTCCGTCTATGGGCAGCCATGGCGCCGCCACCGCCGAGGGCCAGAAAAAAGTACTGGCGGGTTATGGCATTTCCGAAGCAAGCATGGGCGTTCCGGTCAAAGCCACCATGGACACCATCATCGTTGGAAACCTCGATGACGGCACACCCATACACATGGACCGCCATGCCGCCGAAGCCGAGGGCATTGTGGTCATCAATCGCATCAAGCCGCACACCGCGTTTCGTGGCGCAACCGAAAGTGGTGTCACCAAGATGCTTGCGATCGGCATCGGCAAGATCAACGGTGCCGCCACCTATCACCAACACGGCATGGACACCTTCCCCGCGCTGCTGCCCAAGGTGCGCGATTGCAATATTGCCAATCGCAATGTGCTGTTCGGCGTGGGCATTGTCGAAAACGCGCACGACCAGACCGCGCTGATCGAAGTCATGCCTGCCAGCCAGATCGCATCCCGCGAACCGGTGTTGCAGGAAATGGCCAAGCGCCTGATGCCGCGACTTTACTTCGACGATATCGACGTGCTCATCATCGACGAGATGGGCAAGAACATCAGCGGAGCGGGTTTCGACCCGAACATCACCGGGCGCAACCGGCGCGCGGTGAATTGGAATTTCGGACCCAGGGTCAAGAAAATCGTGGTGCTCGGCCTGACTCCTGAAACCAGCGGCAATGCCACCGGAGTGGGCGGAGCGGATATCATCACCATGCGCTTGTTCAGGGAAATCGACATCCCTTCGACTTACGCCAATATCATCACCTCGATGAATCTCGATGGTGGCGCCATACCGATGGTCATGAATACCGAGCAGGAAGCCATTCAGCTCGCGGTCAAAACCGTGGTGCGGGTAAAACCGCAAGATTGCCGCATTGTTCGCATCCGCAACACGCTGGAACTCGCCAACATCCAGGTGTCCGAGCCGTTGCTCGCGGAGGTGCGCGCCCGCACCGATTGCTTCCAGATCGCCTCGCCGCCGGCGGCGTTTGCCTTCGATTTCGCAGGCCGGCTGGCCGCCCTGGCATCGGCGCACGAGATGTCAACCGTAGCCGCTGCGGTTCGTTAGCGGCAATGCTCCCCAAAAGGGGCTTACAATTTTCTTTAAACATACTCATCAGGGAGAAAACATGAAAAATATTATCGTGCTGATTAGCCTTGCACTGCTTGCCATGCCGGTGCTGGCTGAAACCGAGCAACAAGGGAAAATGAAAACCTGCAATGCCGACGCCGCCAAAAAAGAACTGAAAGGCGATGAACGCAAGGCATTCATGAAGCAATGTCTCTCCGCCAAAGCCGAGGCAAAACCGGAAACCGCGGCGACCCCCGAGGCCAAGGAAGAAAAAAAGGCCATGACACCGCAACAGGAAAAAATGAAATCCTGCAATGCAGATGCATCCGCAAAGAGTCTCAAAGGCGACGAACGCAAGAAATTCATGAGCCAGTGCCTGAAGGCGCAGTAACCTATGACCAAGGCTGGCGCTTGCCGGCCATTGGACAAATGAACTACCCCGCCGCAAGCGACGGGGTATCGAACATCCAAACCGAAAAATCTTTCGCGGCGAGCCGCGGGGAAGTGGACCCGAAGAGATTAAAATGGACACAATATGGTACGAGTACTATTGATATTGACCACATTCTTGCTCGCCTTGCCGGTGATGGCGGATGATGATAAGGACGAAGATCGCGACGGCACATCGGTGCGCACCGAATGCGAGCAGCAAGCCAATCAAAAAGATCTGACCGGTAAAGACCGCAGAAAATTTGTAAAAGAGTGCGCCAAGGAGGAAAGACACGGGCGCATGGGGGGCAAGGACGACAAGCGACGCGGCGAAGCGAGTCGGAGTGACACAAGTCCGAGTCAGGCGCAGTCAGCCCAACCGGCACCCCAGACGAAACCCGCTCCCGCTCCTGCTGTTACGGCTCCCGCGCAATCTGCACCAGCGCCAGCACAGCCTGCTGCTGCTCCCGCTCCAACTCCGGCAGCGCAACCCGCCACCCCGGCGCCAGCCGCAACAGCCCCGGCCGTGAAACCACCGGCTCCGAAAACCGTACTGACCCCCGAGCAAAAGCAGGCTCAATGCACAGAAGAGGCAAAACAGGCCAACGTTTCGATGATGCGAAGAAAAGTTTTCATGTATAAATTCATGGCGGGGTGATCCCGGCATCCGGACCGATCGATTAACCCCGTGCAATGCGGGAGTTTTTTCTTGCCGCCGAAGCTGCGGGACACCCGCGGATCGGCGCAAAACGTTAACGAGCTATCAAGAACGGTACGAACGGAAAATATCCAGGGAGAACGAATTCATGGTACGACTAATACTTTTACTTACAGCACTATTGTTGCCCATGCTGGCGGTGTCTGACGATGACAAAGACGAAGGGCGTCACGACCGCCGCGGCGATAAGAACAGGACCATGAAGGTTCACTGCGAAACGCAGGCGAATCAGCGAGATCTGGTCGGGAAGGAACGCGGAAAATTTATAAAGGAGTGCAACAAGAATGACAGGCGTGGCCGGCAACACGGTCATGGTCGCGATGATCGGGAAGATCGAGATGGTCGGGGGGATCACGGCGGATCAGTTCCGTCGCATCCGGCGCCACCACAGCCGAGCCCTTTCCCTGCCTCGCCGCCGGCCACTATTCCTCCGGTCGCACGGCCCCCGGCACCACCGCCCCCAAGAACAGTGGCGGAAAAGGAGCGCAAGCGGCTGCACTGCCTTGGCGAGGCGACCCGCAAACTCGTTCCACCGCATAAACTCCCGTCGTTCATGGGCGAGTGCATGGCACGCTGATCACCGGCCACCCGACCAAAGAACCCCGCGTCTTTCGGGGGGATTTTTCAGGCGGTCGCTGCCCGCCTTTCGGCTAGAATCTCAGCGTCACCCTGAGATCGCGTCGGCACCAGAAATGGTCAGTAAACTTCGCATAGGCTTCGCCGGCGCGGGCGCCATCAGCCAGTACCATCTTGCCGGTTGGTCGGAAATTCCCGATGCGCAGGTCGTGGCGATCTGCGATATCGATGAAGTCAAGGCGCGCGCCAAAGCGCAGGCCTTCAATATCCCCGCCGTGTACTCTGATTTCCGCGCCATGATCACGCGCGAAAAACTCGATGCCGTGGATATCGTCACTCCGGTCGGCACGCATGGTGAATTGACGAGGCTCGCCGCCGACGCGGGATTGCATGTGTGCTGCCAGAAACCGTTGACGCCGACCGTGCGCGAAGCCGAAGAACTGATCGCTTACGTCGGCGATCGGGTGCGCTTCATGGTGCATGAGAATTACCGATTCCGCCCGCACTACGCGATGATGCGCACATGGCTCGACGATGGTCGCGTCGGCGAAATCACCCAGGCGCGCATGAGCGTGCGCTGCCAGGGGATGATCGAAGCCAACGGCGTGCCGCCTTTTTTGCTCAACCGCCAGCCGTATCTGAAAAGCTTCAAACGCCTGCTGATATTCGAGGTCCTGATCCACAACCTGGACGCCATGCGGGTGTTGCTCGGCCCGCTTCAAGTGGTAGCGGCGCAACTCGGAAAGATCAACCCGGAACTGGCGGGTGAAGATGCCGCAGTGGTATTGCTAAAAGGTCTCGCAGGCATCAGCGCAGTACTTGACGGAAACATCTCGGCCCCCGGTTACGGCCCGCTGCCGACCGACCGGGTCGAAATCATGGGCACCCGCGGCACGCTGATATTCGATCGCGATCGCCTCTTCATGGCGGGTTCCGCGGAAACGCCGGTCATCTTCGACCTGGCGAAGAACTACCAGATCTGCTTCAGTGCCGCCGTGCGCGAGTTTGTTCAAGGCATTCAAACCGGCAAGCCGTTTCCAACCGATCGTCTGGACAATCTGGAAACCCTGAAACTTATGGAAGCCTGTTACGTAGCGGCCGGGGTACCAACTTAAACGGCACCTGCATGCTTTGCTCGCAGCCCTATGCACCTGATGAGCAGACGAAGTTTGGTGATCATTATCAATTCCGGCTATGCTGCTCCGGTAAGGTTATTGGCGATGTTCCCGAGACAACTTGCGAGAACCCCTTGAGACTCGTTGAAAACCCATTAGAGAGGGGGGAACAAATGAGCAACAGCATGCAACGCAAGATCGAATTGGCCTATGCCCGCCGAAAGTTTCTGCGCAACATCGCGATCGGCGGCGCCGCCGCCATCGGCGCACCGGTACTCGCAGCGGCAAAGGAATGCAACCTCACCGAACAGGAAATTCTCGGCCCGATGTACAACTATGGCGCGCCTTTGTTCCAGGTCAAACTGGCGGACAACGACGAACCGGGTCAAAAGCTCATGCTGCGCGGCGCAGTACTGAGCCAGGATTGCCGCACGCCACTACCGAACACCGTAATCGAAATCTGGCAAGCCAACGACGCCGGCGTGTATGACAAGAAAAGACCTGGAGATTTCCTTGAGCCCGCGCCGCCGTTCCATCTGCGCGGCATGTTGCTGACAGACGCAAAAGGACGCTATGAAATCGAGACCATCGTACCCGGCGCCTACCCGATTCCGCCCGGCGTCCCGGGTCTGGAGAAATTCGGTGGCCTGACGCGCGCCCGCCACATCCACTTCAAGGTGTTGCCCTTCCTGCACACCGCGCTCGCCACCCAGCTTTACTTCAAGGGCGATGAGCACCTGGCAGGCGACCCCTGGGGCGGCCACAAACCGTCGCTGGCGCTCGACCTCAAGCAGGATGGCCGTTATATGGTCAGCAACTTCGATTTCGTTTTAGGCACCGGAATGTCATGAGTCAGTAGAGAAAACGCCCGCGCAATGCGGGCGTTGCATGGGCTCTGGCAGCGCGGGCCGATTGTGGATGGGTTACGCCGCGTCGTTGCGCGATAACTATGGCGCCACAGAAGCTACCTATACAATTGCATCGGGAACTGGTCGAGCGCTTCGTCGCCCGCCGTGCTCAGTCTGACGATGCGCTCGGTGCGCAGTCCACCGACATTGGGCACTGTGATCGTGGATTTTAGTGTGAACACCATGTTTTCGCGCAACATGGTTTTGTTGTCAAGTCCGATCCACGGCGCTTCTTCTTCCAGATCCATCCCGGTGCCGTGACCACGCGCTTCGCTGGAAAAGGATGCGCCTTGGCAAACCTGCGCAGCCGCTCACCCTTCTGGCGGATCAGGCACACCTCGAAGCCGGTGACACTGCTGGCATAGCCCAGACACTGCTCGGACACGAACAGCACCGGCTCACTGTCGATGCCGATGAACACCACCGCATTGGCGATATCCGAAACTCCGTCCATCGGGCGGAACTGATTGAAGTACGACACGTTCGCGCCGCGCCAGCAATCGCCAAACGCCACCAGGCCAACCAAATTCGCCGGTCCGAGTGCCGCGCGCACGCGGGCGACCCGTTGCAGGTATTCCTGCATTGATATGCCCTCGTCAAGCATCTACACCGTGTTGCCGGCACGCGAGGGCGCCGCTGAAAGTTCCGTCAACATGGCAAGGCTCCTTGGGTCTACGATTCAACGCACACTGCTCTGCACTGCTCTGCACTGCTCAGCACGACTAATCAACCTGAAAAGCGCGGATGAACCACGGGGAACAGTGAGTAAGGCCAGGAATTTCATCGCAGGAAATTCTCACCCGGATGGTGGTTGGACGACAAGCAGGTTATTGACTGTTTCTCCTCTTACATTCTCCATGTTCCCGGAGGTTAGATTGCTGTATCCAGGATGAAACCATCGAATCAGGGTATGGCGGTTCCAAATAGCCATGGATCTATCAATGCGCCAGCCCCCTGATATCTAATCCTTGGTCGAATTAGTTCTTGTTCGGTCGGGCAAGGCCGATTCCTCCGCGAGTTCCTGGTCACGCAATTGCCTGTCGTAGAACTCGGTATAGCAACTGATCGTGATATCGCAGGAGACGGTCACGCCGCGTTGATCGCCCTGCCATTCGTAGATCTTGTGTCGGTTATTTGCTGTCTGAGGCTCGCCGTGCCTTTCTTTCAGGTGAGCAAGGATATTTTTCAACTCATTCGTCCCTACGCTCAGATAGGAGCCGCTGACGAAACTTCCCTTGTAGAAGTGATAGCTGATGCGTCTGACTTCGATGCCGGCGAAAAACGGCCGGTCTGACAATCGCCGGTAATGCCCGGATTCACCCGCTTCGGTAATTGGCCGCAGCGTACTGCGAAAGTTCTTCAGGGGCGCACCCCATTCGATGCCGAGAAAATCCGCTGGCTCGTTTTGCATGGCATTGCCGGCTGCCGGAAACACAACCAACATCACCGCGCTTATCATCCACATCGCTCCAGTTCTCACAACTTCCTCCTTGACGAGAATTTCGTAACCCAGTCTACATCGACCGGAGCGGCCCCGTCTCGCCCTGGTGTTACATCCCATTGAACTCTTAACAATGTTGGGGGCACGAGGCACGCTGATTGGGTGCGGACTCGGAAAACCGGGCTCCAGGTTCAGCAGTCAAGGCAAGAGCAAATCCACCCAGAATGAGCCGCTATGGCATCAGATGCGCCACAAAACTCGCGTCCGGTGTTGTGGGCTGCAAGCTTCCGGGCGCTGGCCAATTAAGCCGCTTGGGGATGCAAAGTGTTGCGCATGGTAAGCACCCCCTGCGGTTTCAATAGCCTTTATTGCGATCCACAATCCCCCGCGGGATTTCTCCGCGCTCCAATAGGCGGATACTTTCGACAACCTGTGCCTGCGCGAGCAAGGGGTTGGTTTGAGCGGCCACATGGGGCGTGATTACGATTTTCGGGTGTACCCAGAATGGGTGATCGGCTGGCAGGGGTTCGTCGCGGAACACGTCGAGCATGGCCCCGGACAGGTGGCCGGAATCGAGCGCCGCGATCAGGTCCGCATCGACAACATGGCCACCGCGCGCGATGTTGACCAGATATGCGCTGCGCGGCATGAATGAAAAAGCACGGGCATCCAGAATATTTTCGGTCTGCGCCGTTAGCGGCAGGATGTTGATGACCACGCACGATCGCGCCAGCAGATTTCTGAAACCCTGTTTGCCGGAATACACGGTTACTTCTTCGAGCGGCGCTGCGCGCCGGCTCCAGCCGTAAACCGGGAAACCCATGTTTACCATTCGGGTCGCCACAGCGCTACCAATGGCGCCCAGACCCAGCACACCGATCGGCCAGTCGCGCGCGATGGGTTCCTGCAACGGCCGCCAAATACCGTCTCGTTGCAGGCCGGCATATTCACCCATGCGGCGCTGAAAATGCAGTACGGCGTATAGCGCATATTCGGACATCTGCTGCGCGAAACCGGCATCCACCAGTCTGATGATGGCCAGGTTCGGCGGTAAAGACGCATCGGCGAGCAACTTGTCCACGCCCGCGCCCAGCCACAACACGGCGCGAAGATTTGGCATTCGCGCCAGCAATCCATGCGGTGGATTCCAGGCGAGCACGTATCGCACATCGTCGAGTGCGGCGGACTCAATATCGACGCGAAACGCCAGATCCGGAAAGGCTTGCGCGAGCACTCGGCGCCAGCGTTCCGGCGAATCGGTTGGACTGCAGAAAAGAATGCTCATCCGTGGATTCCGGAACCGTGTCTCTCAATCAGACTGAGTTTTGCCGCCGTGAACGAAGTAGCGGGAATCCCGGATCGATGACTGGGTTTGCGCTGAATCGCGCGGTTTTCAAGGTCATCAAAACTACACACTTTCGAGGAAGGCTTTCGGCGAAATCACGCGTCCGCGCATGCCGGAATCCAGAAGCAAGTGCTTGTCACCGGTAATCAATACCAAGTCCGCTCGGGTTGAAAGCAATTCCCACAACAATTGATCGCCGGGATCGGGCGCGGGTTGAGCGACCACGGAGGTCAGAACGATTGCGTGCCGGGCCACTATTGTCAGAACGGCATCGACCTCGGCAATGACTAGCCCGTGTAATTTTCGCAGACCGGGTCGAACCAGAACCCGGTGGTATTCGCCGAGCAACGCCTCCGACACCACGAAGGGGAAGGCCGCCCCGAGCATGCCGTCGAGAATGCGTGTAACAAGTGAATCATCGCGGGAGGTAAGCAGTCCTGCGACGACAACATTAGTGTCAACAATGACGGCCGGAAAGCTCACTTCTTGCCGCGCACGGCCCTGACCTGTTCTCCTGCCACCGCCATCGCCCTGGTTTCACTGAGCTTACTGTGTGCTCGCGCGCGGCGCACCAGATCGCGCGCATCCTGCCCGGACTTGATGCCGTAGAAATCGAGGCTTTCGTCAATTAATTGCCCGATGGTCTTGCCGCGTTGCGCACATGCCTCCTTGAGTGCCCGGTAGCGGGATTCAGACAGAGTAATGGTCAAACGGCTCATGATGGCCTCACATTGGTGTTTTAACACCAATATGTTAATGCAGACGTCGATTCCGGGCAAGAATTAATGTCAATCCAGATTCATACCCGCTCGATCAGCGCCGCAATGCCCTGACCGACCCCGATGCACATCGTTGTCAGTGCATAGCGGGCCTTGCGCTCCCGCAATTCATATACAGCAGTGGCCACCAGCCGTGCCCCACTCATGCCCAGCGGATGGCCAAGCGCAATCGCCCCGCCGTTGGGATTCACGCGGGCATCGTCGTCCTTGATTCCGAGTTGGCGCAACACGGCAAGCCCCTGCGCGGCGAAGGCTTCGTTCAGTTCGATCACCTCGATCTGGTCGAGCCTGATCCCGGTGCGGGCGAGAAGTTTTTGCGTGGCCGGCACCGGCCCGATGCCCATGATGCGCGGCGCGCAGCCCGCGACCGCCACGCCGAGAACGCGCGCCAGCGGTGTCAGGCCGTGGCGTTTCGCGGCGGCTTCGCTGGCCATGATCAGGGCGCAGGCGCCATCGTTTACACCCGAGGCATTGCCCGGCGTGACCGTGCCGTCGGACTTGACCACGCCTTTTAGTTTGCCCAGTGCTTCCATGCTTGTTTCGCGCGGATGTTCATCCTTATCCACCACGACAGCATCGCCCTTTTTCGCCGCAATCGTCACTGGCACGATCTCCTTCGCCAACCGGCCGTTTCTCTGCGCGGCGGAGGCTTTCGCCTGCGAACGCAAAGCAAAGGCATCCTGATCGGCGCGCGTGATGGCGAATTCCTGCGCCACGTTCTCCGCGGTCCCGGGCATGGAATCGGTACCGTACAGTTGCTTCATCACCGGGTTGACGAAGCGCCAACCGATGGTGGTGTCGTACACGGCATTGGTGCGTGAAAACGCGCCATCGGCCTTGGGCATGACGAAAGGCGCGCGCGACATGCTCTCCACGCCGCCGGCAATCATGAGTTCGGCTTCACCGGACTTGATTGCGCGCGCCGCAATCGCCACCGCGTCCATGCCGGAGCCGCACAGGCGATTAACGGTGCTGCCGGGAATTTCCTTCGGCAATCCGGCCAGCAGCAAGGCCATGCGCGCGATATTGCGGTTGTCCTCGCCGGCCTGGTTGGCGCAGCCGAACACCACGTCATCCACCGCGCTCCAGTCCACTGATGGGTGGCGTGCCTTCAATTCGCGCAAGGGGATCGCGGCCAGATCGTCTGGGCGTACCGAGGAAAGTGCGCCGGCATAGCGGCCGATCGGGGTTCGCAGTGCGGCGCAAATGAAAACTTCGGTCATGATTTTTCCTGGGTCGGTTCCGGGTGAGTGATGGTAATCCGGCGCTGTGAATCGGGCATAATCCCTGGCGAAGAAATTATTAAAGCTTCCCTCACCCCAGCCCTCTCCCGGAGGGAGAGGGGATTCAGGGGGCACATCATTATATGTGGAGGCAACATGGCCCAGCACCTGGGACCATACGATTACATCATCATCGGCGCCGGTTCGGCGGGTTGCCTGCTCGCCAATCGCCTGAGCGCGGATGCAAACACGCGCGTGCTGCTGCTGGAAGCCGGCGGCAAGGACGATTACTTCTGGATTCATGTGCCGGTGGGTTATCTCTACACCATCGCCAACCCGCGCACGGATTGGTGCTATCGCACTGAGGCCGATCCCGGTCTGAATGGGCGCACGCTCGGTTACGCGCGCGGTCTGGGTCTGGGCGGCTGCTCCTCGATCAACGCCATGATTTACATGCGCGGCCAGAAAAGCGACTACGACTACTGGTCTGCGCTCGGCAACAGGGGCTGGTCCTGGGACGAGGTGCTGCCTTATTTCATGCGCACCGAGGACTACGCGCATGGCGCCGACGATTTGCACGGCGCGGGCGGCGAGCTGCGCGTGGAAGAGCGGCGCGTGAACTGGGAAATACTGGACGCCTGGCGCGATGCCGCCGAGCAATGCGGCATCCCCAAGATCAAGGAATTCAACCGAGGTGATAATTTCGGCAACGCCTACTTTCAGATGAACCAGAAGCGCGGCGTGCGCTGGAGCAACACCAAGGCATTTCTGCGTCCGGTTCTGCATCGGCCCAATCTGACGGTGCTGACCAACGCGCACGTCCAGCGCATCCGTTTCGACACGGCTAACGGGGACAGGCGCGCGAGCGGGGTTGAGTTCCATGCCGTCGAAGGTGGCATTCAATTCGTCGCAGCAAGACACGAAGTCATTCTGTCGGCGGGTGCGATCGGCTCGCCGCAAATCCTGCAATTGTCCGGTATCGGGCCGGGCGCGCTGCTGCGCGAACACGGCATCCCGGTCATTCACGATCTTCCCGGCGCCGGCGAGAACCTGCATGACCACTTGCAGATACGCATCATGTACAAGGTGCACAACACCGGTACGCTGAACGAGCGCACCCATAGTCTTTTTGGCAAGGCGGCAATGGGGCTCGAATATCTGTTCTTCCGCACCGGACCGCTGACCATGCCGCCCAGTCAGTTGGGCGCCTTCGCGCGCAGCGATGCATCCCAGCCCTCGGCCAACATCGAGTGGCATGTGCAACCCTTGTCGCTGGAAAAATTCGGCGAACCGCTGCATCCGTTTCCGGCCATTACGCCCTCGGTATGCAATCTGCGGCCGACCAGCCGCGGGCACGTACGCATCAAAGCCGCCGATGCAAAAGCGCACCCGGCCATCCAGCTCAATTACTTGTCCACCGAGGAAGACCGCCGCGTAGCGGTGGACTCGATCCGCTTCACGCGCCGCATCATGCGTGCGAAAGCGCTGGAAAAATTTCAACCGGAAGAATTCAAACCCGGTCCCGGCATCGAAACCGAAGACCAATTGCGCCAGGCCGCCGGCGATCTCGGCACCACGATTTTCCACCCCGTCGGCACCTGCAAAATGGGGCACGACGCGCGGGCCGTGGTGGATGACCGTCTGCGCGTACATGGCGTGCGCGGCCTGCGCGTGATCGATGCCTCGGTGATGCCTCGCATCACGTCCGGCAATACCAATGCACCGACGACCATGATCGCTGAGAAAGGTGCGCAGATGCTCATTGAGGACAACAAACCCTGACCTGACTCGCCGAGGAGAATCACCATGCCCGCCTATCTGATATCGCAAATCGAAATCCACGACCCGAAAGGCTACGAAGACTATCGCAAGCTCGTCGGGCCTTCCCTCGTCAAATACGGCGGCAAGTTCGTCGCACGCGGTGGAAAAATAGATGTGTTGGAAGGAAACTGGGCGCCCAAGCGCGTGGTGATCTGCGAATTCGAGAGCATCGAACGCGCGCGCGAGTGGTATCACTCCGCCGAATACAAACCCGCCATGGACATACGTAAGAAGACAGCCAGCGCGCAGATCATTGTGGTGGACGGGCTGTGAGCTTGAGCCAAGCCTGCAAAAGGTGTCTTCCCCGCGCAGGCGGGGACCCCGCTTCTTTTGAATAATCTGTCATTCCCGCGTGCGCGGGAGTGACAGATCAGAGTTCGTTCAGCGCCCTTCTACCCCGCCTGGAAGCCGATTTTCTTGTGCGTGCCGTCGCAGTAGGGTTTGTTCTGCGACTGCCCGCAACGGCACAGCCAAGTCTGCTGCACGCGGTTCAGGGTGCGTCCCGTTCCGCTGACGATTTCAAGATTGCCCGATATTTTCAGCGGCCCGTCCTTGATGAGTTCCACTTCCAGATTGCCATTGCGCAGCGCAAGTGGTTCGCTGGGTTGCGTCACCGGTTCGCCGGTGGCCTGAAATCCGACGGCGGTATGACTGCTATCGCAATACGGCTTGTTTTTCGACGCGCCGCAGCGGCATAAGGTCGCCCGCAGCGCGCTTGCGCCGCCGATGCGCATATCGGCATGGATCGCCAGCGGCCCGTTCTCGCGCACCCGCGCCACGTTCACCGCGGACGGTGTTTCCTGTGCGCCGCCGTCAAGACGTTCATAGGTTATGGCGCCTGATGGGCAGGTCAGTGCCGTCATGACTACAGCCTCCACCACGGCGTAATCCGGCTTGATCCACGCCCCCGGCGCATTGGCCTGATAGACCGCCGGCTGGCCCAGCACGCAGGTGCGCGAATGGATGCATTTGGCCGCGTCAAAGCGCACGACGATGTTCTTGCCCCGGTATTCCTGAATCTCCTCGCTCATGGCAACCTCCAAAAATAAACCAAGCCCTCACCCGGCCCACGGGATTGCGCTCTACCCCGATTCAGGCACCACGTGGCAGCACCAGCGTCGCCTCCAGCCCGCGCCCGGGGAGATTACGCAATCGCACACTACCACCATGCGCCTGGGCGATGTTGCGCGCTATCGACAAACCCAGCCCGGTGCCGCCGGTATTGCGATTGCGCGAACCTTCGACGCGATAGAACGGCTCAAATACTTTCTCCAGGTCGCCCTCGGGAATGCCTGGTCCGTCGTCACTCACGACGATATTGAGCGCGCCGCCCTCCTCGCGCAAGTTGATGTCAGCGCGCTGTCCGTAGGCCAGGGCATTGTCGATCAGATTTTGCAGGCAGCGCTTGAGCGCCTGGGCACGACCCATCACCGGGGCTCGCGCCACGCCGGACACGGTGAGCGTGCGTCCGGCCTCCTCCGCGTTCTCTTTCAAATCCGAGATCAAAACGCCAAGGTCGATCGGCGCGACCGCCTCACTGCCTTCGGACAGGCCACGCATGGCTTCCAGCGTCGAGACTACCATCTGCTGCAACTCATCGAGATCCTTGGCGAACTTGGCCTTGATCTGCGCATCTTCGAGCAACTCGGTGCGCAGGCGCATGCGCGTGATCGGGGTCTTCAGATCATGCGACATGGCGGCGAGAATCTTCACCCGGGTATCGACATAGCGCTTCAGACGGTCCTGCATCACGTTGAGCGCACGCGCCGCGCGCTTGAGTTCGGTGGCGCCACGCTCGAGCAGGGGTGGGCGGTCGATGTCGCGGCCGAGCGCTTCGGCGGCACTGGCAAGAACCGACAAGGGCCGCGTGGCCAGGCGCACGGCGAAAAAACACAGAATCACCATCACGCCATCAACGATCGCAAGATTGCGCAGCAGGCGCCGACCCCACTGGCTCGCGCGCGCGGGAATCGTGCTCTGCACGCTGATCGATACGCCATCGCCGGGCAGCAGGCTGGCGATTATCTTCACGCCGGAGCGTTCGCTGAATCGGCTCACCGGCCAGGAGGCTGGTTCGAGATGCACGAGTTGCGCATTGAGCACTTTGAACCCCATGCCCTCGGGCAGGGCCTGCGCCAGCGCACCTCGAGCCACGAGAATCAACTCCTCGTCCTGCGCCATAACTGCCGCGTCCGACGTCGCGGGCTCGCTGTACGCTAGCTTCAGCGTATCGTTCGAGATCACCTGCATGATGCGCGTGCGCTCGCTCCCGCTGGTTGTGACGATAATCCGTGCCGCGTCGGCGATGCGGGCCGCAGCCTGATTGGCTCCCGCGCGCGCGACCAGGGCATCGCGATCGGAGATCGCTATCGCGGTGGTCACCGCCTGCACCGCCAGAAAACCACCGGCCAGAATCAGGGCAATGCGGCCGAATAACGAGCGAGGCAGGAGGTTCATGTGCGATTTTCCTTCTGTCCCGGCGCGGACTGCTCCTCGACGCGACTCGCAAGCACATAGCCCTTGCCGCGCACGGTTTTAATGATTTCCGCTTCGCGCGCCTGATCGCGCAGACGCTCGCGCAGGCGGCTTACCTGCATGTCAATGGTGCGATCGAGCGGATCGGCGTCGCGTCCGAAGGTGAAGTTCGACAACTGATCGCGCGAAAGCACCGCGTTCGGGCTGCGCAGGAAGATAAGCAGCAGGCGGAACTCCGCCCCGGACAGGGAGACGCACACGCCGTCCGGCGCGCGCAAGTTGCGCGTGCGCGTATCAAGCAGCCAGCCGGAAAACTGAAACTCCTCCAGCGCGTCGATTTCGGTATCAGCCGGCAGCATTTTTGAGCGCCGCAGAATATTGCGGATACGCGCCAGCAGTTCGCGCGGCTCGAAGGGTTTGGCCAGATAATCGTCGGCGCCCATTTCCAGACCCAGAATGCGATCCGAGGCTTCGCCACGCGCAGTCAGCATCAAGATCGGAATCTGCGACTTGGCGCGCAGTTGATGGCATAACGCGAAGCCGTCCTCCCCGGGCAACATCAGATCGAGCACGACCAGGCTCGCCGGCCTTGCCGCCAGCGTCTCGCGCATGGCCTTGCCGTCGCCAACCGCCTCGGCATCTAGACCGTTCTTGCGCAGGAATTGCTCCAGCAGTGACCGGATGTCTTCGTCGTCATCTACAATCAGAACTCGATCTCGCATGGATGGTCTTATTGCTGCGACCGCCTTCGGTTTGGAATTATTTTGTCACTTACTGTCACGAGCGGCGACAAGTTCACCGCCATTTTTTACCACGCCACATCGCACAAAGCCATTGTCCCGCTTTTCAGCCAATAGGCGCAAAATGACGGCATCGCATGACTGCGGCGGATTCAATAGTGCGCTGCCAGCGTCGTACCTAACGCAGTCCGGAACAGATCAGATGACCGCACGCCTGAACTTGGATCATGAAATTTCTTCCTGGAGTTTTCTTTGCCGCACCTTGACCGTTCTGGCAGTCAGCTTTTCGTTTGCAGGGTGCTCTGAAAAGAATAACGCCCAGGCCGAAGCCAGGAAGGCAGCGCCGGCGCCGATTCCGGTTCTCGCCACGCAAGTCGTGGAAAAACGCATGCCGGTGCGGCTGCATTCCATCGGCACCGTCGAACCGATTTCCACTGTCGCGCTGAAGGCGCGCGTGGACGGGTTGATCACCAAAGTGCATGTGCGCGACGGGCAGGAGGTGGCCCAGGGTGAACTGTTGTTCCAGCTCGATCCAAAGCCGTTTGAGACGCAGATGGTGCGCGCGCAGGCCGATCTCGCCCGCGACCAGGCGCAGCTCGACCATGCGCTTGTGCAGGAGCGGCGCTACAAGGAATTGCTCGCGCAGGGATTTGTTTCATCCGAAGCCTATGCGCAGGTGGCCGCCAATTTACGCTCGCTCCAGTCGACGGTGAAGGCCGGCGAGTCCGAAGTCAACCGCACGCGCATCAATCTGGGTTACGCGACACTGCGCGCGCCGATCAGCGGCCGCATCGGCAAGGTGCTGCTCAGCGAAGGCAATCTGGTCAAGGCCAACGACACCAATGCGCTGCTGATCATCAACCAGCTGGCCCCGATTTATGTCAGCTTCGCCTTGCCCGAGAAGCACCTCGATGAAATCCGCGCCGACAAAACCAGGCAAGCCATGCGCGTGGAGGCCCGGCTTGACGACGGACGGCTGCTGCAAGGCGATCTGGCTTTCGCCGACAACTCCGTGGATGCGACCACGGGCACCATTCGTCTGCGCGGTTTCTTCGCCAATGCGGACAAGTCGCTCTGGCCAGGTCAGTTCGTCGACACCTGGATGACACTGCGCGAAGACGCGCAGGCGCTGGTGATGCCCGCGCAAGCCGTGCAGACCGGCCCCAAGGGGCAGTATGCCTATGTGGTGAATGCGGATTCGAGCAGCGAGATGCGCGCGATCGTGATCAGCCGCACCGATGGTGAAGAAGCCGTGATCGCTTCAGGCCTTAAAGCCGGCGAAACGGTGGTCATTGACGGCGCCTCGCGGCTGCTGCCCGGCTCCAAAGTCAGCGTGAAAAGCGCGGACAAGCCATCGTGAACATTGCCGAAGCGTTTGTGCGCCGGCCGGTCATGACCGGCCTCACCATGATCGGTATTCTGATATTCGGCGTGTTCAGCTACCGGCTGCTTCCGGTGGCCGATCTGCCGAACGTGGATTACCCCACCATATCGGTCAGCGCCTCCCTCCCGGGCGCCAGTCCGGAAAACATGGCCGCTTCAGTGGCCACCCCGCTGGAGAAACAGTTCTCCACCATTGCCGGCCTGGACTCGATGGATTCGCTGAGCGCCCAGGGCAACACACGCATTACGCTGCAATTCACACTCGATCGCGACATCGATGCCGCCGCGCAGGATGTACAGGCCGCCATCTCGCGCGCCTTGAATCAGTTACCCAGGGAGTTGAGCGCACCTCCCTCCTTCCGCAAGGTGAATCCGGCGGACTCGCCGATCTTCTATCTCGCGCTGACCTCGGAAACGTTGCCCTTGTCGATCGTGGACGAGTATGCGCAGACCCTTCTGGCACAGCGCATATCCACCATCGCCGGCGTTGCCCAAGTGAGTGTGGGCGGCTCGCAAAAATACGCGGTGCGCGTGCAGCTCGATCCCAGGGCGCTGGCCGCGCGCAGCATCGGCATAGACGAGGTCGGGCAGGCCATCGCGCAGCAGAATTCGCGTCTGCCCACCGGCACGCTGTTCGGGCAGCACCGCGCCTACACGGTGGAAACCAACGCCCAGCTCGCCAATGCCGCCGCTTTCCGCCCGATCATCATCGCCTATCGCAACGGCGCCCCGGTTCGTCTTTCCGAACTGGGAACGGTGCTGGACGGCGTCGAGGAAAGCAAACTTGCCGCCTGGTACAACGATGAGCGCAGCATCATGCTCTCGATCCAGCGTCAGCCCGGCACCAACACCATCGAAGTGGTCGACGCAATCAAGAAACTGCTGCCCACCTTTCGCGCACAGGTGCCGCCGGGGATCAAAATCGATGTCATGTACGACCGCTCGCTGTCGATCCGCGAATCAGTAGACGAGGTGAAGTTCACGCTGGTACTGGCGCTGGCCCTTGTGGTGCTGGTGATTTTCCTGTTCCTGCGCAATTTGTCGGCCACGCTGATTCCCAGCCTGTCACTGCCGATGTCCATCGTGGGCACCTTTTCGATCATGCACCTGATGGGTTTCAGCCTCGACAATCTGTCGTTGATGGCGTTGACGCTGTGCGTCGGCTTCGTGGTGGACGACGCCATCGTCATGCTGGAGAACATCAACCGCCATCTCGAAATGGGCAAAACGCCGATGCAGGCCACTCTCGACGGCGCGCGTGAGATCGGATTCACCATAGTCTCCATGACGCTGTCGCTCGCCGCGGTATTCATCCCGGTACTGTTCATGGGCGGCGTGCTTGGCCGGCTGCTCTATGAATTCTCCGTCACCATCATCGCGGCCGTGCTCGTCTCCGGCTTCGTATCGCTTTCCCTCACGCCGATGCTGTGCAGCCGCTGGCTGCGTCCGGTCAAACAACAACAGCATGGACGTCTGTACCGCGCGAGCGAAGCGGCATTCGACGCCATGCGCGATCTGTACGCTCGCACCCTGCGCTGGTCGATGGACCGGCATTATCTGGTGGCGGCCATGTTCGTCGGTGTTTTCGCATTGACCGCGTTCCTGTTCGTGAGCATTCCCAAGGGCTTTCTGCCCAGCGCCGATACCGGCCAATTGCTCGCTTTTACCGAAGGCGCGCAGGACATTTCCTACGAATCGATGGCGCAAAAGCATCGCCTTGCCGCCAATGTCATTCGCGCCGACCCGAATGTCGAAGCCGTCATGGCCTTCATGGGGCCGTCGACTTCCGGCTCCAGCCAGACGCTCAACCTGGGGCGCATTCTGGTGCGCCTGAAGCCGCTGAAGGACCGGCTGCCCGCCGACCAGATCATCCAGAAGCTGCGTCCGCAACTCGCCGAGATCACGGGATTGAAGGTGTACCTGCAAAACCTGCCTTTGATCCGCATCGGCGGACGGCTCACCAAGAGCGAATTTCAGTACACGCTGCAAAACGCCGACACGACCGAACTATTTCACTGGGCGCCGATACTGGAAGCGAAGCTGCGTTCGCTGCCCGATTTTCAGGATGTCACCAGCGATCTTCAGATCAGCAATCCCACGGTGCAGATCGAAATTGACCGCGAGAGGGCTTCCGCGCTCGGCGTGACGCCGGAACAAATAGAAAATACGCTCTACAGCGCCTATGGCTCGCGCCAGGTGTCCAGCATATTCACGCCAAGCAACGACTATGCGGTCATCCTGGAACTGCTGCCGCAATACCAGGACAGTCCCGAGGCCTTGTCATTGCTTTACGTGCGCTCGGGTTCCGGAGCACTGGTGCCGCTCGCATCCGTCGCCCGGGTCACACGCGGGGTAAGTCCGCTTAGCATCAGCCATCAAGGCCAGTTGCCCGCCGTCACGCTCTCATTCAACCTGAAGCCGGGCGTGTCCCTGTCACAGGCCATCGCTCAGGTTAAAGAGGTGTTTACGGAACTGCGCGTTCCGCCCACGCTCATCGGCAACTTCCAGGGTTCGGCCCAAGCCTTCCAATCCTCGCTCACCGGCATGGGTCTGCTGCTGGTGATGTCGATCTTCGTGATTTATCTGATTTTGGGTATTCTCTACGAAAGCTATCTGCACCCGGTCACCATACTGTCCGGCCTGCCCAGCGCCGGCTTCGGCGCTCTGCTCACGCTGATGTTGTTCAAGATGGACTTGAATCTGTACGGCTTCGTCGGCCTGATCATGCTGATCGGCATCGTCAAGAAGAATGCCATCATGATGATCGACTTCGCCATTGAAGCACAGCGCAAGGACGGAAAATCCGCCGACGAGGCTATCTACGAAGCCTGTCTGATCCGCTTCCGCCCGATCATGATGACCACCATGGCCGCGCTGATGGGAACCTTGCCGATCGCACTCGCCATCGGCGCCGGCGCCCAAGCGCGCCAGCCACTAGGGCTCGCTGTCGTCGGCGGATTGATCGTGTCGCAAATATTGACGCTCTACATCACCCCGGTCGTTTACCTGTATCTGGAGAAAGCGCGCAACTGGCGTCGCGCGCGCAAAACCGGCAGCATGTCAGCGATCAGGGCCGGCGCATGAAACTGGCGGCAAAACAATTTGTCATGTCCGAGCAAGCGGGAATCCAGTGCCCTTCGAATAAACTGAACTTCCGCTTTCACGGGAATGACACAGCGGAACCGACTCCGCGTTTCGCAAAGGAGAATTAAGTGGAGAATTCCCCGATTCCAGTCCCGCAAGCACCCGCTCCCTCGCTTATCACCATCGCGCACATCGTCTACGGCCTTCACGCGCTGAGCATCCTCATTGGCATCACCAGTCCGATCACCATCGTCGGCGCGTTTGTCTTCGGCATTCCCTCCATCGTTGCCGTCATATTGAACTACGTGAATCAGGCCAATTCGCGCGGCAGTTTCCTTGAATCCCACTTCCGCTGGCAGATTCGCACCTTCTGGTTCGCCGCAATGTGGATACTGATCGGCGCGGTGCTGTTCGTCACCATCATCGGCATCCCCTTGGCGTGGATCCTATTCGTCAGCGCCGGCATCTGGGTGATTTACCGAGTCGCCCGCGGATGGCTCACGCTGCAGGATCGCAAGCCGATGGCCACCTGACCCGGCCCGCACCATTGACGCCCTTCTGCTCCGGGCCGCCTATCCAGGAGCCGGGGGCCTTGAAGTGTGCTTGATGAAGGATTTGATTCCATTGAGAATGCTCCATGTCCAAGCCGCCTATTTCTTTTACGGCGGCAAATAACCCGGCTTCATTGAGGCTGTTGATATGAGCAGTAAATGGGTTAACGAAGAAAATCAAGGGCTTTCCGGCACCCAGGCCAGGGTGTCCCCTGGATACACGGCGATTACGCCGTCGACTTCACGTAGCCCGAGGTGCGGCTATGGTTAGCAAAGTTCAGGAAAGAATCTACGCCGAGAAAGCTATCGCATTGCTCGCCGTAGACTGGACACTGCAAGATATTCCGGAACCACTGGATTTCGAAGTCATAACTGAGAACTTCCGATTCGGCCTGGAAGTCAGAAGCATGTTCGCGGGAGGAGAGGAGGCATACGGCTCTCCACGTAGAAGAAGCGAGTCGATCAACAGCGGGTTGATATACTCGCTGGCAAAACGATACTACGCAGCGGGCGGTCGCCCGATTTCCGCACAGTTTCTTGGCGAAGTGTCGGATGTGAACGTAGAACAGGTTGCACTGCTCATGGACGCCACTGCACTGCTGCAACCCTGGGAACGAACAACACTTCACATAGACAAAATGAAAGCGTTTCTGACAGCACTTCCGTCTTCTATTGGTCACTATTTGCAGTGGACGGTAGTATCGGACCGCGCAGGGTGGGTGCGAAATGTCACTCGCGAGGAATTACAGACGGCAATCGACCGGAAGAAGGAAAACCTGTCCATGTATAAAGCCAAATACGCAGAAATTGATCTTCTTCTCGTTGCCGACCGTATGCTGAACTCGGGGCGCTTGCTGCAAGACGAGGAAATAGTCGTGAGTAATCCGGGGTTTCGGAATATCTATTTCTTGTCGTATCCAGAAGCAATTCGCCGTGTTGGGTAAACTACACGTTCAAGGCACGACGCGGCTAAGCCGCGTGGGCCTTAGCGCGGACGTTCGGCATTGACGAGGATAAAGATGACAGATCGAGGTAGATACGATGTTGGTTTTCGATTGTGGGTAGTCGGGGTGCTCATGTTGTTCGTCGCCTGTACCGCAGGGTGCAATCGCGGATCTAATACAGATGCACAGATGATTCTGGCAGGTAAAGCACAGCTGGGTGATATCGTAGGCATGGAACAAGCACTGAACAAGGGCGCCGACGTGAATACGGAATGGTCGCTCAATACGCCACTCTCATGGGCTATCTACGGGGATCAGCTTGCTGCGGTGAAATTCCTCGTGTCGAGAGGCGCGAAGGTAAACGCCCATTTCGGGTTACCAAAACGGACCGCCTTACAGCAAGCCGCAGAGGGCGGCAATTTGGACATAGTGATTTACCTCGTTGAGGCAGGCGCAGATATTAACGCCCGAAACAAGTTCGACCGTACAGCGATATATCACGCTCGGCGGGGTTTAAGCAAAGACCCGAAACAATTGGAAGATGTGATTCGTTTTTTGGCGTCCAGGGGAGCAGTCGAATAGGTCGCTTTAAACAGGTTCCGAGCTAGTTCGGGTCGGGCCATCGCAACGTATTGATCCAAACGACAAGTCCCAAAATATTGCGCTCTGCAGACGGCGTGACGGGCCTGCATAATCGAAGAGGTATAGCTATTTGTTCCGTGTAGAGCGCTATGGTCTTGAAAGGCAAGACCCTATGGCTTCTGTGCGATCGGGAATTGAGTCGCTAAGAATCCTTCCGCTAGAGTTTGAATCATGAATCTTCCGATAGACAATCTGTTGGGGGCCGCGATGGGGTCTGGCCTGCATAATTGAATAAGTAAATGTCGGTAATCGTGTAGAGCCCTATGGTCTCGAAAGGCAAGACCCGTCGGTTCCTGTTCAACCGGGGCGTCGAGTTGCTGAAAATTATTCTGCTGGAAGATTGAATCATGAATCATCCGATAGACAATCGGCAGGAGCAGGCAAAAAAACGGAGCAAGTACGAGCGCGCCGTCTTGATAGATGCGCTTCACGACCTGAACGCCCCACGAGACGCGGACTGGGAAGCGATCTGGACTAAAGAAAGCGAGGACCGATTTGCGGCACTGGATCGTGGCGAGATGCAGATTTATGATTTTGATGAAGACATGGCCGAGGCGCGTGCGCGAGTGAAGCGGGTAATGAAAATTCGGACCTCCTCTCCGCAGATTTATTCTGCGCTGGCAGTAACCGATGCCGACGCGCAACCAATGCAACTACCTTCCGAAGTCGTACAAGAATTGAAGAGTCTCGAGGAAACGCTTATGCGTCCCGATGTCCGTCGCTCCCGCTTGAAAATGGATGCACTGCTCGCCGACGATTTCATGGAATTCGGAAGGTCGGGCCGCATTTACGACAAAGAGGCCATACTGGAAATAGCGGACAGGAGCTTCGATGGACGGCTGTCGCTTTACAAGTTTTCTGCGAGGGCGCTGGCGCCGTCAGTCGCACTGGTCACTTATTCCAGCGTTCTGCGACATGTCGATGGAAGTCAATCGCATTCGCTGCGCAGCTCCATCTGGTCTCGGACGGAGAAGGGCTGGAGGCTGATGTTTCATCAGGGGACACCCACCATTCCC
>JANLTJ010000134.1:0-3022 GCA_031362885.1 Betaproteobacteria bacterium
TCATTCGCGGCCGCCTCCGTCTTGATCTGAAATACGTGGTCGGGAATGAGCTTTTCGATCAGGGACGTCTGACGGACGAAGAGATGATTCTTGCGACTCCGTCCCGCTCCTCGATCAGAAAGGGAGAACGAGATAAGCTAAAGCCAATCAAGCTCCCGCGACAATCCTCGCCCAAACACGGAAAGCGTATTCGCGCATCTCTCAAAGCGCAGGCCACTGCTGCGGCGGCAACAAAGCCGGCGGTTCCGACGCCGATCGGAGCCAGCCAAGGAGCAGATTTCGTCTTGATCTGGGAAAGCAAAGCACTGACCGAACGAGATTTGAATATTCCGACGGGAGCAGGCACAAACGCCACCGGATCGATGCTCTGGAAGAAAGGTGCGGCGGAGGACATCGACCAGCGACACTTTTTCCGCGATGAAGTCTTCGTAAACATCCCTTGGAAACAGGACCCGAAACTCACCCACTACCAGCGAGCAGAAGCAGATTTCACTCTGGTCATCAAAGGTCTTAACTACGGAACCCACAGGTTGAAGCTCTCACACAATACGAGCAAGACATCGACAACCTACCAGCAGAAGAACGCAATGAGTTCGGTCAGTTGGGGCCCTGTCGCCGAGATTATCGGAAAACGGGATCTGCTAGGCCGAACGATGTCCCTCTACCGAAATGGGAAAACTCCGCCGCAGTTTCTCATCGAGATCGACTAGTCCAATACTGAACTACTGTTGTCTGCGGAGTCTTCCGATGGCACTCGATGCCGCCTGTCCCGGAGCTTTGCCCATGCCTCATGCAGCGACGCTTGGTCGTTGCGGCTCACGCCGAGTTTTCCCAATACGAGCGCGTCCTGCATTCGCAGAAACTCAGAGTCATTCGTTGCGTGGCGAAATCTTTTGTCTGCGGCCTTGAGTTCGGCAGACGTCGCTTTGATTACGGGCACCAGAAGCCGCTCGATTTCTGATGGAACGAGTTCAAGAACTCCGCCGCCGTAGTGTCTGCCTTCCATCTCAGCAGTGAGGCAGGTTAGGCTATTCACGAAACCAAGGACCAGTGCCTCCGGCTTGATGCCGAGAGGGTGAATCCGGTAGGCAGTGTCGGTCGTGTAGGCGTCGGCACTGTTGAGCACAAGTCGCGGGTAGTGGTGCGCTCTCTTTAGCATTGCGATGGGTGCCGAATAGACTGACGGGACTTTATACCACGTCCTCCTTGTGCGGCACTTGAAACGGGTGTGGAGCTTTTGGTTCAGCCCAATGTCCAGGTAGTCCCTCACGTTTTGAGGTAATTTCTCGATCTGCTCTTCTTCGAACCACAAGAAATTTGCCGGCAAACCAGTTTCCTTGTTCACCTCATGGTCCGAGTCGGAATAGACGAGGCCTTTGACGTGATCGCTGCGTCCAAACATCGGGTGCGCCCAACGCTGCAACGCAAATTCTGACACCGTCGCGTCGGGGACGAGGAAGAACTTGTTCGCCCCCGTCACAATTCCCACGTCCACAGAGGCGATGTCTGCGAACTTCTTCACATCATCGCGGGCTTTGAGTTCGGCAAGGAGCGCCCGTTCGCGAAGCGAGAGGAAGACCGGCATCCATTTTCCCTCAATCGTGACGCCGTTCGTGTAGGCGGCGTTCTGGAAGTAGTCCTCTGGGTCACCCGCAAGTGCATCGCGTGATTTAACCGGGACAATCGCGACACCCCGGCTTTTCTCCGACACGTCCCGCTTCTTCTCAGCCATCAAGAGGACGGTTCCCTGCAAGGTGTCGTCGAACCAAATTTCCTCGGGGTCGAGAATGAGAATCTTCGAGCATTGCTCGGCCAAGTAACGGCGGAGTGATTGGGCGTGCGGGATATGGAAGATTTCCGACGGTATCACCATCGCGAGCCGCCCACCGGGCCGGAGCAACCGGATTGAAGCCAAAACAAACGGCACCCACGCATTGGTGTGTTTTGTGAAGGGCAGCTTGAGTTGGCCGAATATTTTCTCGGCGAGCAATTGCTGCTCGGCTGGCAAATACTGGTAGCGAATGAACGGCGGGTTGCCGACTACGGCGTCGAAGCCTTCCTCGTTTTGGGCGAAAAACAGATACCACCGCAGGAAATCTGTCCTCTGCACTTTAACTGGCAGACTTGTCCGGGCAGCCGCCTTTTCCGCTTCCTCTTCATTGAGTTCGCAAGCGGTAACTCGCTTTACGCTCGGAATCCGAGCGTCCTCAATCGCGTCCAGAAAAGCTCCGTCTCCGCAGCTCGGCTCAAGAATCGACTTCGGTTTCGTTACCTTAACCCACCGCGCCAAAAACGACGCGATTGCGGGTTGAGTGTAGAACCCGCCACGGAGTTTCTGTGCTGACTCAAATTCGATGAAGTTCATTTCGTTTTGGATCGGTTCACTTCTTTACTCCGTAGGCCGCCGGGTCCTCGTGAAGCATGTGGATTGCTTGTTCTGCCGCAGGGTTGTCCGCGTGTTCGAGGCGGAATTTCTCGACGATCCGGCGTGCCTCAATTTCGTTGGCGTCGAGATCGAAGAACTTCGCAATCGCCGCAGCCTGCTCCGCCGTGAGCAACCGCTGTCCCAACTCCACCTTGCTCAGATGCGCTTGATCCATTTCGGCAGCGGCAGCGATGACTCGAAGCGGCAATTCCTTGGCTTCGCGTAAACCACGAAGCCATTCCCCGAATCGTTGGGATGCGGCAGTGTAGGTTGCTTTCTTCTGTCTAGCCATTTGTTGGCTAGATACAAAGCGGCTGGCCTTCATGCAACACCTTTTTCCAGAAAAGTGAGGGCGTGGTCTGCCACACGCAGGCCAGCGGGAAGAGTTTCTCCATGCTCTTCTTCGCCGCGCGCGTGGTGCGGCATCCGGCGATGCAGAACCCAACGCTGGTGGTGCTGACCGACCGCAACGATCTCGACGATCAGCTTTTCGGCCAGTTCCAACGCTGCGCGGACATCCTCGGCCAGACGCCGATGCAGGCCAGCGGGCGCGAACATTTGCGCGAGCTGCTTAACCGGGCGAGCGGCGGCGTGGTG
>JANLTJ010000158.1:0-5303 GCA_031362885.1 Betaproteobacteria bacterium
CACTGAGGGGCCATATTACCCGAAGCGGGTTGGACACCGGCCCGTGCTTGCGGTCATAATGCCGCCGGCCATTTTTACTTGGACGACTATGAAGTTCCTGTTCGACATTTTTCCGGTCTTGCTGTTTTTTGTGGCATTCAAGGTGTGGGACGTCTATACCGCCACGGCCGTAGCCATCGCGGCAACGTTCGCCCAGGTACTCTGGTCCTGGCTGCGGCGTGGCAAAGTGGACACGATGCTGTGGGTGAGCCTGGCTATCATCGCGGTGTTCGGTGGCGCCACCCTGTTGCTGCACGATGAGACCTTCATCAAGTGGAAACCCACGGTGCTATACTGGCTGTTCAGTGCCATCCTGCTCGGTGCACATGGATTGTTCGGTAAGAATCTGATCCGCGCCATGATGGAAAAGCAACTCACTTTACCCGCGCCCGTATGGTTGAAGGTCAACCTGAGCTGGGCTGTATTCTTTCTGTTCATGGGCGCGGCCAACCTGTATGTTGCCTTTAACTACCCGACGGATACCTGGGTCAGTTTCAAACTGTTCGGCGGATTCGGTCTGATGCTCGCGTTCGTCGTTGCCCAGGGCCTGATGCTGAGCCGCTACATGGAACACGAGGAAAAGAGATAGTGGACACGGAGATCATGATTCGCGAACGCCTGGCTCGCCTGGCTCCGGAATCCCTCGAAGTGTTCGATGACAGCCGCGCACACGCGGGACATGCGGGCGCGCGCGATGGCGGCGGGCATTTCCAGCTTACGATCATTTCGCGTCAATTCGCCGGCAGAAACGCCGTTGCAAGACACCGGCTGGTCTACGAGGCCTTGGCCGATATGATGCCCAAACAGATTCACGCATTGGCCATTCGTGCCTATGCGTCCGGTGAAGAAATGGATGCTTCAGCCAAGGGATGAACGCTGAAGCAGACAACAAGCGCTACAGGTAAAGATCAGAAGTTCACCCTCCCATCGCCAAAGGAAATGAAATGCAATCGGTCAAATTCCACGCCCTGATTCCGCTGCTGGCAATGAGCATTGCGGCATCCACCGCCGGCTACGCCGCGGAAGCAAAACCTGAAAGCAAATCAAAGAACGTTGCCGTGGTAAACGGCATCGGGATTCCTCAATCCCGTCTGGATTTCGTCGCCAAATCGCAGTTGGCGCAATCCCAGGGTCAGCAACAACAAGGGCAGCAGCCGATTCAGGACACGCCCGAGTTTCGCGAGAATCTGCGTGAAATCCTGATCACGCGCGAAATTCTTTATCAGGAAGCAATCAAGCGCAAACTAGACAAGAACTCGGATTACCAGATCCAGCTCGAACTGGCGAAGCAGCAGATTATTCTTGCGGTACTGGTCGAGGATATGAGCAAGAAGCTCAATCCGACTGAGGCTGATCTGAGCAAAGAGTACGAGCGGGTGAAAGCCGAGCGTGGCGGAGACATCGGCAAGCAATATAAATCTCGCCATATTCTCTTAAAGGATGAAGCGATCGCAAAACAGATCATCGCCGACCTGGACGCTGGTGGAGATTTCGCGGCGATCGCCAAGGAAAAATCCGAAGATACCGGCACCAAGGATGCGGGCGGCGAACTGGACTGGAGCGAAGCCGAAGGCTACGTGCAACCGTTTGGCGAAGCGCTGAAAGCATTGAAAAAAAGTGAACGCACCAAGGAAGCGGTCAAGACCAATTTCGGTTTTCACATCATCGAATTACAAGATGTCCGGTCGATACCTTTCCCCGAATTCGATCAGGTCAAGCCACAGATCCAGCAGCAACTGGCGACCAAGTTGCGCGACGACTTCATCGCCGACTTGCGGGCCAAAGCGAAGATTCAAAAAATCGATCCCAAGTAAATCGCTGTCGGTTGAAAAAAGGGCGCCATGGCGCCCTTTTTTATTTCGTCAAATAAAGCCCTCAACCCACCCAGCACCGCGCGTTGCGGAACATCCGCATCCACGGCCCATCTTCCTTCCAGGTCACCGGCCTCCAGGAATTCTGGATGCTTCGGAAAACGCGTTCCGGGTGCGGCATCACGATGGTGAAACGGCCGTCCGCGGTGGTGAGTCCGGTAATGCCCTCTGGCGAGCCATTCGGATTGAGCGGATAGCGGTCAGTGACCTGGCCGCGGTTATCGACGAAGCGCATTGCAACCAGTCTGCCCGCCGCCGACAACTGGGCGCCATCCCGGAATTCCGTAAATCCTTCGCCATGCGAAACCACGATTGGCATGCGGCTTCCCGCCATGCCACCGAAAAACAACGAGGGATTCTCAGGTACCTCCACCATGACCACGCGCGCCTCGAACTGCTCGGAACGATTGCGCACAAAATGCGGCCAATGGTCCGTGCCCGGGATGAGTTCGTGCAGATTGCTCATCATCTGGCAGCCGTTGCACACACCGAGCGCGAACACATCGTCGCGCTGAAAGAACAAGCCAAACTGTTCGCGCGCACGAGCGTTGAACAGGATCGACTTCGCCCAACCTTCACCGGCGCCGAGCACGTCGCCATAGGAGAAACCGCCGCAGGCGACGATGCCTTTGACGTCGTCCAGCGTCATGCGACCGGCGATGATATCCGTCATATGCACGTCGATGCATTCGAAACCGGCCCGGTCAAATGCTGCCGCCATTTCCAGTTGACCATTGACGCCTTGTTCGCGCAGGATCGCGATCTTCGGACGCGCCCCCTTGGAGATGAATGGCGCGGTAATATCCTGCGCTGGATCGAAAGTCAGCGTGGCATGCAAACCAGGATCAGCCGCATCCAGAATTCGGTCGAATTCCTGCTGCGCGCAGTCCGGATGGTCACGCAGCCTTTGCAGGTGATACGTGGTTTCCGACCACGCACGTTGCAGCGTCACACCGGATTCGCTGTAGATTTCCCGGCCCTGCGCATGGATAATCAGCCGGCCGCTGCGATTAATGTGACCCAGGCGATGAATGGTCGCCGACAGACCGGCGTATTCAAAAGCGCGCTCGACGGCGACCAGATCGACCGATCTGACCTGGACTACCGCACCCAGTTCTTCGTTGAATAACGCGGCAAGCGGCTCGCCCGTGATTTCGATGCTCACGCCGAGATGTGAGGCGAACATCATTTCCGCCAGCGTCGCCAGCAGTCCGCCGTCCGAGCGATCGTGGTACGCGAGCAAGGCGCCCTGGCTGTTGAGCTCCTGAATCGTCTCGAAGAATGCCTTCAGCTTCGCCGGGGAATCCAGATCCGGCGGAACATTCCCGATCTGTCCGTACACCTGGGCCAGTGTGGAGCCACCCAGGCGGCACAGATTCGAACCGAGATCGATCAGGACCAATGCCGTGTCCTGGTCGGCAATGAGTTGCGGTGTCAGCGTCCTGCGCGCATCCATACAGGGTGCGAACGCCGATACGATCAGCGACAAGGGTGCCACGACTTCTTTGTTCTTGTTGCCGTCCTTCCATGCCGTGCGCATGGACATCGAATCCTTACCCACCGGAATGCTGATGCCGAGCTGCGGGCACAACTGCATCGCCACCGCTTCCACGGTATCGAACAGCGCCGCGTCTTCTCCAGGATACCCGGCCGCCGCCATCCAGTTGGCCGATAACTTCACATCGCCAATGTTGGCGATCCGCGCGGCGGCCAGATTGGTCAGCGCCTCGCCCACTGCCATGCGGCCCGAGGCCGGCCCGTCGATCACGGCGATCGGCGTGCGCTCGCCAATGGCAAAAGCCTCTCCGCGTTCCGTGGCAAAACCCATCAGCGATACCGCCACATCGGCCACCGGCACCTGCCAGGGACCGACAAAGGGATCGCGCGAACACAATCCGCCCACGGTGCGATCCCCAATCGAAATCAGAAAGGTCTTGTTGGCCACCGCTGGAAAGCGCAGTACCCGCCGCACCGCTTCGTTCAGATCCATGGCGGAACTATCCAGCGCCGGCAGCCGCTGCTCGCGCCGGTTCACGTCACGGATCATTTTCGGCGGTTTGCCCAGCACCACTTCGAGCGATATATCGACCGGATGATCGTCAAAGCGAGTGTCCTCGACCTTCAACCAGCCGTCGCCGGTCGCGGTGCCGACCACCGCGAAAGGACAACGCTCGCGCTCGCACAAGGCCTTGAAATCAGCGAGTCGACCGGGTGCGACCGCCATGACGTAGCGCTCCTGCGCTTCGTTGCACCAGATTTGCGCCGGCGTCATGCCGGGTTCTTCAGAAGGAATATCGCGCAGCTTGATGCGCCCCCCGCGCCCGGCGCCATGCACCAGTTCCGGCAGCGCGTTGGACAGTCCACCCGCCCCCACGTCATGGATCGAGAGAATCGGATTGGCTTTGCCCATGGCCGCGCAACGGTCGATGACTTCCTGCGCGCGGCGCTGGATCTCCGCGTTGCCGCGTTGCACGGAATCGAAATCGAGATCAGCGATGTTGGCACCGGTGTTCAGGCTCGAGGCCGCGCCGCCACCCATGCCGATCAGCATGCCGGGCCCGCCGATCTGCACCAGCAGCGCGCCCTCCGGCACGGTGGATTTCAGCGCCTGAGATGCCGCGATCGAGCCGACCCCGCCGGCCAACATGATCGGCTTGTGATAGCCGCGCACGGTATCGCCGACGGATTGCTCGAAGCTGCGGAAATAGCCGCACAGGTTCGGACGACCGAATTCGTTGTTGAACGCGGCCGCGCCGATCGGCCCCTCCAGCATGATTTGCAGGGCGGACGCAATGCGCTCTGGCTTACCAATCGCGTCGCGCTCCCACGGTTGTGCGAAACCGGGACTGCGCAAATGGGAAACCGAATATCCGGTGAGCCCTGCCTTCGGCTTCGACCCGCGCCCGGTGGCGCCTTCATCGCGGATCTCGCCTCCGGAACCAGTGGCCGCGCCCGCGAACGGCGAGATTGCCGTCGGATGATTGTGCGTTTCCACTTTCATCAGAATATGCATCGATTCCGTGGTGTAACGGTAGATCCCGGACGCATCCGGCGCAAAGCGATCGACTTCCGCACCTTCGATGATTGACGCGTTGTCGGCGTAGGCGACCACCGTGCCCTGAGGATGCATCTTGTGTGTGTGCCGGATCATGCCGAACAGCGAGTTGGGCTGTTTATCGCCGTCGATAACCCACTGCGCGTTGAAGATTTTATGGCGACAATGCTCGGAATTGGCCTGTGCGAACATCATCAGTTCGACATCGGTCGGATTGCGCGCCATGCGCTGAAAATTCTCCAGCAGATAATCGAATTCATCGCCGGAGAGCGCCAATCCCATTTCGCGATTGGCACGCTCCAGCGCGGCGCGCCCTCCGGACAATAGCTCTATCTTTG
>JANLTJ010000165.1:0-6582 GCA_031362885.1 Betaproteobacteria bacterium
CAGGATCAATCACCACAATGGGGGCTTGCCCACCCTTTTCGATCCTTGCCCACAGCACGCAGTTCTTTTTCGGAGATGGGCGAGTCTCCTTAACACCAGTCACAGACAGTCCGCAGGGACTGTCTGTGCACGGGTTCAGCCTCATATCCGGTTTTTCCCCTCACGGGGACCGCGGCGTTCATCGTCCCGCAGGTTCGGATTGGACTTCCTTCAGACCCCGCCTCGCAACGACACCCATGCCCTTCTCCTTGCCTTCGGCTCTGCGAAAACCTGGCCATAGGACTTGCACCTATTAAGTAACGCGGCATGCCCGGCGCACGCGTGGAGCCCAGCGGCGCCAAGTTATATGCCATTTCTAAGACAACTTGCTCGAAACTAAGCGGTTCAAACTAATTCCGGATTCGGCCGCTTGAATGGCAAGAGTTCGGTGGGTTTGCGGTGGAATACGAACCATAAACTTTCCACTAAACGCTTTCGTGGCGATGGGTTCTGGCGCGACTTCATGACTTTTGCGCATGTCTGCGATGGTTTCTTTCACGAGCCTCCGAATTCCCTGTAACGCCTTTTCGGGCGTTTTCTCCAACCAGCTCAAGCTTGGAAACTCGGCGCATAGTCCAACATGCTCTCCATCTTCTTCGGACCAGGTAACCCGGTAGGTATATCGGTCAATTTCCTTATTCATCATTTCTCTCCAGACGGTCGATTGCCAGCAGCACTTGACGTACCTGATAGGGTTTTGCTTTAGCTCGGTTATTTTGAATATTGACGCGAGGATCGCCTTGCCAGGGGGTCTTATAGATCCGGTGACTTGTGCCGGATTGCCTCGGCTTTCCGAAGTATTTGTCGCAAACCTTACAAAGGTCATTGAAACTAATCCCTTTCGGGTTTTGCCTCATCAGTTTGACGATATCGACTACCGAAGCCATGAGTACAACGGTATCACTATTGGTACTACTGAGCAAGGAGGGGGATTTGCGTTTGTGAGGAGTAAGTTAGTTGGTAATGTGTCCGGTTTTTGGGTGATACATGGAAATACCCATAAGCCGGGCGCTTTGGTTACAGGAGACGCGGACAATGAGATTGCAGGAAGCCTATACAGGCTGACAGAAGAAGGGCTTTACGCAAGAAGACGCTGAGTGCGGGTGGTCCCGCATGTCATCGACACGGTCCTGCTCGCCAGCGCAATGGCCCTGACCGCGACGACATCCCAATACCCGTTTGTGCAACCCTGGCTGACCGCCAAAGTCCTCGCGCTGCTGCTCTACATTGTTCTCGGCAGCGTGGCGATCCGGCACGGGCGTACGCGGAGCGTGCGAATCGTCGCCTGGCTGCTGGCGCTGGTCGTGTTCGGCTATATCGTGGCCGTTGCCCGCACTCGCGTTGCGTTTCCGTGGGGCGCCTGACGGCTGTAGCATTTCTTGGGCGTCAAGACGGCGCAGCGTACGCTATCGACCCATTTGAGACTATCGTCTCAATCCTTATGGGTTAGGGATGGCCTATCGACTATTTTCAATGAACTTCTTGGCAAGGTCATTTCCCGTTATATAGTGAGGCGGGATTCCAACATATTGCCTGCCTTTGGTTTTAAGCCATTCTTTAGCGGCATCTACCAGGCACTGGGTCCGCTCCATTGATTTTGGATATTTTTCGCAGCGAGTATCTAGTAGGGTATTGAATTCATCGACGCTTTGATTCGCCATTGAAGAATATTTTTTATGGTCGTTGGCGCTGATTTTTAGAGGTGGCTCCGTTTGTTTGGACAGGTTTTCGCTAAAGATAATTGAAGCCCTGCATGGTTATGCTGCCAGGGGCAGCGGTGGGTTGGCGAAGTAGACTTCATCGGGCGTTTGGCCGTCAAGACTTTGATGAGGTCGAATTTGGTTGTAGAACCGGAAGTACTTGGTGAGTCCGTCCTTCGCTTCGAGCATCGTGCCGTAGGCGTTGAGATAGACGTCTTCGTACTTGACGCTTCTCCAGAGCCGTTCCACGAACACGTTGTCGATCCAGCGGCCTTTGCCGTCCATGCTGATCTGGATTCGGTGCTCCTTGAGCACGCTGGTGAACTCGTGGGAGGTGAACTGGCTGCCCTGGTCGGTGTTAAAGATCGCCGGGGCACCGTAACGGGTGAGCGCCTCCTTGAGCGCCTCCACGCAGAAGTCCGTGCTCATGGTGTTCGATAAGCGCCAGGCCAGCACCCGCCGGGTGGCCAAATCCAGAATGGCCGCCAGGTAGGCAGAGCCCTTGGCGAGCGCGATGTAGGTGATGTCGGTGGCCCAGACGTGGTTGGGTTTTTCTATACAGACGTCTTTAAGAAGATAGGGATAGATAGTGGCCTTGGGAGCGGGGATGCTCGTGCGCGGTTTTCGGTACAGCGCATTGACACCCATGCGGCGCATGAGCGTGCGCACATGACGCCGGCCCGCCTGGAAGCCCTCACGGTCTAGCCAGTAACAAATCGTGCGGCTACCGGCGAAGGGATAGAGCAGATGCAGCTCATCAATGCGCCGCATGATATCCCAGTCGCCCTGGCAGACCCCTTGGGGTTGGTAATAGGCCGTGGAACGGGCGAGTTCGAGCAATTCGCACTGGCGTTTGACGGGGAGTTTATGGTTGCGGTCGATCATCGCTTTGCGCCCAGCAGGCCCGCCTTGGTGAGCGCACGTTCTAAAAAATCATTCTCCAAGGTCAATTCACCGATCTTGGCCTGCATGGTGAGCACATCGGGTTGATCCGTGCCCTGCTTGCGCTCGGCCGCCGTCTCGAATACCGATACCGCGTCGGACTGGAGCTGCACTTTCCAGGCGCTGATCTGGTTGGCATGCACCTGAAACTGCTCGGAGATCTCGGCGAGGCTCTTATCCCCCTTCATCGCCGCCAGCGCGACTTGCGCCTTGAACTTAGCGGATAATTTCCGCCGTGGCCTTCTCTTGCTCATGGTCTTGCTCCTCTTGGTTGGAAGCAAGGCTATCAATTATCCGCGTGTCCGAAAATCCGCAGCCACCTCTTTTGGCGGTTCTGGCCACTGAGATTTCATGCAGTACTCTTGGCTCTTCTCAACTAGCGTCTTCAGCCCTGACTTCTGAAATAAATCGTTGGGTATTGGCTGACCCAATCGCATACGATTCCTTGCGTCTCGGATTGACGATCGCTGTCTCTGGGTAATAGCCTTTTTGACTTCACCTACCGCGCACGAGCAAAACGCTTCGGATTCCGTTCTCGGAACCGATGGTTCAGTAGCCATTCCATGTATGCACACTTCATGTACAAATTTGATATCGTCATCTCCCTGCGTGGCAGATGAAGTCATGATCGCTGCCAAGACAGCAAAGCTTCGCAATGCGGTAAGGTATCGCATGGTTACCATCCCTAACGAATGTAGAGAAACCCATTTTGCTGTTGTTTTCCGTACGTCTCAAAAACTTCAGTGCTTCTCTCGGTCACCACGAAAGGCGCCGCACAAGCGGTCTGTGAGGCGCGCCACGAGGAGATCGTGGCAAAGGTGGACATCGATGGCGGAATTCACATGATCGTCGCTCATATCGAATTCAATTGCGAGCAATTTTCGAACGGGACTTTTTCTACAACCTCAAGGTCGCGCTTGAGGGGGGGCGCGGAGCGAAGTGAAAAGGGTACCGCAAGCATGCTTGCGGCCGTCCCTTCGAAGCGCTGGTTGGGCGTACTCACTTAATTCAGTCGGAAAAGCGCAACCAATTCATTTGATGATGTGGCGAGAACTACTCCGACTAGAAGCCACAATACCCCTATCGTTTCAATATATAAGCCGCCCGCGGAGCTTTCCTCGATCAGGGTTCGTAATTTCCGCTCTTTCGCCTCGCGCTGTTGCTGTTCGGCAGAGTGTTCCGATTGCCGATTGCGTCCTTCGTCTTGGATATCGCGCTGCACCTGTTGAATCTGATTGTTTACTTCTTTCAGGGCTTTCTCCAACGCACTAACACGCTCATTGATCGATGCGCTTGAGTTGGTAAACGTCAATTCGTGAATGGTCGGTGCATGGGCCGTAACCGTTGTTGCCGCGGTGGGTACGTTGATACGGGTATCGACTCGAAACCGTGGAAAGCGCCGAATCCAATCGACGAACAGAGGGCCCAGGCTTGGACGTTGAAAGAGCTTTCTCGTTTGATGAAGTCCCATTGCGACAGTAGAGAGCCCCAATAGCTCCAACAGCATTCCCGAAATACGCAGTCGTTGCTCCCACCCAGAGAACATCGTTGAGCAGACGAGGGGCATCAGAAGAACGAGTGCCAAAGCAGACCAGGCGCGCCATGGATCTATAAGCCAGATCGCGATTCGTGCGGCCCAACCACGTATGCGTGATACCCAGTTCTTCAAGTACAAATAGCTCATTGCGCAGCTTCAGGACTGCCAACGTGTTGCGCTGCCGCGGACCACTTCGGCGTGGTCGCCCGGTACGCCGCTGGCGGCCCGTCGGCAGCAGCAAATAGTTGGCGACTCACTTCTTCTTATAGTCATACTGACTGAGCCGCTTTCGACAGATTGCGAGTTCGGCCTCCGTGAAGAGCGACTGGTATTTTTCGTTTTCGAGAATCATCCCATTCGCTGCCGCGAAAGGACTTGAGGTTCAGATTGATGACAAAGATCGCAGCCATGGCACCTGCCACGGAGGCGCTAATTGCGGCGCCAGTGTCGCCGCGGGCGCCTTTGAAACCCATGTCGAAGACGGCTGCCCCATGATCTATGAGCGCAAGGCATGCGTCGCCAATCTGGAACGGGATGTCGGTTGCAAGCTTGAGTTTTTCCAACGCCACTTCGCCATGCCTACGTCGCTCCTTTTCGTCTGTCGCATGGTCGCGTGCGATGCGTGCCTTAATGACCTCATCGAAAGTTGTTGCGTCGCGCTGAAACAGATCTCGAAGTGACGGCTCGATTTCGGTAGTGATCTTTCTGGCGACGAATTCGATCTTTGCGTGATCGCGCTGGTACTCGGCTTTCTGCAAACTGAGCTTTGTGACCGTGACGATAAGTCTGGCGGACAGCAAGCCCATGAGCGCGGCAGCACTGCCCGACCCAGGGGCATGAGTGCCAGAGCCGAACTTCTCCAGTAGCGTACTGGTAGGCAATTCGATCAGCGCGATTGGGTTCATGTGTGAGGGCTAACAGTTAGTCAAGAGACCCACGGATACGGACGATTATCAATATAGAAACGGCCGTCATAATTTCCTATCTTACTGATGAGTAACATTGTCCTCAATGGCCGATCCGCTTATTACATTATCAAAATGGAGACGGGGAACATAAGAGCTTTGAATCGGGCCGTGGAATTTGGGTAACCGCTTTGACTAAACAACCGCACATTGACTGGCGGTAGGCGAATGGCGGAAATTGGCCGATTTCGGACCTCGCATGTGTCATAGAGACAGGCACCCAGTGGATTGATCTGCGTCAAGTTCGTTCTGGACCGTGCGTGTAGTCTGCGGGCATCGTCTCGGAAATGGGCAAATGCCATTCAGAGTGCTTCGAAAGCGAGATCAGAACGCACATCGTCAACCTCCAGACCTAACCTGAAAACGCGCTCGAATGGCGGTCGCGGTGCCGGACGCCCGGAAATGTTTAGCCGTTGATCGCGCGGGACCAGTAAGCCTACAAACCGCAGTTCACCGCGGAGGACGCAGAGGACGCGGAGGAAAAAAAGGTCTTAGACAGCAATGCTGAGCCACCCACCTGGTAATGCGCTGATTGCGATAAATACCGGAATTCCTTGGCGTCTTTGGCAGTTCGAGTGCTTTTTCTAGGGTAAAGCATCCGTCATTTCGGCCAAGCGCAGCGCGATCGGCGCATTGCGGTTTGCGGATTCCGGGGCCAAGCTTGCAACCAACGCTGATTGCGTAAAAGCTGGTCAGCGATCCTGGTTACGAGCGTTCAATGAACGGGCAGATGGGATGAACGCACCAAACTCTGAACCATCTGCGCGACCGGCCACGCCGGGCGCCACGACCGGCTTCGCGCTCTGGAACTTGGGATTTCGCCCGTTCTATTTGCTCGCCGGTGCGTTTAGCGCATTGAGCATGTTGCTATGGACGGCACAATCCTCGGGTTGGCTGCCGTCGGTCTATCTTCAGGGGCCGCTGTGGCACGGGCACGAAATGCTGTTCGGGTTCACGATGGCGGTGATGGCGGGATTCCTGTTGACGGCGGTTCGCGCATGGACGAACCAGCCGACACTGAGCGGCGCACCGCTGATGGCATTGGCCGCGCTTTGGCTGCTGGGCCGGACGCTGGTGCTCACGCCTTTGGGTGGCGCCGCTGCCGTCGTGAACGCGGCGTTCCCGGTGGCCCTGGCGGTGGCGATCGCCATTCCATTGCTGCGATCGCGCAACCTGCGCAATTATTTCTTTGTCGGACTGCTCGTGCTGATCGGCGGGCTTATTCTCGCCCTGCATCTGGCGTGGCAGGGATCGTTCAATCTGCCACCACGGCTGGGCCTGATACTGGGGCTCGATGTGGTGCTGTTCATCATGTCGGTCATGAGCGGGCGCGTGATTCCGATGTTTACCAACAACGGCGTACCCGGTGCCGGCGCGACACGCCACGCTCTGGTGGAAA
>JANLTJ010000213.1:0-3939 GCA_031362885.1 Betaproteobacteria bacterium
CTTCCGAACGAGCAGTGCAAGGCTATGGTCGTCAAGCCAGTCCGTTAATAGCTGACCCCAACGAGATGCCGTGTCCGAAGTGATGCGCGGACGGTCAACGTTGTTGAACCAAGCGGCGCCAAGTGCAGAAATTTGCTCGTCTAAGAGTTTCGGTACTCTCGCGTGGCAGACCGGCAAAGATGGCATGTTATGACGCTTAACGCCTAGCTTCAGGGGCGCACGGAGGTGGGCGAAGCCCGCCGCAGTGCGTCCCCTGCAAGCGCCAGTTCGGCTGACGACAAGAACGCAAGCCTTTGCATTGCGATTCAGTGACTCGGAGCTTGTCCAATCCGCTACAGAGCATCAGTTCGGCACTCCTTCCACAGTCGACTCATCAGGACATCAACCGTGGGGATATCTTTGATCTGACCAACCCCCAGACCAGCGTGCAGTCCACACTCCAAGATTCTGTTGCCAACGATGAATTTGGAAGGAGAGCTACTAGCGTAGCGCAGTACAGATGAGCCATCAGGACGTTTGCCCATTTCATCGCCCTCACCAGGACGCTGGCCCGCTGGCGGACACCCCGCCGCCTCCCAATTTGCGAAGGTGCTGTTGCGTAAACTTCGATGTGGGGCATTCGGCCAGCCGCCCTCGAAACAAACGGTCAGCACAGTTTGATCAGAATCGGCTCGCACCAGCGCCTGCTTGTATTCCGGGTGTGCGTAGCTTTCCTGAGTAGCCACAAATCGAGTTCCCAGCATGGCGCCTGAGGCGCCAGCTTCAAGTACCTTCCGGATTCCGCGACCGTTTCCGATACCTCCAGCCGCAAAGACAGGACGACCGTTGGCAACTCCCAGAACTGAAGGCAGAACCTCCATAAGTGGCGTTGTACCTTGAACATGGCCACCGGCTTCGATACCCTGGCAAACGACATACGCGGCGCCAGCATCAAATGCTCGCCGCGCACCATTGGCGCTGCCAACTTGAACACCAAACTTTGCGCCAGTACCGTAGACGAGAGCCACAATCTCCTTGTTCGGAATGCCCCACGAAAAATGCACGAATGGGGCACCGGCGTCGAGTGCAGCGCTGAGCGCCTTGGGTTCGACGCCAAGGCCAACGATATAATTCACCAGAAAAGGCGCCTTGGTCTCCGAAAGTACTTTCCTTACCCTGTCTTTTGCCTCGTCGGGAGACGCTCTCGTAAGCGCCATGGAACCGAGCCCACCCGCTTTGTTCACCGCAATGACGAGATCTGGGCCACTACTAAAGCCGACAGGCGCTTGAAGTATCGGGTAGCTGATGCCGAATAGGGCCAGAAGTTCGCGGGTGCGCTCGGACAAAGGAAACTCTTCAGAGCGTGCGGGCGGTGCAGTCTCCGCGGTAGCTCTTGTCGCGCTGAGCGCGGCACCTACGCCGGCCGCATAAGTGAGAAAGCGCCTTCGTTCATTCATAGTGGTTCTCCCTTCCATACATAAGAGGCCGAACTTGATTTAGAGGACACCACATGTCCAATAACCTGACCGGGCGTCCAATAACTCAACCTCGACAATTTCCGGGTCTGTAAAAATTCTCCAGCTTGCACTATTTTCTGAGCAATCGACGGTCACTAAAAAGTGGGCAAACCGGACATCTTGCCTTCGACGTCGATCGGCTCGCAGAACTGGACATGCAAGTGGACTGGACGGTCAATTCTTGCTTCTCATGGCGCTAGCTGACGCCGATTTGTTAAACGCCGCAGGCCGAAACCCGAAAATTACAGCGAACTTACAAAAACGACAAGCGCCTCCCGATCCGGCTTCGGCATATTCCTGAAAATTTCGCGCGCTGGTTCCGCCTGGCCACCGTGCCAGAGAATTGCCTCCGTGATGTCGCGGGCGCGGCCATCGTGCAAAAGGGTTGCCTTGCCGTTCACCGTTTCGATCAGGCCGATGCCCCAGAGCGGCGCGGTGCGCCACTCCCGCCCGCTTGCATCGAAATCCGGGCGGTGGTCGGCGAGTTCTTCTCCCATGTCGTGCAGCAAAAGGTCGGTGTAGGGGCGGAAGGCGAGATTGTCCGCGACCGGGACAAAAGTTTTGGCGCCGGTGCGCAGTTCCGGAACATGGCAGGCACTGCATTGCGCCGCTTCGAACAATGCTTCGCCGCGCTTGAACGCCGGATCGGAGGTGTTGCGGCGTGCCGGCACCGACAGCGTTTGCAGATAGAACGTGATGTTGGTCAGGCGGCTCGGGACGACTTCCGGGCGGAACATGTTCCCGGTGCATCCGCCCTGGCCGCCGCACTTGCTCGCCGAAGGCAGTTCCACACACAGCGTCTGCACCGCCGGGCAGTTTTCCTCGGTGAACAGGTAGGTGGTGGCGCCGATGTCGCCGTGAAAGGCGGCGGCGGTCTGCTGGCGCAGGCTCGGCTGGTTCGCTTTCCAGCCGAAGCGGCCGAGGACTTTTTTGTCGGCCTCGACATCCCAGACGTAATTCGGCCGGCCGGCGAATCCGGTGTTCACCTGTGATCTGGCGATTTCCAGAATCGCCGATTCCGGCACGGCTTCGAGCAAGCCCAGGCCGACCATCTGCTGGGCAACGCGCACCGACAGCATCGTTTCGGCGCCAATGTCGCCGAACTGCAAGTCGCGAAACTCTACACGCGGCTTGCGCAGGTTGATCGTTTCGCCGTCGGCGAAGGCCATAGTTTTTTCTTCGTACTGGAATACTGCCTTGCCCTCCGCGGGCACGCGGCCCTCGATGCCGCGATTCTGCAACTGCTCGCCGTAGTGCGGATGCGGGAGCGGGCCGCCTTCCTTTGTTTTGCCCGCAACACTCAGCCGAACCAGCGTGCCGCGCTCGGCGGCCTGGCCTGCCTCCGGAGCAACGCCGCGCCCGTTGTTGACGTGACATTGAATGCATCGGTCTTCGTTGAACGTGGGGCCGAGTCCCCAGACGCCGCGCGCCGGGGCCAACACCCATTCCTCGTTGAACTGCAGGAGACCATCGGCAAACACGCGCGACTGTTCCTTGTTCAAACCGGCATAGGGAATCGCGAAAGCATTGGCGCCGGTTTCGGCGGTGGTCAAAGGGCCGGCGGTCAGCGCGGCAGGGTCGAGCAGGTTCGAGTTGCCGGCCGCGGCCAGGGCCGCAACACTCACAACTGCCGCAACAGAAAATCTTGCCAGCGTGTCAGTTGAAAACATGGCTGTGTCGCCGCGTCAGTGATCGTGATCCCACGGGCTGTGTTTGACCTCTGGTGGTATCCAGATGGTGCTATACACCTTCTGCAATTCTTTTTCCTTGGCAATTTCGTCGCTGTCCGAGAGCTTTGCATATTTGGCTTGCGTGGGACTGGTGTGATTCTTGAGATTCAGGCTCGGCGCCGAAATGACTTTTCTCAGCGCGCCGTTGCACCTCTGGCACTGTGCCGGCCCGGTCTCGTTCATGCCATGGCGGGTTTGGTAAAGGATGAGGCAGGGATCACAGGCGTATTCGTAAGTGGGCACGACAATTCTCCGATCGGAAACTAAAAGGGCCGATCCCGTTTGGAATCGGCCCTGTCAAGTTTAACGCTGAATCAGGTAAAGGCTGTCTTGTTGGTGAGAATTTCCGCTTTCGCGGTCATCGCCGCCTGCTTGTCGATGTTCCAGAGGCGTGCCGCGTTTTCGCCAAAGACCTTGCGGCGAATCTCCGGGGTGATCTTCGGATAGCCATGGCCTTCGACCAGCTGATCGGGAATCTGGAACTTGCGGAAGGCTTCGATCTGCCACTGCGGATTGCCCCACAGCAGTGAGTCGGTTCCCCACAGCACGTAGTCCGGACCCATGTCGCGCAGCAGGGTGCCGATCACATGCGCGCATTCCATCGGCCGGCTGGTCACGGTCGCGGCAAACGTCGACCCGATCTCGCAGTACAGGTTCTTGCGATGCGGCTTGAAAGTCTTGAGCGCCGCAAGTTCTTCGTGATACGGCCAGGC
>JANLTJ010000231.1:0-5471 GCA_031362885.1 Betaproteobacteria bacterium
GTCTGCTTTCGGCAGCGCTCTGCCCTCGGGGTCCCTCTATACCCGGGATGAATTCATCAACGCCAACCCGAATACGGTGCAAGCGCTGACCAATGGCATGGTGCGGGCGCTGAAATGGCTGGGCAAGGCCTCGCCCGACGAAATCGCCAATGTGGTGCCAGCGGAATACCTGTTGGGCGATCGCGGTCTGTATTTGGCGGCCTTGAAACGCAACCGGGAAAGCTACTCGAAAGACGGCCTGTTTCCGACCGGGAGCGCGCAAGCGTGGCACACGGTGCTGTCCGCGTTCGAGCCGGCAGTAAGGGATGCGGTTAAGCAGGATACAACCGCCGCTTTTGCCAATGAATTTGCCCTCAAGGCGCTGCAGAAGCACAATGCGAATGAATTCCGCAGGCCAACCGCCGGAGCGCATTCCCCAGCGCCATTGCGCACCGTCCCTTGAGCCTCCAGATGACACGTGATACGGTGCCGGCTTGTCTATCCGTCAGCCCGGTTCCTGCCGGGTTTCGAGGACCCGCATGAAAGTTCACATGAGAATCTGGCTGCTGCTGCTGGCCCTTGTGCCGGTCGCAGCCACCGCTCAGGATGAGACGGAGCTTGATTCCGGAGCCCGCGCCGCGGCGATTGATCCGGCCGCCAGCAAACAAATTTTCGACCAGATGTGCGCGGGTTGTCATGGCACCGAAGGGAACGGACAGGAAGGCACGAAGAGTGGGTTCGTGCCGCGCATTGGCACCCTGGCAAACAAGGTTTACATGGCGAGCGTGCCGGACGACTACCTTGTCATGATCGTCAAGAAAGGTGGCGAATTCATGGGAAAAATCGCCGCCATGCCGGCGTGGGAAAAGCGGCTGAAGGATGAGGAAATTCGCGGGCTGGTTGCCCACATGCGGAAATTTACGAACTGAGCCGTCCGGGCGCGGTGTGGCGAGGCCTGACTGGGCCCCGACGGGAATCTTTTAAAGACCAGCAATCAAAAAACAATGGTGTTGGTGTGGTACTAAAAACAGCAGTGGCATTTCAACCGAGGAGAAGAGAGCAATGAACATACTGGGATATGCGGCAATAGCCGCGGCAGTGGGGTTCTTGTCGAGCCCCGCAGTCGCGCAGGACCGGGCAAAAGCGGAGCCCGGCGGTCCGGCGGGAAAATGGTCAACACGCGTACCGGTCACGCCGGACCCGAGCAAGATCAAGGTTCCGCCCGGCTACAAGGTCGGCGTGTTCGCCGCCGGCCTTGATACCATCACGTCGATCACGGTCGACAAGGCCGACAACGTCTGGGTCGCCATTTCCGGAAATACCTTTGGCTTTCCGCCGGAGGGTATCGACAAGCCGCACGTGAAAATTTTCAACAAGTCCGGCAAGTTGATCAAGGACAACGTCGGCCTGGGCATTTTCAAGTCTTTTGCCCTGAACGAAATTGGTTATTGTCACGAAAATGGCCGCACTTACGTCGGCGACTACAGCTACGGCATCTGGGAAATCGACGGCGTCAACGGCACACCCAAGCTGATCATGAACGAAGTGCCGATTGGCGATCACGCACTGGGCGGCATCACCTGCCGCGACGGCTGGCTCTACTACGCCGTGGGCGCGCCGACCAACTCGGGCTTCTCCGATCCGGATATCCATGGCTGGACCGATGCGATTGATCCGTACTGGGAAAAGCGCACACCCGCCGGTGTTCCGGCGTTGCCGCGTGACCCGCCTTGCCGCGACATCGTGCTGACCGGACTGAATATCCGCGACAGCCAGGGCAATCTCACAGGGGCTTATTTGCCCAAAGGCACGCCGTCCAAGCCCGGTCAGGTCATCAAAGCACAGAAGCCTTGCGGTGGCGCCATTCACCGCGCCCGGCTGAAAGCCGACAGCAACTACACCTCGGATGACTGGGAGTTGTATACCCAGGGATTGCGCAATTCGTCCGGTGTGGCCTTCGGCCCCAAGGGTTCGCGTTTCGAGAATGCCCTGGCGGTGAGCGACAACGGGCATAACGACAAGGGCAATCGCCGCGTCGCCAATTCCGCCGAGCGGCTGTTCATCGTGACCGAGAAAGGTCAGGATGCCGGCTTCCCGGATAAAGATGGCATTAACTTCGTCAACATCAAACGCTCCGGGCCTGATGTCTATCGCGGCAACAAATTCGATCCCACAAGACCGAATCCGCAACTGAACATCGGGGACAAACCGTTCATTCCGGTGCTCCCGCCCTACCGCTTCATCGACCATTCTATCGGGGTTCGCGGCACGCCGCTGATCGTGGCCAATCCCAACCCGAATGGCTATATCAATCCGATCATGGAGTGGGACACCAACAATCCGATGGACGGCTTGGCCTGGTCACCGAAAGCCTTCGGTGCGACCGATACCATTTTCACCGCCGTGTTCGGCATCATCGACAACGGGCCGGAAAGCCTGCGCCCGATGTGGCCGGCGATCGTGAAGATCGAATTGCTCAATCCGGCTGGCGTGAAGTGGTCGATTTTCGCCGAGAACATCGATCCGGGCCCCAATGCCTATCAGAAGAAGGAAAATCGGGGCGGGTTTGAGCGCACCAACGACGTCGAGTTCAGCATGGACGGCAAGACCATGTACGTCGGCGACTACGGCGAACTCTATGTGAACTACCAGATGGAGTCGCCGTTCTACACCACGCCGAAATCGGCAGTGGTGTGGACCATCACCAAGCAGTAACCCAGGCGTGATCTGATCAATCCGGCGGCCGTGGCCGCCGGATTTTTTTCGCCCCCAGTTGCGCAAGTATCGGGTCCGTCGCCAGGTCCTCGCCGTTGACCGTGACCGTCGCCGCGAATGTCCCATCTTCCAGTTCGCGCAAATCATGCAATTCGATACGCTTGTGCTGATGGATCATGCTCGCTAGCAAGGCGTTGAGCCGGTCGCGCAATGCAATGGCAATATCCTCATCGTCGCTGATCAACGGCACACCCGCAGGACGCACCCGCAGCAGGGGCCCGGAAGCTGGCATCCAGAATCGACACCAGCCTGCCGATTTGCAACCGCGAAACTGGGCTTCAATCGTTTTCGCGCGCAGAGTCGTTGACGTGGACAGCAAACCGAGCAATGCCGCGCAGGCAAGGATTCGTGGGGTCAGGACTTGCCTTTTGCCTGTTCCGCCTGGGCGATAAGCCGGCTGACACGGGAAACCGACAGACCGAGTTGCCGGGCAATCGCACTCATGCTCAAGGCACTTTCCGTGTGTGCCCTGTATAGCGCTTCCTCCCGGGTCGGGCAGTTTCTTAACCATTGATCAAGGCTGCGCGCCTTGCTCCGCTGTACCCTGGGGATGTCAGGATCGGCGCTGTTCTGCGGTTCGGCCAGCGCCTGCATGCGCGCAACGAAAGCCTCGTCGCCCAGATAGATCTGCTGTCGCAAGGCGTTTTCCCATAAAAGTGTCTTAGCGGAGGACGCCACCAACTCCGCGTAACGACGCGCACCCCGAAGCCGATCGGCGGCGGTGCGAACCGGCCGCCCCAACACATGGCCGTGCAGCCCATCGGTGTCGAGCCAGTCGGGCGCCGGTTGCGCTCCCACATGCGCCCGGTAGCTCGACCAAGGCCACGCCTGCGGTTTCCTGACGATCCGTGCGGCCACGGGATTTAATTCCACGTAGCGGCAGACCTCGAACAGGTAAGCATCCCGATCTACCAGGATGGCCTTGAAGCGTCCCTGGAACAGGTGCCCGACCTTGTCGTGCCGGCGATTGAAGGCCTGGGTGTACACCCCGTTGATCTGGCGCATGAGCAGCGACAGATTAGCCTGCCGGGTATGCAACACGAAGTGGTAGTGATTGCCCATCAGGCAGTAGGCAAGCATTTGGGCATCGAAGCGGCCAAGCGCATGGCCCACGACATCCAGAAGCGCATGCCGGTCCTGATCATCGACGAAGATCGGCTCGCGCCGGTCACCGCGCGCGGTGACGTGATAAACGGCGCCGGGAAACTCAATGCGTAGCGGGCGGGCCATGCAGGAAAACTACGCCCAGTGTAGGCAAAAAGCAAGTCCTGACCCCATTGATTGAAAAGAGAGTATCCAAAGACATAAGAGTTTTTTCATTTTCCATTGTCTCTTTCTGTGCATGTGACCCTTCCGTCAGATCAAGGCGTTATGACGAAAGCCTACACCTGCCACCAAGTAAAATGAATCTGTCCCGAATGGCACTTACTTAAGCGTCTTTACCCGAGAATACGGCACTGGGACCATAAAGACCGCAACACGCAGCCCGTATGCAGCGCAGCGCAATGCGGGGCAAATGCTCAGCCATGGAACCGACTTTCCCGGATTGCGCTGCGCTCCATCCGGGCTACATACCGTGGTTGTCACAGAATCAGGGCTTAAGTAAGTGCCATTCGAATCTGTCCCCTTTTTTTTACTTAGCCGCCGAGTCATTCAGAAGCGCGATGGCTCGCTCGAATTCCTGCTTCTCGGCAAACCAAGCTGCCGTATTACCAGAATTGGTTCTGATTGTCTTGTCGGCGCCAACGTCAAGGAGGAGTTTTATTACGTCAAGCCGATTGTTCATAACAGCGTACATGAGTGCTGTTTTACCTTGCTCATCACGTTCGTTTACATTTACGCCCGTAGCAAGCACAACGCAGACATCGCTCACACTTTTGCTGGCAGAAGCGAGCATCAACTCAGTGAAACCGTTGTGGCCGACGTCCGACGATTGAATCTCGCGGTTAGCTAACGCCCCTTTGCGCAAGATCCAATAGGATACAAATGCAACAAGTAACAATGCTGTATGGGACTCGCTCTGACTGCCGAGGGAATTGAAGATGACTAGATTGAGAAACCAAAAGACGGCACAAGCGCCGATTGCTGGCCACTTGTTTAACGGCTTACCGATAATATTCCGAGTTGCTAATGGAGGGGCAAGGCCGATGCCCCAAGTGATGGCGATGCTAATTACGATCGATACGGGATCCAGTTCTGACATATTAGTCTCTCCTCAGCGTAAATCTTGGTCGGACCACGCTAAGCATTTGATCGCCCATGTCTATCGCTCCAAAAGTGGGAAGATATCGGGGTCAGGCTAATCCCATCGATCCCACTGACCCCAGATCCCATCGATCCTCTGATAGAAGGGTTGAGCATCTTTCGTGATCGTCAACGACACAGACTTTTCTATGTCTTTGATAACCCAGGAGATGTCCCAGTCGTAGTTGAAGGTTGAGTTGGTGGTTGAACAGTCGTTGCCCGCAGAATGTGGGTTGCGACACCGTCAACCTGTGAACTTCGAAAGCTCAACCACCATGAAACAGTACAAAAACACTGAGAGCTGATGTTTTCATGAAAAATCTCCGAAAGTGCTAGCCTGCAAATTTCACCGTAACATTTTTTGCGCGCGTGGTGGGGCGCGCGGTACCCGAAGTAGGGTCTTTGGCGTGTGGAACCGCGCAATGGTGAGATTTTTTTCTGCCGCGCAGAGTTTGCGGCCAAGGCTCCCCCTC
>JANLTJ010000241.1:0-57326 GCA_031362885.1 Betaproteobacteria bacterium
GCCAACGCGTCGTCAGTGCGCAAAGCGCCCTGCGCGTGGATCTCCGGCATTTGTTGATGGTCCTGCTCCATGCGTGCAACTCCCCGGCGCATCGGCGCCACATTTGTTCCGTGCGACGACGACACAGTAGCTCAACCCGAAGACGATTTCGGCACGGATAAAGCCGGCAAACACCCCTCTTTTCACGCGATCGAATTGCCGCGCACCGGCCACAATCGCCGTCATCGAAATCCGCCATGACCGGCTGGGTCTGGCGCACGCAACATACGCAACTTCAGGGGGCATTGATGGCCGCAACCGCCATGCAGACCATGCAACATCTCAACGGCCCGGGCGGCAGACAGATTGTCGCGCTCATGCTGGCGGCGGCCACCGCGGTGGCGCTGGCCGTGGGGGCGTGGACATGGAGCCAGAGCCCGGATTATCGCGTGCTGTTTTCGAACGTGAACGACCGCGACGGCGGCGCGATCATCGCGTCGCTGACGCAAATGAATGTGCCGTACAAATTCGCCGATGGCGGCGGGGCCATTCTCGTGCCCGCAACGCAGGTGCACGAGGCCCGGCTGCGGCTGGCGAGCCAGGGGCTGCCTAAAGGCAGTCTGGTCGGCTTTGAACTGATGGAGACTTCGAAGCTCGGCACCAGCCAGTTCCTCGAGCAGGTCAATTATCAGCGCGCGCTGGAAGGTGAACTGGCGCGCTCGATCCAGTCGGTCTCCGCCGTGGGCGGCGCGCGGGTACACCTGGCGATTCCCAAACCCAGCGTTTTCTTGCGCGATCAGCAGAAACCGAGCGCGTCGGTGCTGGTTAATCTGAACACCGGGCGCACGCTCGAGCCCGGTCAGGTCAGCGCAATCGTGCACCTGGTCTCGAGCAGCGTCCCGGATCTGCTGGTGAAAAACGTCGCGGTCATCGACCAGAATGGCAATCTGCTGTCCGCGCAGAACGACACCCTGCAACAAAACGGCCTCGATCCCGGCCAGCTCAAGTACGTCAAGACGATGGAGCAGGACTATGTCCGGCGTATCGAGTCCATCGTGCTGCCCGTGGTCGGCGACGCCAATGTGCACGCCCAGGTTACCGCGGATGTCGATTTCTCACAGACCGAACAGGCCGAGGAGACCTGGCGGCCGAATCAGACCGCCGCGGCCGCCGCGATACGCAGCCAGACTCTGAACGAGTCGAGCAACGGCGCGGGCAGCCCGGGCGGTGGCGTGCCGGGCGCCTTGTCGAATCAACCGCCCTCGCCGGCGGCGGCGCCCATTGCCGGCCAGAGCGCTGCCTCCGCAACCGCGGCGAATACGTCCGCCACCAGCACCACCAAAAACACGGCGGTGAGCTACGAAGTGGACAAATCACTCAAGCACATCCGCTACGCAACCGGCAACGTCAAACGGCTGTCGGTCGCGGTGGTAGTGAACTATCGCAAGCTCACCGCGAAGAGCGGAAAAGTGTCGTACAAGCCGCGCACCACCGAGGAGATGGAGCAGATCAACAAGCTGGTGCGCGAAGCCATGGGCTACTCCGAATCCAGAGGCGACAGCGTGACGGTGGCCAATACCGCGTTTAACGTGGCGGAGGCGCAAGCGCTGGAAACCGTACCGTTCTGGAAAGAGCCAGGCACCTTCGCACTGGCTTGGGAAATCGGAAAAAACCTGCTGATCGCCGCCGTGGTGCTGTTCGTGTTCTTCAAAGTGCTGCGGCCGATGTTTCGCACCGCCATGACGCCGCCGCCGGTAGTCGAAACACCGGAAACGTCCTCCGCCGCGCGAGGCGCGCTGCCTGCTCCCGCCAATCAACCGCCTTATCAGAACAGTCTCGACTCGGCGAAGCAACTGGCTCGTCAGGAGCCCGCGCTGGTCGCCAATATCGTTCGCAGTTGGGTAGCCGGCGATGAGCGCTGAGGGCATCGAGAAGAGTGCCATTCTGATGATGTCACTCGGCGAAGAAGCCGCCGCCGCGGTTTTCAAGTACCTCGGCCCGCGCGAGGTGCAGAAACTGGGCCAGGCCATGGCCAACATGAAGGACGTCTCCAGGGAAAGCATCGATGGCGCTCTAAGCGAACTTCACAAAGCGGCCGGCGAAAAAACTTCGCTGGGCATGGATTCCGACGACTACATCCGCACCGTGCTGACCAAGGCACTCGGCGACGACAAGGCGGCGGTCCTGATCGACCGCATTCTCCAGGGTGGTGACACCAGCGGCATCGAAGGCCTGAAGTGGATGGATTCGCCCGCGGTTGCCGATCTGGTCAAGAATGAGCACCCGCAAATTATCGCCACCATTCTGGTGCATCTGGACCGCGACCAGGCCAGCGAAGTACTCGGACATTTCCCCGAGCGCACGCGCAACGACGTGATTCTGCGCATCGCCACGCTCGACGGCATCCAGCCCTCGGCGCTGAAGGAACTCAATGAGGTATTGACCAAGCTGCTGTCGGGCAACAACAACCTCAAGAAGAGCCCGATGGGCGGCGTGCGCACCGCGGCGGAAATCATGAACTTCATGACGGGAACCGTGGAAGGCACGGTCATGGAGAGCATTCGCGAGTACGACGGCGACCTGGCGCAGAAGATCCTCGACGAGATGTTCGTGTTCGACAACCTGATCGAGATCGAGGATCGCGGCATACAACTGATTCTGCGCGAAGTCCAGTCGGAATCCCTGATTGTCGCCCTGAAAGGAGCCAGCGAGGAATTGCGCGAAAAGATTCTCAAGAACATGTCCACCCGCGCCGCGGAAACGCTGCGCGAAGACCTCGAAGGCAAAGGCCCGGTGCGCCTGTCGGAAGTCGAAGGCGAGCAGAAAGAAATTCTCAAACTGGTTCGACGTCTCGCCGACGAAGGCCAGATCTCGCTGGGAGGCAAGGGGGACGATGCCTATGTTTGATCAGAGGACAGGAGACAGAAGACAGAAGACAGAGGGTGGAGGTCAGAGGACAGTGGAAACAAGACAGCAGGTCTCCACACATTTTGTTGAATCAGCGTACTCGCGATGAGCGCACCCAATCTCATTCAGAAAGGCGATTTGCGTGGCTGCGAACCGTGGCAGTTCGACAGCTTCGATGTTCCCGGCAGGAAGGGCGTGGTGTCGCTCACAACGGCGGCTCAGGTCGAGGAGATTCATCACCAGGCGCGGCGCGACGGTTATCAGGCCGGGTTGAAGGAAGGCCGCCAGCGCGCGGCTTCGCAGGTCGAGCAGCTTGGCGTCCTGGCCGGCGCATTTGCGTCGCAGACCGCGGAGCTTGATGGGTTGCTCGCGCAGCAAGTGCTCGAGGTCGCGCTCGAGGTCGCGCGCCGGATGCTGCACGCAGCACTGGAGATCAAACCGGAACTGGTGCTGCCGGTGGTCCGGGATGCCCTGCGCAGCCTGCCCGTTTCCGGAGAAGCACGGCACTTGTGCCTGCATCCCGGCGATGCCGCGCTCGTACGCGAAATCCTGGGAGACGCACTCGGCACCGCCGGATGGACCATTGTCGATGACAACACCCTGCCTCGCGGCGGCTGCATGCTCGCCACTGCCCATGGCGAAATCGACGGCACACCGCCCGAACGCTGGCGCCGCATCGTCGCCGCCCTCGGCCGCGACGTCGCCTGGCTGGAAACCGGCGCGGAACAGGACACGGCATGAATATCCCGGCTTCAACGGCGCCCGACACACGCGCTTCGCGCATTGCCGGTTTCATGGATGATTGCCGCGCGCGCATCGTGTCGAGCCAGCCACTGGCGCCATGCGGCTACCTCACACGCGCGGCCGGACTGGTAATGGAAGCTGTTGGCCTCAAGCTCGCCGTGGGAAGCACCTGCACCCTGTTGCTGCCAAACGGCAATTCCGGCGAAGCCGAAGTGGTTGGCTTTTCCGGCGAGCGCCTGTTTCTGATGCCGGCCCAGGACGTCCATGGACTGACGCCGGGCGCACGCGTCATCCCGCAGGCCATTGCGGTCACCCCGCCGCGTTTGGGAGAGCGCGAAACGCCGCGCCGGCGCGCCGCCGATCGCGGCAAGCACGTGCCGGTGGGCGCGGCGCTGCTGGGCCGGGTACTCAATGGCGCGGGCAATCCGCTCGATGCGCTGCCCGCGCCGGAGCTCAACCACATGCAGCCGCTATACAGTCGGCCGGTTAATCCGTTGCAGCGCGCGCCGATCGACAAACCGCTCGATGTCGGCGTGCGCGCCGTCAATGCCCTGCTCACGGTGGGTCGCGGACAACGCCTGGGATTGTTCGCAGGCTCGGGCGTGGGCAAGAGCGTGCTGCTGGGCATGATGGCCCGCTACACCACCGCCGATGTGACGGTGGTCGGGCTGATCGGTGAGCGTGGCCGCGAAGTGAAGGAATTCATCGAACAAATTCTCGGTCCGCAGGGCATGGCACGTTCGGTCGTGGTCGCGGCACCCGCGGACACCTCTCCCTTGATGAGATTGCAGGGCGCGGCCTACGCCACGGCGGTGGCCGAATACTTTCGCGACCAGGGCAGGAATGTGCTGCTGATCATGGACTCACTCACGCGGGTGGCCATGGCGCAAAGGGAGATCGCACTGGCGATCGGCGAGCCTCCGGCAACCAAGGGTTATCCGCCTTCCGTATTCGCAAAACTGCCGGCGCTGGTTGAACGGGCTGGCAACGGGACCACCGGCGGCGGATCAATTACCGCGTTTTACACCGTACTCACCGAAGGTGACGACCCGTCGGACCCGATCGGAGATTGCGCGCGGGCGATTCTCGACGGGCATATCGTGTTGTCGCGGCAACTGGCTGAATCCGGGCATTACCCGGCCATCGACATCGAAGCATCGATCAGCCGCGCCATGACCTCCCTGGTGAATGACGCGCAGCTTGAAGACACGCGCCGGCTGAAGGCACTCTACTCGCGCTACCAGCGCAATCGCGATCTGATCAACGTCGGAGCTTACGTGGCTGGCAGCGATCCGTTGCTCGACCAGGCCATTGCGCTGATGCCGAAAATGGAGGCGTTTCTGCGCCAGAACATGCGCAGCCGCGAACCCCTGGCCCATTGCATTGCTCAACTTCATGATTTATTCAATAACGCCTCGGAGGGAAGAACCCAATGAACCCGGAAAAACTGTTCACCGCACTCGCGGTGAACTCTTGACCTTGACCGCCCAGGAACCAACATGGCCAGGCCATTTGCACTCGACCTCGTGATGGATCTCTCGCGCAAACAGGCGGACGCAGCGGTCGCGGACCTCGCGGCCCGGCGTGCCCGACAACGAGCCGCATCGGATACGCTGAAGATGCTGGAAACCTGCCGGCAGGACTACCAGGCGCGCTTCGAACGCACCAGTCTTTCGGGAATCGGCCACGAGCATTGGCGCAACTATCATGAATTCCTGCACAAGATCGACCTGGCCCTCGCGCAACAGAAACAGGTGTGCGCCAGATGCAGCATCGAATGCCAGGAAAGTCTGGAGAAATGGCAACAGGCGCGCATCAAGCTGAAGTCCTTCGATGTACTCCATGAACGCCATCTGCACGGCGAAGCGCAGCGCGCGTCACGACAGGAACAGCGCGAGCAGGACGAAAGCAGTGCCGCGGGCCATCAACGCCGTCAGAATGTTTCCTGACCTTCGAAGCCTGATCATCCCATGCACATGAATACACTCGCGAGCACTCCTGCGGCGAAAACAGTCGCGCCGATCCAGGCCACGAATGCATCCCCGGCCGATGCCCCGCAGACCAACGACGACAGCGGGGATTTCGCCGGTCTCCTCGAAGCCAGGATTGGACCAGACACGGCCGACCGGGACCTCACAACCGCGCCGGCCGGTGCATTGAAAGACAGCCCGGTCAATGCAGCGACGCCGCCTGGTGATGAACTCCCTGCGGTCGATCCCGGTGCGCTGCTCGCATCCATCGGGGCCGGCATCGTGGTTCAAAACAAGGTCGATGCACAACCGGGAGACACCGGCCAAGGCCGCGCGCCTACCGGGTTGCTGCCGGTCGCAGCATCGGCGCTTCCAGGCAAGATCGATACCGTGGCAAGGCCGGTCACTGAAGAGGCCAACGTGCCGGGCGCAAGCGGGCATGATCATGGCGGCACGATTCTGCCTGACAATTCCACCCATCGGAACCGTGCAGGCTTGCAGGCGGCCGATATCCAGCAAGACCGGCATCGCAGCTCCCCGGAGAATCCCGCAACCGCCAGCGCCAGGGAGTTGATGATCGCCAGGGACTTCGTGACCGCCGAGGCCTTCGAAACAGCACCCGCGGAACGCGTGACGCATCTGGCCGCGGCGCTGTCCGCCACAACCAGCGCGCCAGGGCATGCGCCAGCACTGCCGCAGATCGTGAATCCGGCAACCGTCGCCGCGCAAGTGGAGCAACTGCTTCAGCCTTTTGATTCGCCGGCCTGGGACGATGGCTTGTCCGGTCAGGTGCTGTGGATGGCGAAAAACGGCGTGCGATCCGCCGAGATTCACCTGAATCCCGCCGATCTTGGACCCATCGAAGTCAAACTCACCCTGACCAATGAACCGGGCACCCCGGGCTCCGCATCCGGGTCGCAGAGCTGCGCATCGGTGCAGTTCAGCGCCGCGCACGCCGCCACCCGCGAGGCCATCGAATCCGCACTGCCGCGTCTGCGGGAAATGTTGGCGGAAAACGGCATTGCGCTGGGCAATACCACGGTCGATGCCCGCAACGCAGGCAACTCCCATGAATCCGGCCATTCCGGCCGCTCGTCCCAAGGCAGCAACCAGTCGGCCACTGGCCACGGGGAAGCCGCACAGCCTGGGATCGAGCCAGTTCTGCGCACCCCGGTGCGAGGAGGCAATGGATTGCTGGATACGTTTGCATAACGGGGTGGGTACGAGAGATGCGGGACGAGGCGCGCGGAATATAAGCATTTAATGCCGCTCTATTCCGGCGATGGCATCGGCCTTCGGCAGCGAACAATAAGCGTATCGAGTCGCGAGACCACGTCATGGCAAACAGTCCGAAAAAGGAAACCGCGGAAGCAGCCCCCGAGGCATCCGCCGCCAAGTCAGGCAGCAAAAAGAAATGGGTTCTCATTGCCCTGGCGGGCGTTCTGCTCGTGGCTGGTGCGGCGGGCGGCGCCTGGTTCATGCTCAAGAGCGGCCCTGCCGATGCGGGTGACGCGCCGGCCAAGACGGCCAAGAAAACAGAGAAACCGAAAGACAATGAACCACCGGTGTTCCTGCCTCTCGAGGCCTTTGTCGTCAACCTGCGCGCGCAGGCGCCACAGACCGGCGACCAGTTCCTGCAAACCGAAATGACCCTCCGACTGGCCGGGCCGGAAGTCGTCAATATGGTCAAGTTGCACATGCCGGAAGTGCGCAATCGCGTGCTCAGACTGCTGTCGACCAAAACCTCGCAGGATCTGCTGACCACCGAAGGCAAAGACAGTCTCGCGGAATCCATCCGCACGGAAATTACCGGGGTCATCGACCCCGCTTCCATCAAACCCGCGACAAAACCAAAAATCGAGAAAATAAAGGACGACGAAACCGGGGAAGCCAAGGAGGAAGAAGAGGCCGGCACCGTAGCTCCGCAGGAAAAAGTAGCCGGGAAAGTAGCGGAGAAAGAAGCGGACGCGGAAGCCGAAGAGCCGGAAGAAACAACTGATGCGGACGACGATGAAGACGCGGCGATTGAAGAGCACAAAGTGAAGAGCGTGCTGTTTACCTCATTCATTATCCAGTGAAGCAGGCAACGCCGGCATGACCAAGGAGTTCCTCACCCAGGACGAGGTCGATGCGCTGCTCAAGGGCGTAAACGGCGAGCCGGATGCCGCTGGAACGAATGAACCCGCAAGCGGCGCGGCGCGGCCCTACAATCTGGCCACGCAGGAACGCATTGTGCGCGGGCGCATGCCCACGCTCGAAATCATCAATGAACGATTCGCAAGACTGATGCGCGTCGGCCTGTTCAATTTCATGCGCCGCAGCGCGGAGATTTCGGTGGGTCCGGTGCGGGTGCAGAAGTACGCCGAATTCATCCGCAATCTGGTGGTGCCGACCAATCTGAACATCGTCCAGGTCAAACCGCTGCGCGGCGCGGCCTTGTTTGTCATCGACCCCAACCTGGTGTTCCTGGTGATCGACAATCTGTTTGGCGGAGACGGACGATTTCAAACGCGGGTCGAAGGCCGGGAATTTACGCAGACGGAACTGCGCATCATTCAAAAACTGCTTGAAGTCATTTTCGAGACCTATGAGAAATCCTGGAACCCGATCTATCCGGTGAAATTTGAACACACGCGTTCGGAGATGCATACGCAGTTTGCCAACATCGCGACGCCGAATGAGGTGGTCATCACGACCACCTTCACCATCGAACTCGGGCCGGTCAGTGGCGATTTTCACGTCTGCCTGCCCTACGCAATGATCGAACCGATTCGCGACATCCTCTACTCGAGCCTGCAAGGCGACCATATGGAAGCCGACAAGCGCTGGGTGCAACTGCTGTCAAAGCAGGTGCAATCCGCCGAAGTGGAGCTGGTCGCCAATCTCGGCGTTGCGAAATTGACGCTGCATCAGGTCAGCAGTCTGAATGCCGGCGATGTCATCGCGCTGGAGATTCCTGCCGTGTTGACCGCGGAAGTCGACGGCGTGCCGGTGATGGAATGCAACTACGGTGTATTTAACGGGCAGTACGCGCTGCGCGTGCTGCAAATGATCGATCACAGTGCGAGCGAGCGCAAATCAGGAGTGGATCATGCCTGATCAGGAACGCCGCGACATCGACAACCGGCCATTTCAGGCCAAACCAACGGAGGCAGCCATGCCCGACGCTATTGCCGCACAACCGAACAATGACGATTGGGCCGCGGCCATGTCCGAACAAAGCCTGTCCGAACAGGGTGTGTCCGGACAAAGCCCGGACCAGGCGGGCGCGGTCGAAGCGCCCGCCGCGCCGGTGTTCCAGAAACTCGCACCCGGCGCAACAGGCGATGCCAGGAACGACATCGATCTGATTCTCAATATCCCGGTGCAGCTTACCGTGGAACTCGGGCGCACCAAGATCGCCATCAAGAATCTGCTGCAGCTCGCGCAAGGGTCGGTGGTCGAACTCGACGGACTGGCCGGAGAACCGATGGACGTTCTGATCAACGGCTATCTGATTGCGCAGGGGGAAGTCGTCGTGGTCAACGACAAGTTCGGCATCCGTCTCACCGACATCGTTACGCCATCAGAGCGCATGCGGCAATTGAACCACTGATTGAATCACTGACCGCGAACCTCACGACAAAGACAGCGAGTAACGGAGCAATGCAATATCCGATCGGTAACCCATGCCACGACGGCAGTTCGCGCAGGACACGGCAGCGCACGCACGACAACCCATCCTCACTTGCGGCAGCACTCTCTGGGTCCTGGTGTTTGCGCGGCGGACTTTTTGCATTCCCTGCCATCGGACACGCCGCCGACGCCATGGCCGCGCCAGTAGGAGCCGGCAGCGTGTTGCAAGTGCTGCTCGGCCTCGCCGTAGTGCTGGGCATGGTATTCGTCGCGGCATGGGCGATGCGCCGGCTCAATCCGAATGTTGCCACCGGCAGCAGCGCCCTGCGCATTGTGGCCGGCACGGCGGTCGGCAACCGCGAGCGCGTGCTCGTGCTGGAAGTCAACGACACCTGGCTCGTTGTCGGTGTCGCGCCCGGCCGCGTATGCGGCATTCACAGCATGCCGCGCCCGGAGAATGTCCCGGCAGTACCAAAATTCGCGACCGGAATTCCCGGTGGTTTCGCCGGCTGGCTCAAGCAGACCATCGAGCGCCGTACAAACCACGGAGCGCCGCACACATGATTAGACCGTTGCGCGGGCTGGTCGCATTGGTCCTGCTGGTGGCAGCGCTGCCGGCGCTCGCGCAGCAGGCGGGACTGCCCGCCTTTACCAGCACGCCCGGTCCCGGTGGCAGCCAGACCTATTCGCTGCCGATCCAGACGCTGCTGTTCATGACCGCGCTCACCTTTCTGCCGGCGCTGTTGCTGATGATGACCGGCTTCACCCGCATCATTATTGTGCTGTCGCTGCTGCGTCAGGCCATCGGCACGCCGACCGCGCCACCCAACCAGGTGCTGATCGGGCTCGCGCTATTTCTGAATTTCTTCGTCATGGCGCCGACTCTCGATGTGATTTACAAAGATGCCTACCAGCCGTTTTCGCTGAACAAGATCGATGCATCCGTCGCCATTGAGCGTGCCAGCGTGCCGTTGCGGCAATTCATGCTGAAGCAAACGCGCGAAGCGGATCTGGGATTGTTCCTGAAACTCTCGGGCAGCGATGCCACTTCGCCGGAAACCGTGCCGATGAAAGCCCTGATTCCGGCCTTCGTGACCTCGGAGTTGAAAACCGCGTTCCAGATCGGCTTCCTGATCTTCATTCCATTCCTGATCATCGACATGGTGGTTTCCAGCGTACTCATGTCGATGGGCATGATGATGCTCTCGCCGGTCATGATTTCGCTGCCTTTCAAGATCATGCTGTTCGTGCTGGCCGATGGCTGGAATCTGCTGATCGGATCGCTGGTGCGGAGCTTCTCGCCGTGACGCCGGAATCCGTTCTGAGCATCGGCCGCCAGGCACTCGAACTGACCTTGCTGGTTTCGGCGCCGCTGCTGCTCGCCGCACTCGCGGTGGGCCTGCTGGTCAGCCTGTTCCAGGCCGCCACCCAGATCAATGAAATGACTTTGTCGTTCATTCCAAAACTCGTCGCCATCCTCGGCATGATGATCGTCGCCGGTCCATGGATGATCGCGATGATGGTCGACTACATGCGTCGTCTGCTGGAAAACCTGCCGTTCATGATCGGATAAGTTTGTGAACGGGTGATGGAGAATTACGTGCCGCGCCATGCCGCTCATCTCTTCTGTCTTCTGTCCTCTGTCCTCCGTCCTCTGAACCATGCTCTCCCTCACCACCGCCCAGCTCACCGCTTTTCTCGCCGCGTTCGTATTTCCAATGGCGCGAATACTGGCGCTGGTGGCGACGGCACCGGTGCTGGGCAACCGCGGTGTGCCGGCGCGCATCCGTCTGGGCCTTGGACTTGCCTTGACGCTGGTGATCGCACCGCTGGCGGGGCCAATTCCCGACCTTTCGCCGTCCTCCTTCGAGGGACTGCTGGTGCTGATGCAGCAGATTGTCATCGGCACCGCAATGGGGCTGGCGATGCGCGTCGCATTCGCCGCGGTGGACATGGCCGGCGAACTGATCGGACTACAGATGGGCCTGGGTTTCGCGAACTTTTTCGATCCGACACAAGGTTCCAACGCGCCGGTGGTCGCCCAGTTCATGGGTTTGCTGGCGGTGCTGTTCTTCCTGGCGTTCAATGGGCATCTGCTGATCATCTCGACGCTGGCGCAAAGTTTTTCCGTGCTGCCAATCGGCGCCGACCTGTTCGGCGCGCAAGCGGCATACCGTCTGGTGACCTGGGGCGGTCAGATGTTCGAATCCGGACTGACACTGGCGCTGCCGGTGGTTGCGGCCCTGCTCATTGCCAACCTGACCCTAGGTGTGCTGACGCGCACCGCGCCCCAGCTCAACATCTTTGCGGTCGGGTTTCCCATCACCCTGATGCTGGGATTCTTCATGCTCGCACTGGTGCTGCCCTACCTGACCGCGCCGCTCGAGAGACTGCTGACCTCCGGGGTATCAATGGCGCTGGAAATTGCGGCGGGAAATGGCGCGCGGTGACGACGCATCGGGACGGGGAGCAAGGCCGGTCGCGCTTCGCTTATGGCCGATCCACCGCCAGCCCGGAAACACCCATGCCATTGGTCACGCCTTCGAGCACCGCGCGCACCCGCCCCTCGCCATTTTCCAATCGCGTCGAGTAACGATCGGTGCCATTTTCGTCGAGCAACACGCCCAGACTGTAAATCGGATCGCCAGTGACGAAATGATATGAGTTGTCGCCCGCGCCACCTTGCGCATCCTGACTCACTGCCTGATACACATCATCTCCGAAAACGTCATGCAAGCTGGCTCGCGACCGCTGCGCGGCCGCACCCTGGCACAGAGAATCCGCCCGATAGAAATCGTTGCCACCGCCTTCGAACAACATCGCAATGGACTGATCCCAGGCGGCCGCCTGTCCCGCGGCGGCCATCGACCAGTAGACATCGTCTCCGCTCATGTCGGAAAGCATGCCGAAAGCCTGATGCGCGGCGAATCCCTGCGCGTAGCGATTGCCGTAATAAAGATCGTTCCCGGCGGCATCATGCAGCACACCGATACCCCAAAAATAGCCGCCGCCCTGGCTGAATTCGCCACCCTCGTAACGATCATTCCCGCCCAGGTCAATCAACGCGCCAACCCCGCCGGAATCGTAAGGCCGGATGCCGACGCCGACGCCCTGGCTGAAACCCATGTAGGACGCCGGTGTGTCGTAAGCCGATGGCACCGGTCCGTTGGCCCGATACAAATCGGCGCCACCGGCATCAAGCAGCAAACCAAAAACGCGCGGTCCGCCGACGCCCTGGCTGAACGTGTGCGAAATGTAAACATCCGACTGCGTATCCCGGTCGCTCAGCGCGCCGCCGCCGTAAATGCCGGCACCCAGCGACCAGGCCGCGCATTGGTAGCTATCCGCGCCGGCAGCGTCGAACAGCAGACCGAAGCCCATCGCACCGGCACCGCAGCCGCCGAGCGCGCTCTCATAGTGATCATCGCCGGCGCGATCGATCAGCAGCGACACCCCCAGCCAGCCGGCGGCCGGTCCGCCGCGCCGGGCAACATAGCGATCGTTGCCTTGCATGTCGATCACCGTCTGTGTTTCAGGCGCGATCCCATTGCCCCATCGGTAATCGTCATCGCCACCGGTTTCGATCACCGCGTACAGGCGGTCCATGGCGTAACGGTTCGCGCCCGGGCCGCCGATCACGACATAGCCGCCATCGATTTGCGCGAAATCGACGATTTCGCCCTGAACCATCGCGCTCAGCGCAGCCGGAACCTGGCGCTGCGTTTTCGCGGGCAGCGGCAGCGATTGGGCATTCGCAAGCATCCGCCCGGCCACCGCCAGCAACGCGTCCAGATCCACGCGCATGCTCAGTTGCATCGCGCGTATGCCGCGCAAGGCATCCGGATGCCCGCGCAAGGTACGCTCGGCGGCGGTCTTCTCCAGCAAGTAACCCAAATCATCCAGCGCCCGCGCCCTGCCTCCGTCCACGCCGCGAAAGACCTCGCGCACCTCTTTGTTCGCGCTCGCAATCACGGCAGCGAAATCCGAAATCCGCAATGGAGTATCGGGCGGAACACCGGGCAGACTATCGCGCGGATCAATCACCCGCCCGGCACAGTTCAACGCCAGAGTCCGGCACATCACCCCGAGCACCGGACCGCTGGCAGCCGTTTCGGAGCCCATGCGCGCGAGCAGATCATCACGCCAGTGCGTCATGGCCTCCGACTGCATCAACGCCGTGCGCATCAGCGGCAACTTGTGATAACCGCCATCGTGCCGCGCCAGATCCAGAAACATGCGATCAAGGCGTTCGCCGACCGGCGCGATTTCGGGCGCGTCTCTCAGCACCTGCGTGAGCGCGGAGTCACTGCCCTGCCCGGAATCGGAAACCGGCATTGCCGCATACGTCACCCGCGCCGGGTACGCAGCCGGCGTGGCCCAGCGCTCGCGGGAGTCCACCAACAAATCGATTTGCATCGGCTTATCCCCACGCAGAATATGAAGACGCATGCGTGTGCCCGGCGACGCCGCCGACATCAGCGCCAGCACGCGTTGCGCATTCACTTCGACCTCGCCAATGCGCAGGATGCGATCCCCCGGCAACACTCCCGCCGCCGCACCCGGACCCGCCTGCAGACCATCCACCAGCGCCCCGCCGTCCTTCGCATCCGAAAGCCAGAGACCTACAAAGGGCCTGGCGAGATCCGGCCGCGCCAGCGCTACGGCATCGGGCCGCTTCGACTCCGATGAATCCTGCATCGGCTGGCTCGCACACGCCGCGAGCAGAATCACCAGGACTATGGACATCAGAGCAAGACGCCTCATGCACACCCCGAACGATGAGTCAGGCAACCCAGCCTGAAAAACGGATCGCGACCAACCATAGGGAACTGCACCCGAGAACTTAACGGCTTCAGGTTACGTCGGAACTAAAACCTGGCAATCAAACTTTCACCGACTAAGTAACGCGCCATGCCCGGCGCACACGTCGCCGTTCAACGGCGCGCCGCTTTTGGCGCGTCCGTTGCAACGGCTTGTTGGGCCACATGCGCGGACCAAGGCCTGATTTTCACCAGCTTGGGACCGATTGCGCGCTCAGCGACCTCAGTGTCATGCGCTGCCTGCGCACGTAGCCAATAGCCGTTGGACAAACCGAAGAAGCGGCAAAGCCGTAAATCAGTATCAGCAGTAACCCCGCGCTTTCCCGCGACAATGTCTCCAATACGTTGGGCAGGAACACTGATTTCTTTTGCCAGGCGATACTGGCTGATACCCATGGGTTTAAGAAATTCCTCCAAGAGGAGTTCACCTGGGGTGACAGGTTTGAGTTTTCCCATATTTGCCTCTCTTTAGTGGTAATCCACTATCTATACGTCTTCAGCGCCTGCTTCCGCCCAGCGAAAACAGACGCGCCACTGATCATTGATCCGAATGCTGTGTTGCCCGAGGCGGCCGCCCTTCAATGCTTCAAGGCGATTGCCCGGAGGCACCCGCAAGTCATTCAATTTACCCGCGATTTGTAGCCTTATGGGTTAGCCTTCTATCAGGAACGAGGCGGATTTCCACTTTGAAACCAAGCGCTCGCGCATATTTTTGAAGTGTTCCCACGGATGGGGAATGACTGCTGGTGGGCGATTCGAGCCGTGCTATTGCGGACTGCGTCGTGCCTACCAGAGTCGCGACCTCTGCCTGAGTAAGTCCGGCAGCGGCACGTGCCTTAAGCACTTCATCGAGGAACGCAAATTCGTCCGTAAGCTGGTCGTAGGCGTTTCGGACTTCTGGTTTCGCGAGTACACGCGCCTTGAACTGCTTAAGTGTGCGTTCCATTTTGAATCTCCTTCATTCGCGTTCGGGCAATCAAGAGTTCCTTGGTAGGTGTCTTGTCCGTTTTCTTGATGAAATGATGAAGCATCACGATTCGTCGCCCAATTCGCGTGCAATAGAAAACTCGGGCAATTCCCTCGCCTGCTTTTAGGCGCAGCTCGAATAGGCCATCGCCCATCGCCTTCGTGTGCGGCATTCCGAGATCGGGGCCATATATTTCCATGCGCTCTGCATACCGGACAAAACGTGCCACGAAGCCAGGTGACATATTCGCGATGTCGGATTCAACTTGATCACCGTAGAAAACGACGGACCAGCTCATTCAAGGAGTATAGCAGATATGAGATATCGCACCAATTGGAGTTTCGAGGGCTAACGATTAGCGTTTATCTGTCGCGCGCTCTTCCACGGCAAGCTTCATCTGGGCGAGCTGAGCGAGCGCGAAGTCGCGGCTTTCACTTCGCATTTGGCGGTGCGGCAGGCGTCAGGACTTGGGGTAGTGCCGGAGGCAGCCCTTGTGTTCTTCTATTTTGGAAACCTAGAATCTCCAGCCAAGGTCGTTTCCCTCATCCCCACCCTTCTCCCGGAGGGAGAAGGGAGTTTTGCCCCTACCCATGAACCTCCCCGTTCGGACGGGGAGCACAACACTCCCTTCTCCCTCCGGGAGAAGGGTCGGGGATGAGGGAAGAGACGCCACGACAGGTTCATGGCCGCAATTCGCGACGCACACGTCGTGGCGTCTCTCCCTCCGAGAAAAGGGCGCACTTGAAGCGGAGCAGAGAGGCATCGCTGACTCAGCGATTGAGGCCTGACCCTATCGTTTGACCCTATCGTTCCGCTGCATCTATAGTTGGGCAGTACTTTCGACAGTGCCATGGTAGGTCTTGAGCCAAAAGCACTTGATACAAAGCGCTTACTCCTTTCGCTGAACCGTCGACGGCGATGGCTCAGTGCCGCTGGGAGGAAGACAGCGGAAATGAACTTCGGCGGCGGGAGTCTTTCCGAACGCCACGTCGTTGTGGTTCGTGCTGGTCGCGAGCATCTGTTTGCCAATGCTTTTGCAGTACTCCGAGGCCTCTTTTAACAGCCGGGCCTCGTGAACAGCGCCAGACGTAAATCCCCACTCTGACCTGGCGATCATGTACGCATCCGGCCCGGTCGGAACTACGCCTGAATTGGCACAACCGAAGAGAGACGCCGATGCGAAGATCAAGATTGCCCTTTTCATTGCCGCTCCTTTGTCTTGCGCAAAGCTAACCACGATTCGTAGGCGTCGCCGCATTTGTATTGTGCTGCCCAACGCTTTTTTGAGCCGCGCCGGGCACGAACAGAACCGCGAAGCGCCTGTGACGTTTCACAGCGTCGGCTCGAAAAAATTGTTAGACCACTGAGCTTCATGGTTTCAGTGTTTAGTTTCACCGGGTGGAATTTCCGTTGGGGTGCCCGTTCTTTCCATTAGCCAACTCAAAAATTTTGCCTCTTGGTTTAGTTTCAAATTCGCATGGCCGAGAATGTGATCGCGATGAGCGGTTGGCAGTGCGTGGATAAGAGCGACGCCTCTCTCAATTGCGTCTGAATGAGGACTACTTAGCGCTTCCCTCAAAGCTTTTGTGGTTGAGTGGTCTTCACCGAAGAACTCGGCGGCAACTTCGACCATTGCTGCGAAATGCTCTCGCTTAGTCATGGTGTCCTTCATGGTGTGGTCCAACATGTAATCAAAGGAAACTTTCCGTGTTTTATCACGGCGATGTTCCGCCTATCACGCAGATTCCAGAATCGTATCGCACTGCGGAAAACTCACTATTGAGAACGTAGGCTACTACCGAATCAAGGACCAAGGCCTGATATCGGGCACGTCGGATACTTCGCGGAAGAGGTTTATGCGTTTTGGGTCGTGCGCTTCATCCTCTTCCACGGCAAGCTTTATCCGGGCGAGATGAGCGAGCGCGAAGTCGCGGCTTTCACTTCGCATTTGGCGGTGCGGCAGGCGTCAGGACTTGGGGTAGTGCCGGACGGGGTCAGCCCTTCTTGAAAATCCGGAATCCCCAGTCAAGGACGTTTCCCTCATCCCCACCCTTCTCCCGGAGAGAGAAGGGATTTTTGCCCTCCCTCCGAGAGAAGGGCGCACTTGAAGCGGAGCAGCGGGGCATCGCTGACTCAGCGTCGGCGGAACCATTTGGAGCGGGACGCGAGGCCTGGGCGCGCTACCCGCAGTCGGGCGATTTCATCGCTGACGTGTCCGCGCGCCAGGGTGAGGGAAAGCAATGCATCATGAATTGCGAAAAGATCAATAGCCTTCAAGCGCCCCTATGTTTCCACGGGCGCGGAAGCCAGATACTGCCGCCGTCGCAAAAAACGCAGCGACGCCCTACAAGTAATTGAATATCGACAACCGCGCCGTTTCCACGAAAGTTTTCTGTGCCGCCTGCAGGGTTGTCTGTTGCTGGATGAGTTCGCTGATGGCTTTCGCGTAATCGAGATCCTGAAGTTTTGACAGAACCTGTTTGTACTGCAGGGACAGGTCTTCGCTGCTGTTCTGATGATCATCGGTTTCGCGCATGCGCGTGCCAACGCCGGCGCGCACCGAACTGACGTTGTTCAAGTCCTGGTCCAGATTGACCAGTGCATCGGTGAGGGCGTTCTGAAGGCGCGCCTGGGCGGCGAGACCTTCGGCGGGGGCCCTGAGGGCCGCGACGAGGTTGGATACGGTCGCGAAAAGATCCTGATCGGTGCTCGGATCAATCTGCACGATATCGCCTGCCGCCGGTGTTCCGCTGACTTCCAGGCTCATGCCATCGAAGGCGATGGAATTGCCGCTGGTATAGGGCTGCGCGCTGAGTATCGTGGTTGCCGAGGTCAGATCTAGCACGTCGTAGGTCGTGGTGGTGCCGGTCACGCTGAATACAATCTGATATTGATGCCCGGTCAATGCAGCCGCGTCGGTGACCGCTCCCATGCTGTAGGTCGGGTTGCCGGTATTGGAGCCCGGCGCGGATACGGTGAAGCTGCCGTTTCCGCTTCGGATACGGGCGAATACATCGGCGCCGGATTCACTCACGGCAATCTGCCGGCCACTGGCCACTTGTACCAGGCGCTGCCCGTCGTCGCCCAGGTACTGAACACCGGCGCCGGTGGGCGCAAACGGTCTCAAGTCGGTCTGATATCCGGAGAACAGATAGTTGCCCTCTCCATCCGTGGTATTCGCCACGGTCAGGAGTTCGTCGTACATGGCCTGGATGTCCTGAGCCATGGTGGCGCGGTCCGCGGCTGTGAAGCTGCCATTGCCGGAGGTAACCGCGTTCTGCCGGATCGATTGCAGCAATTCCGTGACGCGGCCGAGCGCCTGCTCGGTCAGGGACAGGCGTCCGGCTGCGGTTTGCGCATTGGAGCCATACTGGGTGTTGATGGCATCGGCCTGGCCAATTTCCAGCGCGCGCGCCGACGCGATCGGATCGTCCGACGGCGTAAGCATGCGACGATTGGCGGAAATCTGCTGCTGGGTCTTGAGCAACTGCGTCTGCTGCCGGTTCATGGCGCTGACGCTGAGATCGTAAATGGTGCCGGAGCTGACGCGCATGATGGAATCTTTCTATCGATTGCCGAGCTGGAGCAGGGTTTCAAACAAGGTCGAAGCGATTTGCAGCACCTTTCCGGAAGCCTGATAGGCCTGCTGGAACCGGATCAGATTGGCGGCTTCCTCATCGAGGTTCACGCCGGAATAAGACTGCTGTGCGGTGTACGCCTGTTCGAGCACGCTGGCTTGCGCCGCGCTGGTCACCTGAAGTTGCCGGGTTTGCGTGCCCACCTGGCTCACCAGGGACGCATAAGCGCCCTGATAGGACGCGGTGCCTCCGTCCAGGATGCGTGCCGTTTGCAGTCCGGCGAGCGCCAGCGCATTGCGATTGTCGCCGCTGCCGCCGGTGTTGGGGCCGATGCTGAATGCATCACCAGTCGCCGGTGCGCCGCTGATCTGCAGCGTCCAGCCATTGAACGTAATGTCCTGGCCGGGGGTGTAGGCCAGTCCGGTGGGGTTGCCGGTCCCGGTGCCGTTTACGTTGAAGGTGGTTGCGCTGGCAAAGGTGATGGTTACCGGTTGCCGCAGATTCGGATCGGCCGTATTGACCACTCCAGCGCTGATTTCTCCGGTGCCGGTATTGGCCGCGCTGCGCGCGCTGCGCACCGGCGCCGCTGCCGCAATTCGTGCGGGATCGGCAATCAGCACGCCCAGAGTCGATGCACCGGTGGCCGTCGGGCGGATCAGGAAGCTGTCGCCCGCCGTCGCGGTTCCGGATGCGAGTGTCAGCGTGAAGCCGTCCACGGTTTGCGGAAAAGCAGCGAAGCTCTGCGAGGTGTTGTCCGACAGCCGCGTCAGGTTGAAATTGGTGCCGTCAAAGTTCAATCGGTAGTCGCTGGCCGTCAGTCCGCCGACGCTGGCCGGATCGAACGCCGCGGCAATCACGGCATTGCCGGCGTTGTTGATATTGGCATTGGCCTGCGGCGTGCCGATCGAGAAAAATCCGGTGCCAAGCTGCCCGTTCAGATCTTGTCCGAGCGCATGCTGGGCATTGAACGTCTGCGCCAGCGTGATGGCGACACGGCCAAGGGCATTGGTTGCCGGATCGAGCGCCTCGCTGCGAAACGCAAGCAAACCGCCGAGCTTGCCGCCGTTGAGCGTGGACTCCGGAATTTGCACAACGCCGGAGGCGGTTTGATAGCCGATCGTAATCCGGGTCGGATCAACCGGATCGCGCATCGGGGCCATTGAATAAGCCAGTGTGCCGGCAACGAGCGGCTGTCCGCTGCCGATGAAAACGTTGTAGGCGCCATCGTCCTGCACCACCACCGTGGCGCGGATGTCCTTGTTGAGTTCCGCCACCAATTGATCGCGCTGATCGAGCAGGTCGTTGGGCGGCTGCCCGCCGGTGGCGCTGCGGGCCACGACGATACGCTGGTTTAAATCCGCAATCTGGGTGGCAAAGTTACTGATCTGCCGCGCCGTGGTACTGACGTCCGCATTGACGCCTTCGCGCAAATCGCGCAAGCGCTGATCAATGACTTCGAAGCGCGATATCAGCGATTGCGCCGAAGACAGCAGGGCCTGACGCGACGATGGCACATTGGGCGTCGTGGCCACGCCCTGCAGCGCCGTGAAAAACTCCTGGAGGGCGGGCGACAAACCGGCCGACGGATCGGCCAGCAGATTGTCGAGCTGCGCAATCTGGGCATAGTAAGCGTCAAGACCGCTCGACTGGGTGGAAGCGGTCAGTACCTCATTGGACAGGAACTGATTGTAGAGGCGTTGCACGGTGACAATATCGACACCGGTTCCGAAAAATCCGCTGCCGGTCGCCAGCGGAACGGAGTTGGTGAAATCGACTTGCTGGCGCGTGAAGCCTGGAGTATTGGCATTGGAGATATTGTGTCCGGCCGTGACGAGGCCGGCCTGCGCCGCGTGCAGTCCGGTGATACCGATGGCAAAGATGTTTGATCCCAAAGACGGTCCTTCCCTGATCCTGCTTTCTGACTTTCGCGTGATGCACTGCCGATCGATTCACTGTCACCCGTTCGGGTCTCTCTGCAGTGGTTATCGACCGGCCGCAACGGAACTTGATTTCAAGCCATCCTGGAAAAGCGCAGTGACCTGCCGTCGATCACGCCTGCCAGTTTGTCGGCAAAGCGCGGATCGGTGGCGTATCCGGCATCCTGCAGTTCGCGCGCGTAGGCCCTGGCGTCGTGCGTGTTTTTCAGGACTTCGGCGTAACGCGGCGCGCTGGCCAGCAGATTCGCGTAATCGCGCAGGCTGTCCTGATAAGAGTCGTAGACGCGGAAGCTCTGGACTTTCTTTTCCGCCACGCCGCCGGAATACTCCGTGGTCAGCACCTCGACACGGCGTCCGCTCCAGCCGGCGCCGGCCTTGATGCCAAACAAGTTGTGACTCGGAGCGCCGTCGGCGGTCCGGATTTCGGCGCGACCCCAGCCTGATTCCAGGGCGGCGTGTCCGAGCAGGAAGCGCGCCGGAATGCCGGTGTCGCGACTCACGGCCTCGGCATCCGGCAACAGGCGTTCAATAAACATGCGCGGGTGGCTTTTGGCTTCCCGTGAGCTGGCGGCCAGACCGGAGGCCGGCTGCGCGGCAAACGCCGTGCCCTGCACGCCGATCGGGATGTCCGTCGGCCGCTCCTGCGCGGGCGCAATATCTTTTGCCAGTGACGTCGTACTTGCCGCTGGCAGCATCGGTGTTGCCGCCGACGCCATCTGTTTTGCCGCTGACGCGGTGTCCGGCAGCGCCTGCGCAGCCGGCATTAACTGGCGTGCCAGCACTTCGGCGATGCCGATGCCGCGTCCGGCCATGGACTGCGCCAGTTGCTGGTCGAGCATCGAGGTATAGAGCCGGGTCTGCTCGCTGTCGAACAGACCATCCTGGGGAGCCGTTTCGCGCATGCTCTTGAGCATGACGTTCATCAGCAGCGCTTCGAACTGGCGTGCCGTCTCCCTGATCGCGCCCTTTGGATCGGTTTTCGCCTTCAACCGCAAGGCATCGATGCCCTGAGCGTCGCTCGCCAGCGCCAATGCGGCGGGATCATAGCCGATGATCATCCCGCCTCCGTCAAATAACTTCCAGTTCGGCGCGCAACACACCAACCGACTTCATCGCCTGCAATATGGCGAGCAGATCCTGCGGTGTGGCACCGATAGAGTTCAGCGCCTTGACCACTTCCGCCAGCGATACGCCGGCCGGCATGGTCACCAGGCCGCCCTTCTCGGCGCGAATTTCAATACTGGAGCGCTGCGCCTGAACGGTTTCGCCGCGTGGCGACAGCGCGTTCGGCTGGCTGATGACCGGCTCGGTGCTGATGATTACCGACAAGTTGCCATGCGCGACCGCGCATGCTTCGATTGTCACGGTCTGATTCATCACCACTGAACCGGTGCGCGCATTGACGATAACTTTCGCCGCGCCTTTCGCCAGATTGATCTCCAGATTTTCCAGCCGCGCCAGAAACTCCACGCGCTTGTCGGGCTCGGTCGGGGCGCGCACGCGCACCACCCGGCCATCGACGGCGGAAGCCTTTTCCGGTCCGGCGAAGGCGTTGATGACTTCGGCAATCTGGCGGGAGGTATTGAAATCAGTCGCGTTGGACTCCAGAAAAATATACTCACCGCGCCCGATGCTCGTCGCCACTTCCCGCTCTACGCTTGCACCGTTCGGAACCCGGCCCACTGCCAGATGGTTCACCTGTACCGCGCTGCCGTTGGCCGCCGCTCCCACGCCGCCCACCAAAACGTTTCCCTGCGCGATGGCGTAGGTCTGGCCGTCCACGCCTTTGAGCGGCGTCATCAGCAAGGTGCCGCCGCGCAGACTTTTCGCATTGCCAAGCGAGGACACGGTCACATCGATACTTTGCCCGGAACGGGCAAACGCCGGCAGGATGGCCGTCGCCATGATGGCGGCGACGTTCTTCAGTTGCAGACTGGTGCCCGGTGGCAGTTGCACTCCGAGCTGAGAAAGCATCGCCTGCAAACTCTGCGTCGTGAAGGGCGTTTGTGTGGTCTGGTCACCACTGCCATCCAGGCCGACCACGATGCCGTAGCCGATCAACGAGTTGTCGCGAACGCCCTGCACGCGGGTCAATTCCTTCAGGCGCTCGGCATGGACGAAACTCTGCGAGAACGCGAACAAGGCCAGCATTGCCGCGCCTGCGCACCAAATGGCATTGAATTGTTTTTTCATGTCCATGTATCGTTGATGATGGTGTTGGCCAGACATAAGCGTTGAGTCGCCGCGCTCCGGAAATCACTGTCCGGTGGCCTGTCCTTGTTTTCCGTCTTCTGTCCTCTGTCTTCTGTCTTCTGTCCTCTGATCTAGAACGGCAACACATTGTAGAAAAAGCGCGCCAGCCAGCCCATGGTTTGCGCCTCATCGATGTAGCCGTTGGCGCGGTACTCGATGCGCGCATCGGCGACTTGCGTGGAAACAACGCTGTTGCTTGGACTGATCGTTACCGGATTGACGACGCCGGAGAAGCGGATGAACTCCGAACCCTGGCTCATCGCAACCTGCTTTTCTCCGCTGACCAGCAAGTTGCCGTTGGCGAGCACGTCGATCACGGTCACAGTCAGGGTGCCGGTGAAATCGTTGCTCGCAGCGGCCTGACCGCTGCCATCGAAACTGTTGGAGGTGCTCGCTCCCAACTCCGCGCCCTGAAAGCTCTTGCCGGGCAGCCCCTTCACGATCGGCACTTCGACCGAGATGTCACTGCTGCGCTTGGCGCTGGCACCGGACTTCTTGTTGGCTGCGGTCTTCTCCGAAATGTTGATCGTCAGCGTATCGCCCACAAAGCGCGCACGCCGGTCTTCAAACATCGGACGAAAGCTCGATGGCTGATAGATCGAACCCGTCGCCTGCGTCGGTGCGGATTCCTGAACCTGCGGCCGCGCCGTCATCGGCTGGTGCACGATCGGCGGCTGGTTGACCGCGCAGGCGGACAGCATTGCGGCAACCGCCAACAGAACAATATTGATTGATCGTTTTATCATCGACGCCCCTGTCCTCTGTCTACCATCCTCTGTCCTCTGTCTTCCGTCCTCGGTCATCTGATCTACATCTGTGTCAGCCGCGCCAGCATTTGATCGGAAGTCTGGATCGACTTTGAATTGATCTCGTACGCGCGCTGGGTTTGAATCATGTTCACCAGTTCCTCGACGACATTGACATTCGACGTTTCGACGTAGGATTGGTTAAGCAGTCCGGCGCCATTCGAACCCGGTGCGTTCGGCTGCGCCGCGCCGGAGGACGCCGTTTCCAGGTACAGATTTTCTCCGCGCGACTGCAAGCCGCCGGTATTGATGAAGGTTGCGAGCTGCATCTGCCCGACCTGGGTCGGTGTGCTCGATCCAGGCTGGGTGACCGAGACGATGCCATCCTTGGCAATGGTCACCGAGAGCACGTTCGCCGGCAGGGTGATGGCCGGCTGCACCGGGTAGCCGCTGGAGGTGACCAGTTGGCCCTGGCTGTTTAACTGAAATGCACCATCGCGCGTATAAGCGGTCGTTCCATCCGGGAGCAGGACCTGGAACAAACCGTCGCCCTGGATCGCCACATCGAGAGAATTTCCGGTCTGCTGAATATTGCCCTGGGTGAAGATGCGCTCGGTCGCAATCGGCTGCACTCCGGTACCGATCTGCAACCCCGAGGGCACCTCGGTTTGCTGCGAGGACTGCGCACCGGGCTGACGCAGGGTCTGGTAGAGCAGATCCTCGAACACCGCGCGCTGTCGCTTGTAGCCGTTGGTGCTGACGTTGGCCAGGTTCTGCGCGATCACATCCATCTGCGTCTGCTGCGCTTCCAGTCCGGTTTTCGAAATCCACAATGAGCGAATCATGTTGTTGCTCCTTCAAGATTAATTTAGCGGAGGCCTCAAAGAAGCGCCGCCCCACCGCATTTAAGCTCTCACCCCTGGCCCATGATCCCCAGCGCCCCCTGGCCTTTCAATCATCTCGCCGTCAGAACCGACGCGGCCTGCGACGCGTTGCTCTGCGCGTTTTGCAGCATCTTCATCTGCATGTCGAACTGGCGCGCGTTCTCGATCAGGCTGACCATCGCCTCCACCACGTTGACGTTGCTGCCTTCCAGAGTGCCGGAGGCCAACGCGACGTTGACATCCGCTGGTGCGGGGTTGCCGCTTTTCATGCGAAACAAGCCATCCGCACCACGCTCGATTTCCTCGGCGGCGGGATTCACGAGTTTGATGCGGCCCACGGTGGCCACTGAGTTCGGAGATCCAAAGGTGGGCACCGTGGAGATCGTGCCATCCTGCGCGATGGTCAGGTTCGATTGCGGAGGAATCGCGATCGGACCGCCGTCGCCGACCACGGCATTGCCGTTGCGCGTCTGCAACTGACCGTTGACGCTGACCTGCAGATCGCCGGCTCGCGTATAGGCCTCGACGCCATCCGCGCCTTGTACGGCAATGAAGCCCGCGCCCTGCACCGAGATGTCGAGCGCACGACCGGTCTGCTGAATCACCCCCGGCGACAGGTCCGCGCCGACGGTGGAACCGACAACGAAAGCGCGGGTGTTCAATCCATCTCCGACCAGCGGGACGGCACGAAACGCACTGAGTTCCGCACGGAAACCCGTGGTATTGGCGTTGGCCAGATTGTGTGCCACCACCGCCTGCTGTTCGAGCAGGTGTTTGGCGCCGGTCATGGCTGTATATATGAGTCGGTCCATGCTAAGGGACTAGGGACGAGGGGCTGGGGTTTAGCGAAGATTAACCAGCGTCTGCAGCACCGAGTCCTGCGTCTTGATGGTCTGTGCGTTGGCCTGGTAGGCGCGCTGCATGGTGATCATGTTGACGAGTTCGGCGGTCAGATCGACATTGGATTCCTCGACCGACGCCGGCTGCAGCAGGCCCAGCGAGCCGGTGCTCGGCGCACCCACGGCGGCGGGACCCGAGTCCGGCGCTTCCGCCCACTGGTTGTTACCCAACGGTCTCAGACCCTGCGGATTGTTGAAGTTCGCCAGCACGATCTGGCCAACCGCGCGCGACTGGCCATTGCTGTAGCGCCCCTGCACGACTCCATCCTGGCCAACCGCGAGCCCGGCCAAGCGGCCGGATGAGAAACCGTTTTGCGCCAGCGAACTGACACCGAAGTTGGCGCCGAACTGCGAGGTATTGCGCAGATCCATATCGAACACCAGTGGCGTATTGGCGCCGTTAACCAGGCCCAGATCGGTCGCAACCGCGGCCAGATCGATGCTCGCCGTGATCGGCATCACGGTGGTCATGATGCCGCTGGTGCTGAAATCAAGCTGGGCGGGCAAACCGGCACCGCCACCCAGGTCCACGTTCACAGCCGGCGTTCCGTCCATGGTGGCGAAGGCGTTCCACTGATTGGGCGTCGCCGTCCTGACAAAGAACATCGACAGCAGATGCGGATTGCCCAGCGAGTCGTAGAGCGTGAGCGAGGTTGAATTGTTGTAACTGGTCGGATCCGACGGATCGAAGATCGCGGTAACGGGTTGCGCAAGCCGCGCATCCAGATTCAGCGTGGCGTCCACGGAGCTGGTGACCTGCGGGGCAATGTCCCCGGTGGGAATCTGCATCGGAACCGGGGAAGAAGGCACGATCACGCCATTCGCATCGACCGGGTATCCGGTGAGCGACAGGCCCTGGGCATTGACAATGAATCCGTCCTTGTCGATCTGGAACTGGCCATTGCGGGTGAAGGAGATGCCGCCGTTGTCGCTCATGCGGAAAAATCCGCTGCCGTTGATCGCAACGTCCAGGGGATTGCTCGATGAGGACACATTGCCCTGGGAAAACTGCTGGGCAACCGTCGCCACTTGCGTGCCGATGCCGATCGCGCTGCCGCCGCCCAGCAGGGAGTTCGCGTAGACGTCCGCGAACTGCGCCTGCGAGCCCTTGAAGCCTACTGTGTTCGCATTGGCAATATTGTTGCCGATGACGTCCAGTCCCCTGGATGCCGCGTTCAAACCGCTTAAGCCCTGCTGAAATGCCATGACTGTCTCCTTGAGCTGATTACATGAATCGTTTGACTTCGCCGATGGCGACACTGCCCGCGCCGGACAATTGCAATTGAATGGCGCCATCCGCCGCGCCACCGACGGAGTCAACCCTGGCGCTGACCAGCGTCGTTGCGCTCACCGCCGTGGCGCCGGCACTGGCATTGGCCGAAAGGAAATAATTGCCTGCGGGCAATGCGGCGCCACTGGCATCCAGGCCGTCCCACTCCAGCGTCGTCACTCCCTGCGCATGCGCGCCGGTCTGAAAGCTGTCCACAACATTGCCCTGTGCGTCGGTGACGCTGATGGTCATGCCGTCCACGGCCCGCGGCAGCTCGGCGCCGAAACGCACCGGCTGTCCGGTGAAATTCATCCGGTCTCCGGCTACGAGCACGTCCCGGCCGACCAGCATGGCCGCTTGCAGCGATTGCTGCGCCGTGCTGGATGCGGCCATTTGCGCGAGAGTCTTGTTGAGTTGCTCGATGCCACTGACCGTATTCAACTGTGCCAGTTGCGTGGTGACCTGGGCGTTGTCCATCGGATTGAGTGGATCCTGATTCTGCATCTGCGTCACCAGCAGCTTGAGAAAGCGATCCTGTGACGCCGTGCTGGTGGCCGGCTGAGTGGCTCGCGCGGAGTTGCTCAAGGTGCTTTGCAGTTCTGCAATCGATGTCGGCATGATGATCTCCCGTTTGCTACTGACCGATGGTCAGGGTCTTGGCCAACAGGGTCTTGGCGGTGTTCATGATTTCCACGTTGTTCTGATACGCGCGCGAAGCCGAGATCATGTTCACCATTTCCTCGACCACATTGACGTTCGGCATGGTGACGTAGCCGTCGCTGTCGGCCATCGGATGATTCGGTTCGAACAAGCGTTTCATCGGCGCCGGATCTTCGATCACGCCGCTCACGCGTACGCCGGAGTTCTCCGGCCCGCCCATGTTCTGAGTGGAGAAAACCACCTGCCGGGCTTTGTATGCGGAGCCATCCGGACCGGTGGCGCTGTCCGCGTTGGCCAGGTTGCTCGCCACTACATTGAGCCGTTGCGACTGGGCGGTCATGGCCGAGGCGGCGACGTCGAATATTTTCAACAGAGAGGTCATGATGGTTTACCCCTGAATGGCCGAGAGCATCATGCGGATGCGATGCGTCAGCACGGTAATGTTGGCTTCGTAATGCACGATGTTCTCGGCAAACTGGGCGCGCTCGACATCCATGTCCACCGAGTTAGCGTCGAGGGATGGTTGCAGCGTGCTTCGGTACAGCAATTCGGGCTGCGCCAGCGCCTTTGACCTTTCCGTTGCAGGCGCGGGTTGCGCCGTGGCCGCCTCGAGCGCCGCCTTGAAATCGAAATCGCGTGCCTTGTATCCCGGCGTGTCGGCGTTGGCAATGTTCGATGCCAGCACCTGCTGGCGCTGCGCCCGCAGATTCAGCGCCTGGTGATTGAAGTGCAGCAGTTCGTCGAGTTTGTTCATGTTTTCGGCTCCTGCGGGCAGCACCCGCTTTTTCACACGACCCATGCTAGGCCGCAGGATGCAATCGTAAAATTGAGAACAGAAGCGCAAAGGCCCCTCAATTCGGAACACGGCACCCCTGCTCTTCGCCCGATCATTGCCGAACACGGCAGGAATTGCCGGTGAACCGCACGGGTCAGGTGGAAAAAATGAATTTCAAACGAACTCGATTGCCCGGCGCGATATTGATTGCGGCGACGCTGCTGCTGGCAAACCCTTTGCCGGCGGCCGGACTGCGCCAGGAGCCCGCGCAAATAACCCTGGCGGCGGAACGCTTCCTGCAACGCGAAGCAGCGGGCTTGCCCGGCGTGGTGAGCATTGAGCTCAGCGCGATCGACCGACGGTTGTCGCTGGCGGCCTGCGGGCACTTGGAAACTTTTTTTCCGCCCGGCAGCCGCGCCTGGGGACGCACCACGGTCGGCGTGCGCTGTGCCGCGCCTTCCGCATGGACCATCTACCTGCCGGCCAACGTCAGGGTGGCCGGCGCGTACCTGATGGCGGCCCGGCCTCTTGCGCCCGGGCAAACGATAGAGGCGGATGATTTTTCCGTGCAAGCGGCGGACCTTGCGCAGTTGCCGGCGGGGGTACTGACCGACGCTTCACAAGCGCTCGGGCGCCAGCTCGTCAGCGGCCTGCGCGCCGGCCAGCCTTTACACCGGGATGCCCTGCGCGAGCAGCCCGCCGTGGTTCAAGGCCAGCTCGTCAGCCTGATCGCGAATGGACCCGGTTTCAGCATCAGCTCCCAGGGCCATGCCCTCGGCAAGGCCCCGGAGGGCGGGCGCGTGCGGGTGAAAACTCTCTCCGGCACCATCGTCAGCGGCATCGTGCGCCCGGGACTGGTCGTCGAAGTGATCAGATAGGGCTCAGGTTCGCTGGTCGTAATGCCGATATCTATCGGTCGGCGTGAAAGTAGTATTGGGCTGCGGCACCTAAAGTGGCCGGAGAATATGCCGTTATTCAAAGAATACCGCATTCAGATCAGAGGGAAAACCCATGAAAATCGACAATTTACTCAGGACCTTAGGTGGCATAACTACCGAAGGTGCCAGCACCCGAAACGGCAAGGCCGATGCACCAAAATCGGAGCCTGGCGTCAATGTCGCACTGAGCGGTCTGGCCTCCGAGTTGCGGGCCCCGGATGCGCAGGCGTCGGGCGGCGAAGTGGTCGATGTGGCCCGCGTAGCGGAGATCAAACAGGCCATCTCCGAGGGACGTTTCAAAATCAATCCTGACGTGGTCGCGGATCGCCTGCTGCAAACCGTCAAGGAACTGATCGGTTCCTACCGGCAGTAGGTGATATGAGCGCACACCAGCCCCACCTGGAGTCGGGTGCCAGTACGCATACCGGCGGATTCGCCAGGACTGCGACGGACGAACTGTCTGCGATGCAATCCTTCCTGGGGCTGCTTGAGCGCGAACGCGCCGCGCTCGAATCCGGCAATGCCGATTCACTCCCGGAAATAACCCGGGACAAATCCGCGCTCATCGAAAAATTGAGCTGTTGTGCCCAGCAACGCGCGCGTCTGCTCGCCGTCGCTGGCGAGCAGCGCAACGCGGCCGGCATGCAGCAACTCATCGGCACGGATCGCGCAACAGGCCAGCTCTGGGACCAACTGCTTGAGGTGGCAAAACGCGCCGCCGGGATCAACACCGGCAACGCCTTTCTCGCCAATCAGCGTCTGGCTCATGTCGAACGCGCGTTGAACACCATCGGCGCGCCGCGCGCCGCGCTCTACGGTGTGGGTGGACGGGCCAGCTACGGTTCCGGCATCTCTCGCAGCCTCGCCCAGGGCTGATTCGTCCATCCTTCAATACCGAAGGTTGGCGCGCTACCCCTTCTGGCTGCGCTCCACCGCAGCCGCCATCGCCTGCGCGATCGTGTCGTCCGATGCGCGCAAACCCGCAATCACGCCCAATTGATCCGCGGCCGGCCGGTTCTGGCTGGTTTTCCATTTGCCGATCAGTCGCGTGACGGCTATCTCGATACCGACAATGGCACGCAACTGCGCGGCAACAAAATCATCCGGCGCATCGCCAACCGCCCAGGGCTGTGCGCGCCGCGCCTCGAATCGGTCCGTCAGGCGGCCTACGAAGGCGCGCAACCACTGCGCATCCTCGATGGCACGCATCGCGCCATAAGCGTGCACCACCATGTAATTGTAGGAGGGCACCACCTTGCCGGTTTCCTTCTTGGTCGCGTACCAGGAAGGCGTGATGTAAATACCCGGCCCCTGAAATATCACCAGAGGCTCCACATCCGCGGAAAACTCCCGCCATACCGGATTGGCGCGCGCCACATGCGCACGCAAAGTGCCGAAGGGCGCCGGCTCCGGATCGAACATAAACGGAACATGATTCGCGTTCAGGCCGGCGGCGCAAAACGTCACCAGAGCGCCAAGCGGGTGATCGCGAATGAGCTCCTGCATAACTTCGGTGCGGGTTTCTTCGAAGTGCGCGGGCAGATACATTCCGGATGCCTTTCATGAAAGGATTCTCGACTCGCACAAAACTTATCACATGCGCCTGCCCGTGCGGGCGGTCCTCCCATACGGGCCGCGCATGACACGCGGTATGATGCACCCTTCCATCATGACCCTCCAGGACATTCCATGGCACTGACTTTTTATTACGGCTCCGGTTCACCCTTCGCGTGGCGCGTGTGGCTGGCTCTGGAGCACAAGAAGATTCCCTATGAGATGAAAACGATTTCATTCTCCTCCGGTGAGCTTGAGAAACCGGAGTTTCTGGCCATCAACCCACGGCACAAGGTTCCGGTCATCATCGATGACGGATTTGCCTTGTATGAATCCAACGCGATCGTGGAATATCTCGAAGAAAAGTATTCTTCCGGCGAAAGATTGTTCCCGGCAGACACAAAACAGCGGGCGCTGGTCCGGCGCATTATTCAGGAGACCGACCTCTACCTGAACCCTTCAATGCGTTTGATGATCGAGGAGATTTTCTTCAAACCCCAAGACCAGTGGGATACCGCCAAAATCGACCGCGGAGCAAAAGCATTCACCGACGAACTGGTCATGTGGGAGCAGGCCGGCATGGGTTTGTTCATGGCTGGAGATGCCTTGAGCGCCGCAGATTTTGCCGTCTATCCGGTGGTGGCCCTCGCGCTGCGCCTGGAAAAGAAGAAACGCGATCTGAGCATTCGCCGCATGTTCGGCCGCAAGATATCCGGGTGGATGCAGAACATCACCGAACAACCCGTCATACGCACCACCTGGCCACCTCACTGGAAGTAGCCCAGTGTGGCCGGGGCCAACCCGGCGGCAATTTGCATTTATGCCGGAACACCTGCATCGCCCGGCCGGAATATCATGCGGGTCTCACGGCTCGCAACTGATAACCCACGCGCGGAAAGTGCACGTGTACCGTTCCGGCGCGCGCGTCGCTGCGGCGCAGGCTCAAACGTGTGCGCGTGGCGGCAACCAACTCGCCTTCCGTCGGCTCCAGGCCGAAGCTGTCAGCGGTAACGGTCACTCGGGTGCCCGGCGCGATGCCGTGATCGTCCTGGAACACCTCGTTTTCGGCGACGACAGGCTTGGATGCTGCCGCCACGGTGATCGCGGCCTGTGAGTCGGACTGCTCCATGCTGCCATGGCCGATGGCTGCCATGCGATCCATCCATGCGGCGATGCTCGGCGTGGCATCGAAAATCCCGGCCAGCACAGGAATGCGCCTGGTAAACCACAGCGGGTGGTAGCAGGAAAAATCGGCAAGGCTGGGCTGCTGGCCCAGAACATAGGGCTGATGGTCGACCATGCTCGCAATTCGGCGCAGATGCGACTTGTAGGTTGAGGTTGCATCGCCCGGGTGCATGCGGCTGGCCCCGGCGCGCATTTTTGTGCGGTCCTCGGCGAATGCCTTGACGACTTCGGGTGTGTCGTCCCGAAATACGTATGCGGCCCCTTCCGGACTGAAGTTATATCCCATCGCCGCCACGAACAACGCGGAGTCCGCCCACTGCGCGACGATTCTGACCGAGCCGTTGCTGCCTTGCGGATAGAGGCTGGGCGAGGGCTGGCGATGTTCAAGCACGTCGCAGATCAGCGCCGTGTCGCAATAAATGTCCGCCCCGATTTGCAGTATCGGTGTGCGCCGGTAGCCACCCGTCAGCGCCACGACATCCGGCTTGGGCATCATGCGCGGAACCATGACCGACTTCCACGCCAGTTTCTTGTAGCCGAGAACCAGACGGATTTTCTCCGCAAACGGCGAAATCGGGTAATGATGAAGAATCAGATCCGGCATGACGCGCCCTTTCGGAGGATGGCTGGCAAGTGTGCACCAAATTTGAGGTGCGCACGGATTTTCCTATTCCTGCGCACTCAATGCCGCGGCTCAAGGACGCGCCGGCACGATGCGGGCAAAGGACGGCAACGCTTCTCGGCGCGTCCCATGCAGCTGCATGCTAGGGCCACTCCGTCGAATATACGGCGAATATCCGGTAGGGGCCAGGTTCTGTATTCTTGAACTTTCCCTCCTCCAACAATTGTTGCGTACGCTCGAAAGATGAGAGCAGGCAATGCCGATTGGTTTCCACTTCGGTAGCCAACGAATTGCAGGACAAAGGCGAACATTCAGCGCTTGTCCTGACGGAGAACGTCACCACGTCGTAACCCTCTAATGCCTTTTCAGATGGGGGGACCACTTCGGTCTTGAATGAGGACTCCGACTCAAAGGTGACCCACTGGCCTTCAGTGTCATCGAACTCCCGATCGTGGACTTCATAGTAGAAGAGTTTCGTACCAGTCAGATCGATAGCGTTCTGTTGAGCTAGCTGCTGGATTATCCGAGGTGAGTCGAAGAACCAATACCCATTGTGCTTCCAGTAGTTGATGTAATCCGCAAAGTTCTTCGACACACAACCGCTGACCGAGAAGATGTCGGAAACGCGCTCAGCCTTGATCCACTGCGGACGAACAACCACCCGTTTCGCCATATACCCAACCGGGATCATAATGGCCTCAACGTAGTGTTGTGCGGCGGGCCAGCACGACCTCCGGAAACGAGCGGTGCTGGCGGCCCGTCCGAACCAACACAAAGTTGACCCTTTTAAATGAAGCGAACGATTGTTGTGGGGCTCGGCTACTTGCACCACTGCTTCTCACACGGAATGCCGTCGTTGTTGCCGTCCATCTTAGTGCCTGGACAACTATTGAGGAAGAACGTCGATTCTGCGCAGGAGGTCATTTGCGAACAGTGGATGCGACCATCGCATTTGAACGAAGACGCAGTCTGGCTTTCAGGTACTGGCGAGGGTGCGGCTTGTATTGCGGGTGCGTGCGGAGTCGCTGTCTCAACGACTCTAACGCGACTCTGGTATTTGGTGTAGCCATACCACCCGAGCGCAGCAACGATGAGCAGAACTATGAGGCGCTGCATATGATCGACCGGTAGTGATGAAGGGTCCGACTTGGCTGTAGAAATATTCTCCTGCAAACTTGCTCCTGTCATTTGCATCCTGCAATATCTGGTCATCGATATTTTGTGGAAAGGATTGCGCGATGCCGCGCTACAAACCCATCGACACCGGCATGAAGTGACTGCCCATTGATCTTTCCGTTCAGTTGCTCCCCGGCACCTTCGAACACGCCCTGTCTCACCTGCTCGATCACGAACTTGATTTGCGCGTGTTCGATGAGCGCTTTCGCAACGCCGAATCCGGCGCCCCAGCGTATGTGCCGAGCGCGTGCTAGCTGTTGGGGTCTGGCCAAGGCGCGGCGAGCATATCAAATACAATGTGATAATGAAAGACCTGACCCCTTGCCTTGTGCCTTGTGGTGCTCGCACGCGGGATGTCGATTGATGCGCAAGGCCGAAGGTCGATCAATACATTTCTCACGTTTATGATGCCTTCATCCGGTCTCTTAGTCGCCAGAATTTCTCTTGGTGCCGGCGGATATCGCTCTTGCCGATGTCATCCTAAGAAGCAACGTGATGAAAATGAATTGCGGGAGAAACTGAACGACGGTCTCGACAAAGAGGTCTTTGCCGTGCCCGCCCGTTGCCATGAGCGATTGATGGTAGGCGATGCCCACCATCGCCGTCGCACATGCGAGTGTCAGGATCGCGACAGCTTGCCCGCTGCAGAGAAGATTCGCTAGCACCAGTACCAACACGAAATTCACGACGTTGACATGAATCGGCTCGCCATTGGTTGCCGCGAGCCAGGAGATAAGGGCATACAAACCCCAGACGGTCAATACGCTGACCAACCGGCCATAGCCGCGTTGGACCAGCAAGAGCAGAATTACCGCTGCGCCTGCTGTGCCGCCGTTGATGAGCAGGACTCGGCCCGCGTGCGACAGATCGAAGGTCTCTCCGACGACATAGAGGGGCGCGGTAATGATTGCAGCGCCGAGAATGAGCTTCAAGACCGTCGTCAGCGATGTGTTGGCTGGCGCGTCCGAACCATCATCCTGATCGGAAACTCCGGCAAACAGTCTGTATAGGTGATGCATTGCTCTCCCCTCATGCATTGACAACGCAACGGCGGTTTAAGCCGATGCAGGTTAGACAGTTTACAAGGAGTCCCGGTTGTTCGGCGACTTTGAGGCGCGGATTGGGGATGATTCCCCGGCTGCCTCGAATCTTCCCTTGCACCGCAGTCATTATTGCGCAAGATTAGTGCGCTCGCCCTGTGGACGCCGAAAGCGAGGCAGGACCAAGTACAACTTACTACAACTTAATAAAAATGGATGATCAAACGACATGAAGATACTGGTCGTTGAGGATGAACCGAAGAGCGCCGCGTTCTTGCGCAAAGGGCTGAGCGCTAGCGGGTTCGTTGTCGATCTGGCGGCCGATGGCGACGAGGCCCTTTCACTAGCCGCCAATTTGTCCTACGACCTGGTGATCCTTGATGTGATGTTACCAAGGCGCAACGGGTGGACGGTGATCAGTGATCTTCGCTCCCGGGGAATTCGCACGCCCGTTCTGGCAAGCATTCGACTGACTTGTGGGGAACTCAACGTCGTTTACACTGCGCTGGCCAATCGCCGGCACGCCCTAATGGTTATGTGATCGAGGACGCCATGTCGCAAACCCAGGGGTTCAGCCCCGCCCATCACCCCTCTTCACGCAACATCGAGCGCAGCCGGGCAATCGCCTGGGTGTGGATCTGGCATACGCGCGATTCGCTCACGCCCATCACGTCGCCGATCTCACGCAGGTTCAGGTCTTGTTCGTAGTACAGGCCCATCATGGTTTTCTCGCGATCGGGCAGTTCCTTGATCGCTTCGATGAGGCGATCACGCATGTCGCCTTCGAGCAGATCGTCGAGCGGGCTCTGGTGGGCGTGGCCGGTGTGGCGGTCGAGAAAGTGTTCGTCGTCGCCTTCGCTGTAGTCTTCGAAGTAGACCAGCTTGTGGCCGCGCGCTTCCTGGAGCATCTGCTGATATTCGATCAGCGGAAGTTTCATGTGTCTGGCGATTTCCTGCTCACTGGGCTGACGGCCCAGGCTTTGCTCAAGCGCGTGCATGGCTTTTTCAATGGAGCGCATGGATTTTCGGATGCCGCGCGGCAGCCAGTCGCAACTGCGCAGTTCGTCGAGCATCGCGCCGCGAATGCGTTGTGCAGCGTAACTTTCGAACTGGGCGCCTTGCGTTTCTTCGTATCGGCATACCGCATCCATGAGACCGATCATGCCGGCCTGGATGATGTCGTCCACTTCGACGCTGGCCGGCAGTTTGGCCATGATGTGGTGGGCAATGCGTTTGACCAGCGGGGCGTACTGCTTGATCCACAATTGCCTGTCCTGCGCTCCGGTTGCTGTATACATATCGACCTTTCCTTGCGTACCTGTGCCCGCGATGTGAGCCGGGCGTTTGCTCTCAGGCGAACGAGAGCGCCGTTGTTTGTGCTTCTTTGCGACTGCCCTGAACTGGTACAACAACCGATAAATTCACGCTGTCCGGCCTGTGACCGCTCGCCGATCGCGTGGTCGCTCAGCCTGAACAAGACCATGGCTATGGCCACGGTGCGCTTCCAGCACCCGGTGCACGAATACGAATCTAGGCATGCATCAGAGCCATGGGTTGTCGTGCCAGGCATTGAACCAATCGCTCCATCCCGTGCTCTGCTTGCCGCGCCAGCGGCCACCGCATGATTTCCTGCGCCTGCTGGCGCCATCGAATTGAACTGGAGGCTTGCGGAAACATCTCGACCACGCTGCGCCCGGCACGCGCGGCCTGGGCCAGGCGCTCATCAAGCCCGGTTGCACCGAGCAGCTCGACATTCGCACCGAGCCGCCGCTGCGCAACGTTGGCCAGGTTGTAGTAGGTCGCCTCGCCGTCGGCTTCCGAGCGCGTCATGCAGACCAGCAGATGCAGGAAACGCGCACCGAAGTCGCGATGCATGAGCTTGATCATGCCCAGCGCATCGGCCTGAGCCGCCGCGCTGGTATTGGCAATCAGGATGGTTTTCTGCCCGGAGTTGGAGAGCGGCAACAACCGGCTCGATGCGCCAACTGCGGTATCCACCAGGATGAAATCGAGGTTTGCGCAGACGCGCGCGAATCCGTCCACGATTCTGCCCAGGGCACTTTCGTCAATGGACTCGCGCAGTGCGCGTGCGGCCGGCAGGATCACAATGCCTTCGGGTCCAGGCACCAGGGTTTTCTCCAGTGCGCGGGTGCCGCGGACGGCATCGATCATATCGGCCGCGGCCCGGATGCCCAGGGTCGCGGTCACGTTGCGCGGACCGGCGTTTTCATCGAGCAGCAGCACGCCGCGTCCGCACTGGGCGATCGCTACCGCGAGATTGATGGCGGCAGAGGTCTTGCCCACGCGCGCGCCGCCGGAAACAAAGGCAATTACTTTCGGAATCTGCTTGCCCAGCAGTCGCCGCAGTCCTTCGGCTTGATCGCTTGCCTGGTGGCTCATTTGCTCTGCCTCAGACGGCGAACTGCGCGCCCATCAAGGCGGCGGGAAGATCCTGCTCGCTCAGGGCGCGGGCCGGATGGTCGACGCCCGAGGCGAGCGCGCGATGAAGCAGGTACTCGCGGTTGACCGGGTGTATGTCTTCGGGCACGCGCTGCCCGTTGGCGACGTAGTGCACCGGCAACTGGTGGCGGATCGCAGTGTCGAGCACCGCGCCCAGACTGGCGGCCTCGTCGGTTTTGGTGATGATGCAACCGGCAAGACCGTCACTGTCGGCCTTGCCCCCGATTTCGCTATTGCGCTTGCTCTTGCCCTTGTAGGCGTTGACGACATCTTCCAGCGTGTCCCCCTGGCAGGTGGCGTTGAGCAGAAGTACGCGCTTGATGCCGGTTGGCTGAGCGCTGAACATGGCGACCTGTTCGGCCACCTGTTCCGCCCTCTGGCTCATGCCTACGGTATCGATGAGCACGACGTGCTTGCCGCGCAGTTCGGAGAGCGCAATTTCCAGATCGGCGGCATCGCGCACCGCGTGGACCGACACACCCAGAATGCGTGCGTAGATGCGCAGATGTTCGTGCGCGCCGACGCGGTAATTGTCAGTGGTGAGCAATGCCACTTTGTCCGCGCCATGGCGCACCACGCAGCGCGCGGCCAGTTTTGCGGTGGTTGTGGTCTTGCCAACACCGGTGGGTCCCAGCAGCGCATAGACACCGCCCTTGTTCACGATGTCGTCGGCGGCGCTCACCACGAGATTCTTGTCGAGCGCCTTCTTGATCCAGGCGCGCAGACTCGCGGCCGTGCCGCCAGGCGGCGCCTTTTCCAGCAACCGGCGTGACAGGGCCGGACTGAACCCGCTGGCGAGCAACGTGGACATGATGCGCAGCTTGTCCGGTTCGCGACGCTGCATTTCACCGAACATCAGACCGGAGAGTTGTTCATTGATTAATCCGCGCATCGACTGGATTTCCCGGATCACGGTGCGCGCGATCTGCTCCGCGGCCGGCACCGGGCTGTGTGTGGCGGGTGCCGGGTTGAGTGCGGGCGCCGGGTTGAGCACTGACGCGGCGCGTTGCACCGCATGCGCGATGATCGGCGCGGCGGCGACCGGGGGCAGCGGGCGAACGGCCTTTTCCTCAGAAGATGGGACCGGAGATGAAACAGCGGATGCCCCGACCGATGCCCCGGCCTGCCTGGCATTTGCCGGCCCGGGCATTTTGACGTTGATGGTGCGCGATCGCGTCGCCACCGGATTGTTGGTCGCGGTGCGCACCTGTGGCGACAGGGCTGCCTGCGGCTCGCGCACCGCGTCTTCGAGGGCGCGCGCATCGGTATGAGGTATCGCGAGAATTTCCACTCCGCCGGCAACGCGGCGATTCGACAGGATGACTGCGTCGGAACCGATTTCGCGCTTGACCTGTTGCAGCGCCTCGCGCGCGTTGGTGGCGAAGAATTGTTTCACGTTCATGACCTGCCTCCAAGTATTGAAGCCACGCGGATCTTGTGGTTGTCCGCAATTTCAGTGTGCGCAATCACGCGCAAATGCGGACAGGATCGCCGCAGGAAGCGAGACAGCGAAGCGCGCAATTGCGGCGCGACCAGCAATACCGGGGCAGCCCCGAGTTGCTCGAGTCGGGTTGCCGCCGCTGCCGCTTCGCTGGCCAGCGATTCGGCCAGCCCGGGCTCGATGCCGGGCGCCGCACCGCTTTGCATGGCTTGAATCAGCAAACGCTCCAGATCCGGTGACAAAGCCAGCACCTGAATTTCGGTGCTTGCCGGGGCAAGCTGCCGGGTGATGGCGCGGCCAAGCGCGATGCGCACCTGGGCCGCCAGTTCGTTCGGGTCCTGGGTGCGCGTGCCGTGCTCTGCGATGGTCTCCAGAATCGAACGCATGTCGCGGATATGCACGCCTTCTTCGAGCAGCGACTGCAGGGTTTTCTGCAGCACCGCGAGGGAAACAATCTTGGGCACCAGATCTTCGATGAGCTTGGGCGCATCCTTGGCCAGGTGATCGAGCAGTTGCTGCACTTCCTGGCGGCCGAGGAGTTCGGCGGCATGCTGCTGGATGATATGGTTCAGATGGGTGGCGATGACGGTGCTGGCATCCACCACGGTGTAGCCCAGCACTTGCGCGTGCTCGCGCTGGGACGCATCAATCCAGACCGCCGGCAGTCCGAATGCCGGATCCGTGGCCGGGCTGCCCTGCAGCGAGCCGCTGACCCGGCCGGGATTGATGGCCAGAAACTGTCCGGGTATCGCATCTCCGCGGCCGACCTCGACACCCTTGAGCGCGATACGATAAGAGCCCGGCTTGAGTTCAAGATTGTCACGAATGTGCACCGCCGGCGGCAGGAAACCGATGTCCTGCGCGAATTTCCGGCGAATGCCCTTGATCCGCCGCAATAGCTCGCCATCCTGTGCCTGATCCACCAGGGCAATGAGGCGGTAGCCGACTTCCAGTCCGAGCATGTCCACCGGCGTGACATCGCTCCAGGAAGCATCCTGGGCTTCGGGCGCATGGACAGGCGGTGGCGGCGCGGCAGGCGATGCGGGCTCGATCGTCTTGATCGCGCGCATGGCGTAAGCGGTGCCGGCCATCACGGCCGCCAACAGCAGGAACGCCAGGTGTGGCATTCCGGGAATCAGGCCAAGTACGCCGACAATACCGGCGGTAATCGACAGCGCCTCGGGTTTGCCCAGCAGTTGGCCGACGAATTGTTCACCGATGGGTTCTTCCGATCCGACCCGGCTGACCACGATCGCCGCCGCAACCGAAACCAGCAGCGCGGGTATCTGCGCCACCAGGCCGTCGCCGATGGCCAGCAGTATGTAGTTGCGCGCGGCGTCTCCGATCGACATGTCGTGCTGGATCATGCCGACCAGCAGTCCACCGATGACGTTGATCAGCATCACCAGAATCCCGGCAATCGCATCGCCGCGAACGAACTTGCTGGCACCATCCATGGCGCCGTAGAAATCCGCCTCCTGGGATATTTCCGCGCGACGCTTGCGCGCGACTTCTTCGCCGATCAATCCCGCGTTGAGGTCGGCATCGATCGCCATCTGCTTGCCGGGCATGGCATCGAGCGTGAAGCGCGCGCCGACTTCCGCGATGCGTCCGGCGCCCTTGGTGACGACGACAAAGTTGATCACCACCAGGATGATGAACACCACCAGGCCAACGGTGTAGTTGCCGCCGATCATGAAATGGCCGAAGGCCTCGATCACCTTGCCGGCGGCGTCGCCCCCGGTATGGCCTTCCAGCAGCACGACCCGGGTGGAAGCGACGTTGAGCGAAAGGCGCAGCAGCGTGGTGACCAGAAGCACCGTGGGAAATACGGAGAAATCCAGCGGTCGCACGGTGTAAACCGCGACCAGCATGACCATGATCGAGAGCGCGATGTTGAAGGTGAACAACACGTCGAGCGCGAACGGCGGCAACGGCAGCACCATCATCCCCATGATCATCAGGATCAGGATCGGCCCGGCCATTGCGTTCACATGCCTGGCCGACAGCGGCAGGCGTTGCGCGGGAGCAGTGGCAGCCGCCATCAGGATTTACCCTGAAGGGGATCGAGCGCGGCCGGGACAACGATGTCACCGGGCAGTTGCGGCACCCGGCCGCCCTCGACCTGGAAGCGACGCAACTGGAACACGTACGCCAGCACTTCGGCCACGGCCGTATAAAGCGTTTCCGGCACTTCGTCGCCCAGCTCGGCATGACGATATAGCGCGCGCGCAAGCGGCGGCGCTTCTACGATGGGCACGCGATGCTCGCCCGCCAGTTCGCGGATGCGGTGCGCGGTCAGGTCCTGACCCTTGGCAACCACGCGCGGTGCGCGCATCGAGCTTTCCCGGTACGACAGCGCGACCGCATAGTGCGTCGGGTTGGTGATGATGACATCCGCCTTCGGCACTTCGGTCATCATGCGTTTGCGCGCGGCCTCGCGTTGCAGGTTGCGGATGCGTGCCTTGATTTGCGGATCGCCTTCGGATTCGCGCGATTCGCGCTTGAGTTCCGCGGGCGACATGCGCAGCTTCTTCGCGTGATTCCAGAGCTGGTAGGGAACGTCAACGGCGGCGATGAGCGCCATGCCGCCAATGGTGAGCAGCAGCGTCCAGCCCACCAGACGGGAGGCATGGAGGCTCGCGGAGAGCGTCGATTCCTGCGACAGCGAAACCACCGCATCGAGGCTGCTCCAGATGACGAGCGCGGCCACACCGCCAACCACCAGCACTTTTGCCAGCGCCTTGGCCAGTTCAACCAGGCCGTGTAGCGAGAACATCCTGCCCATGCCGCTGAGCGGATTCAGGCGGGAGAACTTCGGCTCCAAGGGCTTGAGGGTAAACAGCCAGCCGTTTAACAACAAAGGCGCAATCAGCGCCGCCAGGAAGGCCGCGGCCAGCACCGGTGCAATGGCCCTGAAGCCGGTCCCGCCGTGCTCACCCAGCAGGCGCAGCATCTGGCCGGTCTGAAAAGCATCGTCGGCCGATAGCGTAAGTCCGCTGCGCATCAAGCCGATCAGGCCGGAGAGAATCTCGCCACCCAGAATCCAGACGGACATGCCGGCGACCGCGAGCAGCGCGAAGGTGTTGAGTTCCTGCGAGCGCGCGACTTCTCCGTCCTCGCGCGCCTGTTCGAGCTTGCGCGGGGATGCGGGTTGCGTTCGTTCGGAATCGTTCTCTTCAGCCATTATTGTCGTCAGTCATCGTTTTCGTGAATCACGAAAATCCCATATCCAATGGCTGCGATTATTGGAGCAGGGGCTGTGGATCAATCAGACAAACAGGGGGACGATTGAGGCCCAATTCGGCGTGGGCAGCGTGATGAAGTCAGAATCGCGGCGGCGTGACGCGAATGAGGTTCGTGACGAGGCCTGTGCGCGACGCATCGCGACGAGGCAGGGCGGCAATATCTGCCGCCCGGGATTAAATCAGAGGTGCGATCCGGGCGATTGCCACAGCGCTAAATTCAGAAGTCATGAGCGTTCAGCGAACCGTATCTTTTTCAGAAACCCAGACTATCCAGCAGGTCATCTACTTGCTGCTGATCGGTGACGATATCCGAGCGGCCTTCGATCTTTACGACCGGGCCATTCATGAGTTCGGAGGAATTCACGTCTCCCCGCGGTCCGGCAGGGACATTGTCCACCAGCAACTGCACGAGCTGGCGTTCGAGGTCATGTGTCACGGTTGTCACGCGTTTGATCACCTGGCCGGTCAAATCCTGGAAATCCTGAGCCATCATGATTTCGGTGAGCTGGGCGTTGGTTGCCTCGGCGCGCGCGGGCACTTCGGTCAGAAAACGCCGGGTGTCGGCAACCAGTTCCCGGAATTGTTCCAGCGAGAGTTTCCTGTCGAACAACTCCTGCCAGCGCCCGTCGAGCCGGCTCGCATCGCCGGAGAGCCCGGTCTGGATCGGCCTCGCGATTTCGGTGGCGGTCAGGGCGCGCTCCGCGGCTTTCTCCGTCATGCTGGCGATATAGGACATGCGATCGCGCGTATCGGGCATTTGCGCGGTGACCTCCTCGATCGCCTTGTCGTAGCCGAGTTCGCGCAGGCTGTCGTGCAGCAGCCGGGTCATCTGGCCGACCCTGGACAGTACACGCTCGCCGGGATAGGACTCGTCCGGCGCAACTTCCACCGCCGGAACAGGCCGCTCAATGACGTCGATAGAGGCGGAAAGTTGGGTCATGTTGTTGGTCTTTCGGTGACCGATTGCGAGCCGGACTAGGCCGCGGCCCTGGCACTGATGTTCTGGAAAATCTTGTTGAGTTTTTCATCCAGCGTGGCCGCCGTGAAGGGCTTCACCACGTAGCCGTTGGCACCGGCCTGCGCCGCGGCAACGATGTTTTCCTTTTTTGCTTCAGCGGTCACCATCAGCACCGGAAGCGTCTTTAGATCCGCATCGGCGCGAATCGACTTTAGCAGCGTCAGGCCGTCCATGTTCGGCATGTTCCAGTCGGAAACGACGAATTCAAAGCCACCGGTTTTGAGTTTTTGCAGAGCGATGACGCCGTCCTCGGCCTCGTCAACGTTGACGAAACCCAGATCTTTGAGCAGGTTCCGGACAATCCTGCGCATCGTGGAAAAATCATCCACGACTAGAAACTTCATATTTTTGTCGGACATTTCGTTCTCCGGGTTGAACGCGAGTACAGTTACTGGGGTTAACGGCGCATGCCCACGAAGATTGAGCGGGCCGGGATGTGTCCGCCGACGATCGGGATGGTGAAGATTCCGCCGGCCTATGGAATCGGTTCCGGGATCGGTTCCGGAACCGGACCGGCCAGCCTGACGCCGAGCAGGGCGCAAAGCTCGCGGAACTGGTCAAATCGTTCCCCATTGAGCCGCATCGAGCCCTTGCCAGCATCACAGAAAATCACCGCGCCCCGGCCATCCCCGGTGCGCACCATGCCGGCAAAAAATCCCTCGCCGTCCGCCGCGATACGCCATTCGCGTGTGAGGCCGGTCAATGGCAATTCATCATCGCTTCCTCGCCACCACACCGCGCCGCCTTCCGCCAACGCGCGAGTGAGCGGGTTGGTCATGCCCAGGGTCAGGGTATGACGCGCCAGTTTGTTGCTGCCACGCACACCGCCGAGGTAACACGCCCGGGCCAGCGTGCCGGTTTCGTCGGCATTGAAGAAAATCTGCCGTGCCAGACCGGCACCCTTGTACAGACCGTAAAATATCAGCGCCACCAGTGCCGCGACACTGGGCGACGAATCAGCGCCACCAAAGGTGCCGGATCCGCCCCAGTTGACCAGATCCTCCTCGGCGTTGGCCGACAGCAGGCGTTTTACGCGGCTCAGAATCGAAGAGGACGCAAGCGGTCCGGGCGCAACATGGCCGCCATCGACCTCCAGCGGAAACGGCGGCAGCCACATCGCCGGCGCGAGTTCGCCATACCATTCATGGTCGCGTCCGGCTTCGAGCGCGACGTGAAACAGGCGTTGTTTGACTTCCAGCTCGGAGCGCCCGATCAGACGGCGAATACCGGCAATATCGTCGGGCAGCGCCGCATCTTCCCAGCCGTTGTTGCAATGGCGCGTGAGATTCACCGCCAGCAATACATTGCGGGCGCGCGGACGCTCCGCCCTGTAGTCATCCATCAGGGAAGTGATAAGCGACGGCAAGCCCCAGGCCGCCGCGAGCGCGACCTGCAGTTCATTCAATCCGAAGCCAAGAACGCCGCGCTGGACATCCAGACTGCGCAAGGTCGAGTCCCCGGCCAGGCGTGTCTCGATGCTTTCGGCCTGGGATGGCGCGAAATACCAGAGCAGCATCTCCGCCATGTCATGCAGCAAGGTGGCGATAACCACTTCATCGGACTGGATGTCATCGCGCAGGCGGGCCCATTCACGCGCATGCAGCGCCGCGTGGCGTGCGCGCCCGACAACGGTAATCAGTCCCTGCATCGGCACTTTCTTCGATCCAAGATCAGTATCGAGCGACCGCAGGCCCGAGAACGAGCGGAAGAAAGGCAACACACCCAGCATCATGATTGCATGCTCGACGGTGGTAATCTCGGCCATCGCGTGGGCACTGTGCCGGTCTTTGAGAAAGCGCAGCACGCGCAACGCCATCAACGGATCGTGCAGCACCACCTGGGAAAGATCGCGCGGGCGCACATTCTCTTCATTGGCACGCAGCTTCGAAAGTTGACGCAATGTCTGCCCTAGCACGGGCAGATTCGCGGCGCTGATAACCTCGATCCAGCGCTCTATCGGGTGCGGCCCGTTGGCATCAAGATTCACGGCAGGCGCCATACGTAAAGGCCATCTTTCCCGGCGTCGATCATCCGGTCTGGCACTACCCCGGGAATGAGAAACCGATAACTGATGAGCAGCGAGCCGGGACGCATTTCACGCTTTGCCTTTTCCCACAGACGCGGCATCGGCACCGGAGACAGGTACGCATATACGATGTCATGGCTGGACAAGTCGGTCGACCAGAGATTCCCCCAGCGAACCCGATAACGCCGGCCGCCAACCCACGCGCGTAAGAACGCCAGAAGGAAAGGCATTGGTGCCCGCTCCACGCCCTGGGCGGCGACATTGGAATGACTGCACCCGATCGCCGCCAGCACGGTACCGGTGCCGGCGCCGATGTCCAGCAGCGAGATCGGCCGGTCCGTCGGCAGCAGTTCGCGCAGCGCGCGTACCGCCGCGCGGCTGGAAAGATAGAGCGGCACCCGGGTGCCCTGCGTCCCGCCATAGGTCAGCAGCAAGGCGAGCAGCGCCGCGCCGGGCCAGAGTGCCGGCAGCGAAACGGCCACACCGATTGCCAGCGCCGGCACGAAAACCAGACTCACCGCGATCCACCACCATTGCAGTCGCAGGGCGGCAGCCGTGACCCCGGCCGAGACGCACTGTACGAATATCCATGGCATCGTGGAGATCGCCGCGCCGGTCAGCAATGACCAGGATGCACCGGCCGCGGTGGCGGCGATCAATCCGGTCGCCTGTGCCGTCAGCGCGCGCCACAACGGCGACGAGCACTGCGTGAACGGGCGGCGGACAGGCGTGGCGGCGTCCGGCATGGGCATCGTCTATTGACTCAGCGGCCCGGAAGGGGCAACCGGCATCCGCGCCTCCGGTGTCAACGCTGTCGAATCCGGCATTTCTTCCTGAGCCACGTCGATCTGCTGGCCGTCATTGCTGACACTGTCTTCGGTGCGCTTTTTCATCACGATTACGCTGATGCGACGATTGACCGGACTGAGCGGATCGGCCTTGTTGAACAGCACCGCGGATGAAAGTCCGACCACGCGCATGACCTTGTCTTCGCGCATGCCTCCGGCGAGCAGCTCGCGCCGGGACGCATTGGCGCGCTCCGTCGACAGCTCCCAGTTGCTGTAACCGCGCTCGCCGCCGAAATACGGCGTCGCGTCGGTGTGCCCGGAGAGGCTGATGCGATTGGGCACTTCGTTCAATACCTTGCCGATTTCGTGCAGGATATCCTTGGTATGGGACAGCAGTTGCGCGCGGCCGAGTTCGAACATGGGACGGTTTTTTTCATCCACGATCTGGATGCGCAGACCCTCCGAAGTAATGTCGATCAGCAGTTGCCGGCGATAGATGTTGAGCGCCGGATTGGCGTCGATCACCGCATCGAGCTTTCCCTTCAGATCTTCGAGCCGCGTCATTTCGAGTTTGTCCAGCTCGGCCTGCGCGGCTTCGAGATCGATTGGCCGCTTTCGCTCGCGAATAAGCGCCCGATCCATCTGGCCGACGCTGCGGGTAAGATCCTTGCCACCACCCTTGATGATGCTGGTCGCATCGCCAGCCCCGCTGCCTCCCTGCATGGTGAGCCGCAGGGGATTCTTGAAATAGTCCGCTATGCCTTCCAGTTCGCCCTTGGTTGTGGAACCCAGCAACCACATGAGCAGAAAGAACGCCATCATCGCGGTGACGAAGTCCGCATAGGCGATCTTCCAGGCGCCACCGTGCGCGCCGCCGGCGACCACTTTACGGCGCTTGATGATGATCGGTCGCTGGCTTTCGTCTGACACGATGGGTTGCTTCGGGCTAAACCGGCTCTGCGCTACTTTTTCTTGGCCTGCTTGACGTGGTCTTCAAGCTCGGCGAACGAAGGCCGGTCGGTGGAGAACAGAACCTTGCGTCCGAATTCGACTGCCAGCGCGGGGGCATAGCCGTTCAGACTCGCCAGCAGCGTGACCTTGATGCATTGCAGCGGCTTGCTCGACTCCTGTAGCTTCTGCTCAAGCAGGGTGGACAGCGGACCGACGAAGCCATACGCGAGCAGAATGCCCAGAAACGTGCCGACCAGCGCATGCGCGATCAGCATGCCCAGTTCGGCGGGCGGCAATCCCACTGAGGCCATGGTGTGCACCACACCCATGACCGCGGCCACGATTCCGAATGCCGGCAAGCCATCACCGAGTTTCTGGATGACGTGCGCCGGCACCTCGCCTTCGTGATGATGGGTTTCAATTTCATTGTCCATCAGATTCTCGATTTCAAACGCGTTAAGGTTGCCACTCACCATCAACCTCAGATAGTCGGTCAGAAACTCGACCGCGTGGTGATCGGCGAGGATGGCCGGGTACTTGGAGAATATCGGACTTTCCTCCGGTTTCTCGACGTCGGATTCGATCGACATCAGCCCTTCCTTGCGCACCTTGGACAGGACTTCGTAGAGCATTCCCAGCAACTGCATGAACAGGACTTTGCTGTAGCGCGAACCCTTGAGCAGCAGGGGAAGACTGCGCATGGTGGCCTTGATACTCGCCATCGAATTGCCGACGAAGAGGGCGCCAAACGCCGCTCCACCGATCATCAGCAGTTCGACCGGCTGGAACAAAGCCGCAACATGACCGCCCGCCAGCGCGAAGCCGCCAAATACAGAAAGACAGACGATGATGTAGCCAAAGATCACCAGCATTGGAAGCGCTTCCGGAAAAACTGCCGATTAGTCAACAGACCCAGGTGAACAGGCTAGCAGCCGCAGCCTTGGACCCATGTCCCAATAAGCAGGGAAAAATCCCGGCTAATCGGCCGGAAGGCTGGCGAGACTCAGCAGAGCGCTTCGGCCAGCGCGGTCTTGGCAGCCGCCTGGTCTGCACTGGCGGCACGTGCCGCCTGGTCCGCAGTGGCGGCAAGTGCCGCCTTGGCCGTTTTGCCGGCTCGGGACGGCGGCGCGCACAGGCCGCAGATATAGTGGCTATGCAGATCCAGAGTGTTGACGACGAAGCGACCGCAGCACTTCTCGCACGGCTGCATGGCCAGCATTTTGGAATCGAGATAGCGTTGCAGCGTCCATGCCCGGGTAAACGACAGTATTGGTTCCATGCCGTCAATGGACACATGCTCCAGGTAGAGCTTGAAGGCTTTTATTGTTGCCGCGATGCCGCGTGCCCGGGTGTTTTCGATCAGGAAATGGCGGATTTCCATGAACAGGGAGGCATGGATGTTCGGCTGCCAGGTGACGAACCAGTCGGTCGAGAAAGGCAGCATGCCCTTGGGCGGCGATACACCTTTGATCTCCTTATAGAGGCGGAGCAATCTTTCGCGACTGAGAGAAGTCTCGACCTCGAGCACCTGGAGTCTGGCCCCGAGCTCGACCAGTTCGATGGCGAGTTCGATTTGATGGCCTTCGCCGATGATGCTTTTGTTTGCCATGATCGCGAATCAATATCAGGCCAGCGCTTCCACTGCGCGGCTGGCGCCCAGAATCGAAGCGTGGGTGCGTGCCATGGATTTATCCCGGGAATGGTTGACCAGCAGGTCGAGGATAAGACGGTCGTCATAGCGAAGACGGCAGAGCAGGGTCGTCGAAGATGCCACTTTGATGAGTTGCGCGGGACTCAGCCCTTCCAGCAGGTCCGCCAGATCCTCGCTGACTCCGAGACGATAGATCGCCGCATCGCGGTCTTCGCGAATCAGGCTCTGGGCCAGCAACAGATAGTTGAGATTGGCATCACGAATTTCGTCGAACAATTTTTCTTTGCTCATTTTTCTGCCCCCCCTGCGATTGGCAAGTAACGATGTTGCCGGGAAATGCGACGTGCGCCGGTTCTTAATGTAGCCAAACCACGACAGCGTCTGCCGTTGGCGACATTGAAGTCGAATTCGTCCAGAAACTGAATGCGCGCAAGGAAAAAGAAGCGTAGGTCTAACCCTGCGCCAGTTGTAAAGGTTCCCTTACACGTAAGGGTCTTTCCTGCGGCAATCTGCCGGCCGCGGCCTCTTTTCCCACTCTCATGCCGGCAAGGAATCCGGGGACCTGATCCACTGGCATCGGTTTGCTCAGCAAGTAGCCCTGCATGCGATCGCAGCGCTGCAATTCCAGAAACTTCCGCTGCTCGACGGTTTCGACACCCTCCGCCACCAGACTCAGGCCGAGGCTGCGGGCAAGGCCTGCAATGGCCGCCACGATGCTGGCGCCGTCTTCGTTTCCGCAAATATCCTGGGTAAACGACCGGTCGATCTTGAGCGTGTCTATCGGAAAACGTTTTAGATAAGACAGCGAGGAATAACCGGTCCCGAAGTCATCCATTGCAATGCGTACCCCCATGTCCTTGAGCGCCCGCAAGGTCGCGCCAGTCGTTTCCACATCGCGCATGAGGACGCTTTCAGTAATTTCGACTTCGAGGTGCTGGGGTGCAAGCCCGCTTTGGTGAAGTGCATTTCTGATCTGGGTGAGCAGTTGCGTCTGCGCGAACTGAACCGCGGAGACGTTGACCGCGATGCCGAGGTCTCGAAATCCCTGCTCCTGCCAGACACGGGTCTGTCGGCAAGCCTCCTGCAAAACCCATTCACCGATCGGAATAATGAGTCCGGTCTCGTCAGCGATCGGAATGAATTTGTCCGGCGGCATGAATCCGAGTTCCGGGTGGTTCCAGCGCAACAACGCCTCGGTCGCCACGATTTCACCGGTATGAAGATCCGCGATGGGCTGATAGTTCAGCAGCAATTCGTTGCGTTCGACCGCGCGGCGCAACGCAACCTCCACTGCCACGCGCTGCGAAGCCGCGTCGAAGGTCTTGCGGTCATAGTATCGGTAGGAGGTGCCGGCCTCGGCCTTGGCGCGCGACATGGCAGCCTCGGCATTGGCGATCAGAGTCGTGGCGTCCCTGGCGTCTTCCGGGCAGGTGCACACGCCCATGCTCACCGTCAAGTCAAATTCGAGAGAATCATGCATGAACGGCCGTTTGAAGCCGCGAATGATCGCCGCCATCAACCCTTCTATCCCCGCCTTGTCGGCGATTCCTGCCACGAACATCGCGAACTCGTCACCGCGCAGACGGGCAAGCAAGGCTTTGGCGCCGGTACTTTCCTCCAGACGGGATGCGATCTGGCGCATCAATTCATCGCCAATGGCGTAACCGAAACAATTATTCAGGCGCATGAAGTTGTCGATATCGGCAAACACGACAGCCGCTCTCAGGTCCGGCTGTGCCTCGAGCTGCTCGTTCACGCGCTCGCAAAAATAGTTCCGGTTGGGCAGGCCGGTCAACTCGTCGTAGTAAGCCAGGCGGTAGACATGGGATTCGGCGCGCTTCATGGCCTTGCGCACGCCCTCGTTCCTGAGTTCTCGCTCGACCGACGCAACCAAGCGCGGGAAGTCGCCCTTTTGCACATAGTCGTGCGCGCCCTCCTGCATTGCCAATGCCGCCTTGCGATGAGACATCACCCCGGAATAGATGATGAACGGAATATCGCGGCCGGATCTCTTGACCGCATTGAGCGCCAGCATCGCATTCATGTGCGGCATGGATTCATCTGCGATCACCAGATCCCATTGCGCCGAATGCAACGCGTCGCGCAGGGCATGCTCGGTGTCCACGCGACTGGAAACCAGGCTATAGCCTTCCCTTGCAAACTCCGCGCAAAGCAGTTCGACATCGTGAGGAGAATCGTCGACAACTATGAGGCGTAATGAAGGCCGGATCATTTTTTCTGATGGCAAGGAAACTTCCTATGCCTGCTAACGGCTGCCCACGCCGGGACTTTAGCCCGGTTCGCTCAGGGGTTGCGACTTGCGGCCTGCAAGGGTGCGTTGCGAGATGCCGGAAACCGTTGGTTCAGCGACCGTGGCCCACTCGGCCAGCCAATTGATTCCGCAACAGATGATCCACGGACAGCACACCCGGCCCATGGCAAAGAGTGACCAGCATCAGCAATCCCCAGACAATATGGTCTTTGATGCCGGCGTCGGATATATCGGGATAGGAAATCACTGCCAGGATATTGAGAATGAACAGCGCAAACGCCGCTGGCCTCGCCGCAAACCCCAGAACCAGCAGCACCGGCAGCGTCAGCTCCGCGGCAGTGCCCATCCATGCGGCCAGGACCGGGGACAGCAGCGGTACTGCATATTCATTTTCGAACAACGCGAGCGTACTGCCCCAGCTTGCGATCTTTGTCAGGCCTGCCATGAAGAATATCTTGCCGATATACAAGCGAAGGGCCAGATCGATGACCGGCGCGCCAAAGCCCACCCACCGAATAGCGTCGAACCCCGCATGGATGATCCTGGTATACATGTTCAATCGCCCCTTTCCATCGATAAAATTACCTCAAACCCTGTAATAATTTCCCGGCTGGCAAGCCAGCGCAGGGCCGCCGCGGCGTCAACCCCCGGATCGACAACAGCCGCATGAGCCGTGGCCACCCCCAGACCGGTACCGGCATGCAGGCGCCAGGCCAACGCCTGCTCTCCCGCCGAAAGCCGATCCATCATGACTTCATGCCGGAGCCGGAATACGATGATGTTCTCCGGTTCATCGCGCAGATTGATTTCTTCCACCACCGGGTGCACTGGCTGATTCGCTTCCCAGATGCGCAGCACCGGGTATGGCGAACTCAACAAGCGGCAGGCAGGCTGGAACTGAAAACGAAGATGCTCGTAATCCGAGGGAGCCACTTGTGCCAGCGCGTCCAGATCCAGTGCCGGGGCGCCGGCGGCATGAAATGCTTCATGCCAGAACCACTCCAGGCGCGCAACGTCTGGAAGATAGTCAAGCGCCTGCGCTGCGGGAAATGCCGCGAGAAAATCCACGAACGCACCGCCGTAGCGATGCAGATCTCCGCTGTGGCTGGGATGTTCGCGGGCGAACCGATCCGCCGCATGCTCAAAGAAACGCTCTCCAGTAAGTCGCAGCACAACCGGAAAAACAGCGCGCAATGCATTGCGCAGATTCGCCAGCACACTGGCGCGATAGATGTCGAATCGGCCCGGCGGCGCTTTGATCCAGTCGGGCACCTTGTTGTCCTCGGCAAATACGCCGCGGGCAAAGGCGTCCTGGCAATCAGACAGCGAGGGCGTTGGCATCTTCTGTCTGCATCCGGTCAGCCTGGTTTGCCTCCGCGACCAGCGTGGCGAGTGGCGGGATATCGGTATCCCATTCGATCAGCGTGGGGCGGTGCCCAAAGCGCTGAATCGCGTAACGGTAAAGGTCCCATACCGGTTGCTGAACCGGCCGGCCATGAGTGTCGATCAGGCAATCCGCACCCTCGTCGAATCCCGCCAGATGAATTTCCCCGACGCTATCCACGTCGACGGCATTGATGTACTCGATTGGATCAAAGCCGTGATTGACGGCGTTGACATGAACATTGTTGACGTCGAGCAGTATTGCGCAGCCGGTGCGCCGGCTCAGTTGCGCAAGAAATTCGGATTCCGTGATGGTCTCGTAAGCGAATCGAACGTAAGCGGCAATGTTTTCGACCAGAATTCTCCGCCCCAGACGGGCCTGCACCCGGTCAACACGCGAGCAAACATGTGTCAGCGCCTCCTCCGTATACGGCAGGGGCAACAACTCGTTCAGGTGGCGCCCGCCGATCGAACTCCAGCACAAGTGCTCCGATACCAGGAACGGCTCATAGCGGTGGATGAGTTGTTCAAGCGCCTTGAGATGGATCTCACTGAGTTCATCGCATGAGCCCAGGGACAGACCCACCCCGTGCAAGCTCAGCGGATAGAGTTGTCGGGCCTGCTCCAGAAAATGATGCGGCGGCCCGCCCGTTCCAAAAAAATTCTCGCTGTGGACTTCGAGAAACCCCACTGGCGGGCGCTCAGCAAGAAGCGCCCGGTAGTGCGGGGGACGCCACCCGATACCGGCAGCGCGATTGTCCGGCTTCACGCCTGCCTGCATCGGGATCACGGCAAAACCTGGAAACTGCCTTGCCGGCAGGTCCTTGCGACTGAAGGCGCCTTACTTCTTGGCGACGACCGAACCACCCACAATTTTTTCGCAGGAGCCCTTGGGGACGTAAACCCACTCATCCTTGTCACCGTCCTTCGACGCCTGCCCGGCGCACGAGTGCTTGGACGTGCCGCAATCATTCTGTCCCGCCTTGACGATGCCAGCACATTTCTCCATGGCGTCTTTTGCTGCCAGGGCGGAGCCGCTGGTAAGGCCCAGGGCCAGCAGCCCGGCAATTGCGGATTGGACGACTACATTGGTGTTCTTCATAGACTCTCCTGTTGATCTGTTGAGACTGCGATTTGAATTGACCGCCTGCACTATATAACCGCCGGAACCGCCCTGAAGCCTTGAGCGGACCAAGCTTACCAACTGCCCTTGCCACGGGCATGAAACGTCCGACACCGACCCGTCACCGCCATTCGGCGCGTTACCCGGGCCGTCGCCGACACGGCTTGACCCGGGATTCTACCTTGCGGGTGCGGACAGAGTGACCTGACCACTTACGCGCGCCCTCACGGATTGGATGCGGGCAATCCGTTCAATTTCGACACGGGAATCGATCCGGGTCTATTCATCGCTTATCATGAGGACGCCATGGCCGCGAAACACCGCGAAGTCGCGCGAGCACGCCAGGAGACTGCCCGGCAGCGTACCGGTGCGGCCCATCCATCAATCCATAAGCTGCCGGAAAATATGATCATGAATGTTAATTCCAATAGTTTTCGTGTCCCAGAAGGGAAGAAAGTCAATCTCAAAAAATGGCCGACCCTGGTAAAGCCCGTCTACCAATCAAAGAAGCAGTATGCAGAACTCCTCCAGGGTCAGGTGACGCAGCTCAGCGCATTGCAACGCCTTCACTACGCCTCCGACCGGCACGCGGTGTTGCTCATTTTTCAGGCCATGGATGCCGCCGGAAAAGACGGTGCCATCCAGCACGTCATGTCCGGCGTCAATCCGCAAGGCTGCCAGGTATTCAGCTTCAAGCACCCGAGCGCAACGGAACTCGATCATGATTTTTTGTGGCGCACGACCCAGGCCCTGCCCGAGCGCGGGCGGATCGGCATCTTCAACCGATCCTATTACGAGGAAGTGCTGATCGTGCGCGTGCATCCGGAGATTCTGAAAGCCCAGCGCATTCCCGGTGAATTGCTCAAGGGGAACACCATCTGGACGGAACGCTATCGCTCGATCCGCAATCTGGAGAAACATCTGCACCACAACGGCACCCGAATCATTAAATTTTTTCTCCATATATCGAAAGAGGAACAACGCAAACGCTTCCTCGCACGCATCGACGATCCGGACAAAAACTGGAAGTTCAGCATTGCCGACGTAAAAGAAAGAAAATTCTGGAACGACTACATGAAGGCTTATGAAGCGTGCCTGCGCGAAACCAGTACGAAAGACTCGCCCTGGTATGTGGTGCCCGCCGACGACAAAGAGAACGCCCGTCTGATTATTGCCCAGATCGTTGTCGACACGTTCAAGACGCTAAAGCTCGACTACCCGAAGTCCGGTTCGGAACACTTGCGGGAATTGGGTCTGATTCGAAAGCAACTGGCCAATGAATGACAAGGGATGGCCGAGCCAGCATGAGGACCTGGAGCCGCTCGGCCTCTGCACTGGCGCGATCCCTGTAGCCGAGTATGAATCGATCCCAGATTGGCACCGTCGCAGGCGACTTGAGTAAATCGTCGGGATTGCGTTTGAGCGCTCCACATGGGCAGAGGTGCGCTTGTCTTCCCTGTCGCCACGTGCGGGAACGGAGAGATCTACGCTCGCCGGCAACAACATTAACTCGTGTTAGGACTTGGCCGAAAGAGATTCCATTGTGTGCTGTAGATCAACGATTGCAGATTGCCTTTAACACCATCGCCCGCTAGCGAACCTTCACCAGCAGGCACTCAATGTCGTCTTTGCCTCGTATTGACATGCCTCCTCGCCTTCCCCGAGCTCGAACTTGGCGACTGCTACCTGTTCGATTGTTTTCATGTTCTGCCAAATCCAGCGAGACTTGGATTGTAAGATGCAAATTTTTTCTTGACCGTCATATTAGCCTGCGAGTTTAAAGGCTGGAGCCATGCGCTCCTGCTCGCGGGCAGACAAACCCAAGTACGCCGTGATCCTGGGCCACTGCGCCACGACTGCCTTGAAGCGTTCGATGATCGCATTGGCATCCATTGCCGACACACGAAAATACGGCGCGACTGAACGAACCAGTTCCAGGTCCATCGCGTTGTCGGCCTCGCTGATGTTGAGCTTCAATCCCTGCGAATTCGGCACCGGATTCATGTCGTAGGTATCGGACAGGCGCCAGCCACGGCTGGGGACCAGAATGAAGCCGTGATTACGCAGGTGATCGTCGGTGTTGGAGACGAGCAGATTGAACACGATACGGGACCATAGTTCGCGCAAATCGATGTCAGTCTGCGCTCCGTGGTCAATCAGCACGCGCGCGAGCTCCAGATAACTTGCGCCGGTGGATGCATCATCACCGTCCATTCGGCCGGTGAGCGCCATGGCCGAGGCGAAGTGCAGTCGCCGGCCTGCCGACGTGCGGTCGAAGCGTTGCACCAGAAAGGTGTGATGGGGGCTTGCGAAACGGCGCGTGATGCTTTGCGAAACGTGCAGTCCACAACTGCCGGCGAGTGTATGCACGACCATTTCCCAGGCGCCCACGTCGTGGTCGTCGCGCACGCTGGGAAATTTGGCAATCCACAGATGTTGATGCGGATCGATGACGCTCGGCTTAGGCCGTGCACCACCGAGCGAACCTCCCGGGGCGATCAGCATGCGCAGCCATTCGCCGCCCTGCTCGGCGGTATTGTTTTCATCGCGCTCCAGCGCAAGGCTTGCCGCTTCCAGTTCGCGCAACTGCACAAACGGCGGTGCGGCCACGTCATGTCGATTGTCTTGGAAGTCGCCTGCGTCATCCCGCCGGAACCGCAGCGCCCCCGCCCGGTACGCGTCGTGCACACCCAGCAGATAGTCGGATTCCGTGAGTCGAACTGCCCGGTCCACACGCCCTGCCCGCTGCTCGCGTTCCAGGCGGCGCTGCATGAGCAGTCGTCCCCAGCGATGCGGACTCGCGTCGGCGAAGACGCCGAATGTTTCCATGCACTGTGACGGGTGCTGGCGACCTTCGAACAAGCCGAGCCTGGCGTCGAGTTGCAAGTTCACCAGTGAGGGATGCTCGAGCGCAGCTCCATCGAACGCGAATTCGAACACTTCGCGGCCGGTGCCGCGGTGCGCGTAAAGCAGGCCGAGACGCAGCGGATCGGGCAAGCCCTCCCAGTCGGCATAGACTGCGATGGTGGTGGCCTGGGCCATACGGACTCAGCGGTTCTTCTTGCGATCAGCGGGCACGTTGCGGTCGATCAGTTTCGTCAGCGCCCGCGAGCTGGTGAAGCCGCTCTTCTCGATCCACGACTGGGTGTCGTTGGTTGTCTTGAGGATTTTTTCGATCTGTTTCGCCGGGCGATCGAGACGCGCCAGGGCTTCGCGCATCTGCTCGGTCGGCAGCGCCTTCAGGGCTTTGCGCAGTTGTGTGCTCGGGAGGGACTCCAGCGTCGTGCGCATCTGTTCGCTCGGCAGCGATTCGATCAACTTGCGTAGTTGCGCCTGGGGCAATGATTCGACCACAAGACGCCATCTCGTCCAGAAAATGATGTTCGCACCCGGGAAGTTGTCGGGATCTAATGGAAACGCTGCCCGTGGATTGTGAAAGATAGAAACGCCTTCCGCCCAAGCCTCTCGATAAGCAGAATCATGCACCTCGAACTCGAAGCGATCCGGAACCTCCGAATCAGGATCATGGCGCCGGCACTCTCCGAGTCTAATCATCCGCACTCTGGACGAACCAAAGCCAGCAATTGTTCCTATGCGTGTTGGCGCTGCATGAAGCCCGCAGTGGCGAAGCGGCGGCGGGTCAGCAGGGACGGCGCCCAACGAAGGCACAGAGCCATGGCGCGGCGTTATGCGCGCTGGCGACGGTCGAGCACGCGCAGGCGCAGCGACGGCGCGACGGTTGCGGGGTTTATCGCAAGCGGCGTGACGGAGTGGTCGAAATCACGGCGCCGCCAGCACCGAAGCATGTCCGGTCTCGCTCCTATTGGCGTCGCATTCAAATCGGCGACCGCGACAATCGCCAGGGAGCATTCACGTCACGCAGCAACCGTAATGCCCGCCGCATGCGCGCGGCGAGCCGGTTTTACAGTGATCTCGACCTGCTGGTCGAGCGACACCAGCGCCTGCATCAGGCGTTCAAGCGAAATATTCTGGAGTTTGTAGCGGGCAACCTGCGATACCTTGGGCTGTGTCATGCCGGTGATCGCGGCGGCCTCGGTCTGACTGAGCGCCCGGCTCTGAATGAGTTCGTTGAGCTTGACGGCAAGGATGGCCTTCGCGGACAGTTCTTCCGCGTCGTCGAACCCAAGATCGATCAGTACATTGTCAGTGCTCTTGTGTGTGTCTTTGCGTCGCGTTATTACCTCCCAGCGGTTGGCCGGTCGGGGATTTTTCCGGCTTGGTCGGGAGCGTCTTGATCTCCGTGCCCGCATCTTCCTCGGCCATCCGCACGTCGTAGAGCGCCTGCAGATTCATCCAGAACTGCGGGCTGGTGCCGAACCAGTGTGCAAGACGAAGAGCGGTATCGCCGGTAATCGAGCGCTTGCCGTTGATGATCTGGCTGATGCGGTTCGCGGGCACCCGGATCTGCCGCGACAGCTCGGTCGG
>JANLTJ010000259.1:0-21802 GCA_031362885.1 Betaproteobacteria bacterium
AAGCGCGAGGCCGCTTGTTTGGCCCACTAACCGGTGCGAGTCCGCGTTGCGCGCGCGATCAAACCTTTCGCTACAACCTTGCGCAGTTCATCGTTGATTCGAGTCTGATAACCGCTGCCCTGGGCTTTGAAAAAAGCAAGACTGTCAGCGTCCAGGCGACCGCTCGTCAGTACTTTAGTCGGTGCATTCTGGGGGCCACGGCCTCGCCTAAGGATAGCCGGCCCCAACATTTTTTCGGACCAGGGCGGGTTATCCGGGTCAACCCGTCTAGTTGAAGTAGTCTTTGGCGATTTCAAGGTAGTAACGTGTTTCATGTTTCTTCGCCTTGCGCAAGGAAATGATGTGGGGACCAGCACGACGTTCGGTGTAAACCAACACAGCCACGGTGCCCTCCAATATCCCGAAGATGACTAGACGCTTCTCACCGTAAACCTGCCGAATGTCTTCACGCGTGATCGTAAAGTTGTCCCAGATGGCCTCGCACCCGGCAAAATCGAACCCGTGATCCTTGATGTTCTTCCGACGTTTAAGCTCGTCCCATGTGATCACAAACAAATTGTAGTAACGAAATATAAGTTGCGCAAGGTAAATATTCGAAGGATCTGACCACTTGCACGGCCTTCATCAACTGAGCCGTATCTGCCCCTGCTGCAACTCCGCCAGCGAGCGCAGCGTCTGCGCACCGCTGCCGAATTGTGGCGCGTTGACCACTTCCTGCGCTTGCGTGAGCCCGATGCCCGCGAGTGATCCGCTCATGCCGTACTGATAAGCCAAGTCCCCGCCGAGGGCTTCGCTGTCGCTGCCCGAGAGGTGAGCATCAAGCAGCGCATTGGTGAGCGACCAGGCGTTGACCTGGCCGGCGGCATCGAAGGCGCTGGCGAGTGCCGCGAAGTTAAAGCGTTCGACTTTGTTGTCGATCAGCGTGTTGCCGCCCGCGGGGTTGAACCCGGCCATGGCTTCAGTGATGACTTGCAGGTTGAGGACGCTTCTGTTGGCGGTGCCGGCATACCAGTCGGCAAAGGTCACGGTGTCCGTCCCGCCGGTATTGAGTACGAGATTGGCGCCGCTGCGGGTGAAGCTTAATTTGGCGTACTGGATGCCACCGCCCAAAGTCAGCGTGTTGTCGGCGCCGCTGCTGGCGTTGACGGCGTCCTGGCCGCCACCGGCGTTGAAGGCGACGATGTCGGCACCCGTCCCGGTGTTGAGGGTGTCGTTGCCTTGTCCTCCGATGAGCAGTTCGTTATTGGCGTTGCCGGTAAGGGTGTCGGTTCCGTCGCCACCGTCGTAGAGGCCGTTGCCGGCGCTGTCGGTCAGGATGTCATTTCCGCCCAAACCCTGAAGGATGTCGTTGCCGTCGCCGCCATACAAGGTATCGGCTCCGTCTCCTCCATTCACCGTGTCGGAGCCTCCGTATCCGTAGATAACGTCATCGCCGCCACGACCCTCGACCAATCCACCGTAGGTAGAACACCAGAGCGTTTCATTGCCCGGCGTACCGAACGTGCGCAAGGTGCTCGCTTCGGCGACCGTCCAACTCACCGTCGCGTCGGCGAATTGAATTTCCTCGATCTGGTTGTTCGGCCCACTGAACCAGTCTGCAATGGTGACTGCCTGGCCATCGGCGAGCACCAGTCGCAGATCGCCGCCGGTCCAACCCGTGCGCAGCCGCTGAACTTGCGCGACATCCACGCCCGCCCCGAACGCGATACGATCCTGCGTGCCGCCCTCATCCCAGATAAAGTCCGATCCTTCGCTGACCTGGATCAGGTAGATATCGTTTCCGGTGCCGCCCAATAGGTTGTCCGCCCCCGCCCCGCCTTGGATCAAATCATCACCGCCCGAGGCGAGAATCACGTCATCGCCGCCACGGCCTTCGATCCATTCGCCGTAGTTCGAACCCCACAGGGTCTCACTGTCCGCTGTGCCAAAAACGCGCAACGTGCTTGCCTCGGCCGCCGTCCAGATCGCGCCATCGGCAAACTGGATTTGTTCAATCTGGTTGACCGGATCGTTGAACCAGTTTGCGATCGTGATTTCCTCGCCACCGCTGAGCACCAGAACCAGATTGCCGTTTAAGTCGTTGCCCTGCCGCTGTACTTGTGCCGCATCCACGCCCGCCCCGAACACAATCCGGTCTTGCGCACCGCCGTCATCGACGATGAGGTCGGAACCCTCGCCAGCCCGCATGAGATAGGTGTCATCTCCAGTCCCGCCATGGAGAATGTCCAGCCCCGCTCCGCCATCAAGGGTGTCATTGCCACCCAATGCCAGCAGGAAGTCATCGCCCGCCAGCCCCCGCATGTGGTCATCGCCCGCGGTTCCAAAGAACTTTTCGTTGCCTGGCGTGCCGCCGATGATCGAGGAGTCGTTGACGACAATGTCGAATGTATCTGTTGCCTGGGCGCTCGACTGGTCGGTGGCCACGACTCTCACGCTAAGCGTGCCCACATCGGCATTGACCGGCGTACCGCTGAAGCTGCGGGTAGCCGCGTCGAAGCTAAGCCATTCGGGCAATGCAGAGCCATCGGCGAGACTGGCGCTGTAGGTCAACGTGTCCCCGGCATCGGGATCGACAAACGTCGCCGCCGGCACCTGAAAAGTGAAGCTCGCATCCTCGACAGCGCCCTGGTCCGCGATCGCGACCGCAACAACGGGCATCCGGTTAGGCAATGCCAGCGTAGTCGTTTGCGGCGCAATGCCAAAATTCACGTCGCCAAGAATGCTCTGCATCTGAGCACCAGTCAGCCCATCAAGCGAACCGATAGTCGCGTACTGCCAGGCAATCGCCCCGCCCAGCCCCTGGTCCTGGCTATACGACACAAGGTGCGCAGGCAGGATCGCGCCCAGCAATAGCGTGAGCGCCGGATTGGTCGCCGCTTGCGCATTGAATTCGGCAATGACGGCGTTGAAGTCGTAGCTGTAGACCGAGCCGAACAGTTGCAGCGTGATGGCTGGCCAGGCGCCCGCGTCCATTTCCCCTTGGCGTGTAAGGCGGATCGTGTCTCCCGCGCCAACCGACAGAATCAAATCGGCACCATCTTGTGCCAGAGACAGATCCCCGGCCACGACGCCTCCGCCGATGGACAAAGTCAGGTTGCCTGCCACATGAACCGTGTCGTTGCCATCGCCAGGATTGAATGCGACAACGCCGCCATTGATGAAGTGACCGATCCAGTCGTTTCCAGCCCCGCCGATGACCAGATCGCTAGCGCCCAGAGTAATACTATCGTTGCCTGCCCCGCCGACGACCAGATTGTTGCCCTCGTCGCCAACGAGATCATCCTCACCGGGGCCACCCAGCAAAATATCGTTCCCGGCATTGCCCTCGGCATAGTCGTTGCCGAGACCGCCGTCGAGCGTGTCGTTTCCGACGAGTCCGAATAGCTGGTCGGCTCCGTCTAGCGCGACGATCGCGTCATCCAACGGCCCGCCCGTCAGAACATCGCTAAATTCGGTCGCAGGCAGGGCTTCGGCACGGGCCTCCAGATCAGCCGCGGTCCACACCGTACCGTCGGCGAATTCGACCTGCTCGACCCTGTCGTACCCATTGAACCATCCACCAAATCCGATGCGGTCGTTCGAATTGGTCACCACGAGGTAAAGTCCGCCAAACGGATCGGTCGTGACACGCACGTCTGCCGCCGCGATGCCTGGCGCGAAGATCAGCGAGTCGTTTCCTGCACTGTCGGAAACAAAGTCGAACCCGTCGCCACTACGGTAGAGATAAGTGTCATTGCCGCCCCCCCCGTTTACAAAGTCATCCCCGCGCCCGGCATCGATGTGATCATCTCCGTCGTTGCCTTGAATGTAATCAGCACCACCCAGTCCGACAATCATTTCGTCCCAATGGGTACCGATGAGGTCGTCTGCGTCCTCGGATCCGGTAACGTTTGTTAGCGGATCGAAGCTTGGCGCCAGTGGCGCAAGGCTCATCATCTCGGCCATGGACAATGCCGAACCATCCGCGAAAGTGAATCGCTCAATGCCCAGACCGAGACTGCCTCCGATATAAGTGGAAACCGGCAGAGGCCGCCCCCTTTCCCCCCAATCAGTCCCCTGATCTGAACGCGGGATCAAGACCCGTATGCCGCGATCCGCGCCCCAACTGATATCAAGCGTGGCATGGGCATCGTCGGAGCCGCCGGGAAGAATGCCCCAGGACAAACTCAGATTCTCCAGCGCAATACCGGCGCCGAATTCCACGGTGTCCGGTTCGATCACACCGGCTGCGTACAGCGGCTCAAGCGCCGCGTAGTCATTGGGCGATATAAATGGCAAGGGCGGCAAGGGCGGATTGTCCTGCCCCCAGAACAAGCCGATTGAGGAGTAATACCAGGCCATATACGACGAGTACTCGCCGTAGTCGGAGTCACTCAATCGCGAATTGCCGGAATCGATAATCAAATCGAATCCGGTGTCCGCCAGTTCCACCCGATAGCGATCCGCGCCGGCGCCACCTTCCATGAAGTCAGCGCCCGCCCCGCCAACCAGTTCGTTGGAAGCGGCATTGCCAAATAACCGATCGTCGCCCGATCCACCGCTCTGATGGAGCGCGTCGGCAAGAATGTCGTTCCCCGCTCCACCGTATAGCTGGACGAGTCCCCGGAGTTGATCATTCCCGTCTGCGCCGTACGCAAATTCTGCCCAATGGACAATATCGTTTCCGCCGCCAGCGTCGACGATAGTCCCGTAGTCAATCTCGTTATCGGCGTCTCCGGCGCGTACATCCGAGTAATATTGCGTGCGCGACTCCTGCGTCCAGGTCACCAACCCCCGGTCGGGAAACAATTGGGATCTGCCCGGAACAGAGAAACTCTGCCCGGGATGCAACTGCGTTGCCTGCCCTTGCGCCCGGCCGGTCGCATAATTCAACTCCGATCTGGTCCACAGGGTTCCGATATAGATGTCATCCCCTGTGTTTGGATCAGTGCCAACTATCGGAGTTGCCGTCTGGCTCGTTCCGGCCTGATAGGTCAGGGAGGATGTCTGCCACGCAAGCGATGCCCAGACGGACTGGCTGCTACTCTGAACGTTGGCGTTCATCCACCCATCGATATGACTCGCGTCGCTGATGACCAGGTTCTTACTCAACGCAATATCGCTGTCCAATACGCTGGGCGCCGGCATCGGATAATCCCAGTCATCCATCGAAATGGTTCTGACATCTGTTCTATCGTTGTCGTTATTGACGAAATCCCAGACCTCGGTAATCCTTTGGGTGCCGTCAACATAAGATGCCTGGATGTCGCTACTCTGCCGATGCAGGCTCAGGGCACCGGTGAGTTGGTAGCCTTGAGCTTGATAGCCGGAAATGAAATTTGCGCTGACTGCGGCTTCATAATCGGCGGCGGCACGACGAAATTCATCAGCGCCCTGCTCCGCGGTCGCTACGAGCAGCGCATCTATGCTGCCAACCTGCCCACCCGAATCTTCGAGGGTCCAGTTCTGACTAGCCGTAAAGTAGCCCTCGACCCGCAAGCGACTGGTGGTGCCGCGAATACCCAGAGTCAAATCGTCGCCAATCCGATTGGCATCGACGTCTTCAAATGACAGGAACGGGGCCAGATGCACACGGCTTGTTCCGGCTACGTCAATAGCGTCATCCGCACCCGAGTCCCGGCTAAGGACGTACGTGTCGTTTCCTTCGCCGCCCTCCAGGCGGTCGTTGCCCCGGCCGCCATCAAGTACGTCATTTCCATCCAGCCCCAACAGGGTATCGCTCCACGCGGTTCCGGTCAGAACGTCGTCCAAGTCTGTGCCCGTAATGGGCAGGAGCGCAAGCGCATCGAGAACGTTCTGACCGATGGTCGACCCATCGGCGAATTCGATGAATTCGATCTTAGCGCGACTGTTGTTGAAATAGCCTGCGACAGCAATACCGGTGTTTTGCCCGAGGATGGAAATCGTCAGATCGCCGCTGGCTTCGCGCCTCAACGCCACTCCCGAAGGCGTGATGCCCGCGGCCATCGTGATGACGTCCATATCCGTCACTGGCCCGTCTTCGACAACGGTGTCGTACCCGCCTGCCGCCGTTACCGCATAGGTGTCCGAGCCTGTGCCTCCGCGCAGCAGGTCCAACCCCGCCCCACCATCGAGGGTATCGTTGCCGCTACCGCCGCTTAGTTCGTCGGAGCCATAGTGCCCAAGAAGGATGTCGTTTCCTTCGCCACCGTTCAGAGTGTCGTCCCCGGCATAGCCGGCCAGGGTCTCGTCGCCCGCACCGCCATTGAGGTTCTGGCGCTCGAAGAAGCGCCGGCGCAGCAAGGCGTCGAATGTCAAATTTGTGCCGTCGCCAAACGCGATCGAGTCCAATGCTGGCTGCACCGCATCGACAAGCAGGAAACCGCGATTCTCGATCGACAGATTGAATTGCTCTACAGCGCCCGATTGCGTGCGCGCGATGTCGATCTCATCCAGCGTGGTCGCGTCCGTAAAAACCATCCTGTTGCGGCCTTCGGTATCGAACACCGTGTCTTCGCGATCCATGAGGTAAGTGTCATCGCCCGCACCGCCCTGCAAGTGGTCCGCGCCCGCGCCACCGTCCAGGGTGTCGTCCCCGGCAAGACCCGCCAGGATGTCCTCGCCCCCGAATCCCCGCATGCGGTCCGTTACCCCCGTGCCCACCAGCATTGGAGGCTGGTTTAGCTGGCCGTTGTCGTTGCCTTCGGTGCCCTCGATATCGAAGCCTTGCGCGAGCACGTCGTCGTAGGTTACGCGGCTGCCATCGTCAAAGCCTATGTAATCGAACATCGGTTTACCCTGCGGACTGATGTAGTCGAATCCTTCCAGATGAATCGCGTCGCCGTTGCCAAAATCGAGCAGCAGACTGCCTTTCTTGTAGGTCAGCGCGTTTTTGGATATTCCCTTGACCAGAATGATGCTTCGGTCCGGGTTGAGCAACCGCGGTACGCCATTGACGTCGGTGGGTTGGTCGTCCTCGTCCGAGATGGTCTCTACGCCATCGCCCGTCTGAAAAATATACGTGTCCTTGCCCGCGCCGCCTTCCAGCACATCCACCCCGGTGCCGCCCCAGAGGACGTCACGACCGCCAAGGCCAAACAGCCGATCGTCCCCATCGCCGCCCGCGAGATAATCGTCCCCCGAGATCGTGTCTTGGTCGTAAGCCGCATCGCCGATCAGCGTGTCGTTGCCTTCGCCGCCAAACAATAGGTCGTTTCCGCCTTCGCCTTGCATCCAGTCGTTGCCGGCGCCGCCATCCAGATAGTCGTCGCCTTGGGCAACGGTCCCGACATCGTTAAATACCACCGCATTGTGGTCGCCCGTCATCCGGTCATCGCCCGCTCCGCCAACCAGCACATCATGGTCGTTGCCGCCGGCCATCGTGTCGTCACCCTGCTCGCCATAGAGCAAGTCGTCGCCAAACGCGCCAGAAAGCTTGTCATTGCCCGCGCCGCCATAGAGCACGTCCGCAGAACCGGTTACGGGTGAAACATTGTTGTTGGTAATAGGGGAGTACCAAGCATCAAATGGATTGGGGAGTCCGGTTACGGTCCAGGCAAAGCCGGACGCCGTGTAATCATCGTCACCATTCAGATCGTCATCGCCCGCCCCGCCCGCCAGCAAGTCCGAACCCAAGCCCCCCATCAGCACATCGTTACCCGTATGCCCGATCACGTAGTCATCCCCCTCGGCGCCGTTCAACCAGTCGCCCCGGATGCCGGTGCCAATATCGGTGCGGCCTTGAATAATTGCCGTGTCGATGGTGATTCGAACGTTTGCGTAGATCGTGTCGTCGCCTTCGCCGCCATCGACGATGTCCCCGCCACTCACGCCATCGGCTGTGCCGTCCGCATTGCCTTCGATCAGGTCGTCGCCGTCGTCTCCGAAAATGACGTCGCGTCCGGCGCCGCCATGGATCAGGTCACCGCCCACGCCGGCGAGCACGGTGTCGTTGCCCTCGCCACCGAATATCCAGTCTCCCCCGGCTCCGGCCGATATGCTATCGTCGCCATCGCCACCATCGATAAAGTCATCACCGCCCCGGGTGGCGTTGATCGTATCGTCGCCTCCCCCGGCAGTAATCCGGTCATTGCCCGCGCTGTCGTTCAAGGTATCTTGCCGGTCGGCCTGCGCGGCACCCGGCAGGTAGTTACCCAGGTCATCGACCTGGTAGTAAGTCAGATCAGCCGTACCGTTGTGATCGGCATCCAGATTCAGGGCCACGGTGACGACGTTGCGCCAGTCAACGCTTTCCGGCGGCAGTTGTTGTTGGTTGGCCACAACCGCCACGGTGGCGGTGTATTCCGCCGGTGCGAAGTCGCCTTCAATGTCGCGGGTGGTGATGGGCGCCTCGGGCAACGCACTGCGCTGCTCTTCGGCCAGGCGGATGGCGAAGTCGCCTTGTTGCCAGCCCTTGAGCACGATGCTACCGCCAGCGGAATCGTTGATCGTGACCAGCAAATCGGCGCCCTGCCGGGTGTAGGTAAAGCGCCCATCCGCACTTTGCCATTGGGTCTCGGAGAGTTTCACCGAGGCGTCCGCAATCACGGTGTCGAAGATCTCTGAAGACAATGCCGATCCGGCGTTGTAGGTATAACGCAATATTGCCTTGCCATCGGTGTCGAGTATCCTGTCGGCCCCGTCGTTGCGGTTGATCCCCGCTTCAGAGGCGCTGTACTGGTAGACATCCACCCCAGAGCCGCCTTCCAAATAATCGTCACCGCCCTGGCCTTCCAGATAATCGGCGCCGCCCAGGCCGTAGAGCCGGTCGGCTTGGCTGTCGCCTTCGAGCACGTCGGCATGGTCGCCGCCGAAGAGAACAGAACCTTCCAGGCTTGGGGCCGCCTTCTCCAGTTGCAGTCCGAGTTGCAAGTCCACATACGAAACCGGTCCGCCAATCATGTATCTGTTGGTGTCAGGAACGAGTTCGGCTTGATCGGCGATATGGATGTCGATCAGCTTTTCGAGCATCGCCGCGCGGTCTTCGATCCATTTGTCGGTCAGGCTGCCGCTGCGCGCCTCTGGATCGTAGCGATCAAGTTCACCAATGGCGTTGTGCTGCTCGTATAAGGCATCGTCAGCCATCAAGACGAACGAATCGAGATTGAGCAGCGCATAACGGTAGGCGATGTTGTCTTGCGCGACACTGATCATTTGCGCGGAGGTGAATTCGGTCAAATCGCGGAACGTCAAGCTGCCGATTGATTCTTGGAAGGTCTGCGACTTTACGATTCTGTCCAGTTTGTCGTGAAACGCATTGCGCAAATCAATATCGGCATATTGATTGTCGGCGGTTGCGGCCCGCACTTCGGTCTTGATGCCAAAAACCCTTCCAAGCGCATCGAGGATTTTTTCCAGGGAATCGTAGTCCTTGCCGGAACCGGCCAGGAACACCGCGCCGAGCGTGTCTTCCGTAACATCCGGGTCGAGTTTTTCGAATGCAGCCATGAGGCTCAGGCTGTCTTGCAGTAAGGCCAATGAGTGGCCAGAGCCCCAGTCGAACCACTCCGATATTCCTCCCATGATTAGCGGTTGGGTTTCATAGAAGATGCGGCGGCTCTCGCCATGCCGCAGGCCGCCTCGGGCAACTATGGTGTCCCAACCACTGTCGCCTTCGTAATTCGATACCCAGATGTCCACCGCGTTGCCCATCGGGAATCGTGGGGCCGTGTACGGATTGCCAATAAAATCCGACACCGATAACGTACCTTGAACCAAAGCGTCAATTGCATACATCGCCAAATTGTGGCGCGGGTTGGAATAGAGGCTGTTATAGGTTGCGTTGGGTTCATTCACAATCTGGTTGTACCAACCGTCTATCATCATTTGAACGTCCAGATCGGTGGATGACAGCGGTGGCACAACGTTTAGAGGGTTATCGAAAACGGCCCTGTAGACTGACCAGACGGTGGACAATCCACCCTGCGCGATGCCAGTACCGATGCCATTGAAAAAATACGTATTACCCGCAGCCTCGAGGTGCAGTTCGGTGAATGCCTGCGCCAGATTGGCACCGAGCGAGTATCCGGTGACGTTTATGGGTGCCGTGCTGACTGCGAAATTACTAAGCAGCGTGGCGTCAGGAATCGTAAATCCATTTTGACCGTTCACCGCGGTGCCGTTCTTGATCGATACCCAGAACGCTTCGAGGCTATTTAGTTGGCCAAAGGCCCAGCCGGCAGCCGCAATTTCCACTCCTGCGTTAATATCGCCGAGGTCTTCTATCGGGTCTGCGAATTCCGTGCTGCGTATGGACAAGGTGTATTCGCTCTTGACATTGTCCCAAAATACGGAGGCGGAGAAGCCGGACTTATTATTTACCCCGGCAATCGTATGATCCGCGTTCAATGTAAAATCTTGGTGCGCGATGAGGGTGTAGCGAGCGCCGCCTCCCGTGGCACCCGTGACAAATAAATTGGCTATTGATGCAGGTTCTTTTGAATTGACGTTGTTGCCATCTTTGGCAATATCTAAGAATTCCTTATCCAGTCTATTCCAATCTTCCCAAAAAGCTTCTGCAGCCATTTGTAAATTGACCATATTTTCATATTTTTGAATTTGCTCATTGGCCATGATCGTTCACTCCTCCGCTATTGATTCGAGTTGTTCGGTCGTTGGGAAATTGACTGGTGGTATTAGAACAGCATGCAAAAATCTCCAAATACTGCCCGGCGGGCAAATGCGGTCTTGCCCCTCCGAGCCAGAGGATGTCCATCTATCCGCTCCAGACGGCAATAAATTCCCGCTAGCTCGAAAATAGCCTTTGCGTTCCGCCAACACCTCGTTGGTCTGTAAATCAATGACTTTTATTCGACCCGCCCCTATCCAGTTGTCTCGCATTTCTTCCGTGGTGAGGTCTTCAGTTAAATAACCGTAACGGCTGCGCAATGTGCTCACGTTGCTCATTTGCTTAACTTCATACACCGGTTTGTCCGTAGTGGTTCTTGACTGCAAGTCTGGTGGACTTTCCACGGCTGACAAATAGCTTCTGCGATAACCGCGTCCCTCCGGGGATGCCTGGTTGGGCTGCTGTTCGATAAACCAGTAACCTTGTTTTCCTCTCGAAGGAGCTTCAGGTCTAATGGACGACATTCCAACGTGGCTATATATTTCAAATGAATCCTGTATAGCCCGTCCGTATGGATCATTCATTCCATACTGGTCGGCCATTGCATTGTATAAAGTGCCGTCTGGCTTCCTGTAATAATCAGGATTCCTCGCCTTCATCTGCAACACCCCCTGCACGTTCTCCACCGTCTTGTAGATTTGGTCCCCGCCATCCTTGGCGCACAGCCGTGCCACTTCTTCTTTCGCGCGTTCGAAGTTGTACAAAATCCTTTTTTGATTGATAAGGTCCGCGCTTATGCCTAATAGCGGCAAACCGAAGAAAACAGCCGCAGCAAACTTTGCCGCCTTGTCTTTCTTCAGCCACAGAGTGATGCCGCATACGATGGCGCCCAGCCCCCACGACAAGACAAAAACGATGCCCCAGCCCACCAACGATTTCATGCCGTTACCTCCATTTGGATTTCAGACGTCGCCCTTCTGATCGCCCAGGTCTGATTGACCGTTCTTGTCTGGACAATCATTGGATACTGCAAGCTCGCCGCCTCACCTCTCCAAGTCTCTCGACCATTCGCAACGCTCCTTCATGAAAGCCATCCTGTCAGCCCAGAATATTTCGCGCATCATGCAAATGGATGAAAGTTTGCGGACCCTGAGCCGGGCTCGTTTCGTCCTTTAAATCCAAAGGATCAGTGCGAGACTTCAGGTCGTTCCATCGAATTTCTGTATTTCCCGGCCTTGGCGTTCTCCAGCGCAAAGTCGCCTGTGATGGTGCGGGTGGTGATGGGCGCCTCGGGCAACGCACTGCGCTGCTCTTCGGCCAGGCGGATGGCGAAGTCGCCTTGTTGCCAGCGCTTGAGCACGATGCTACCGCCAGCGGAATCGTTGATCGTGACCAGCAAATCGGCGCCTTGGCGTTCATAGGTAAACCGCCCATCGGCACTTTGCCATTGGGTGTCGGAGAGTTTGACGGAGGCGTCGGCGATGACGGTTTCGGTAATGTCGGATGAAATCAGCGAACCGCCGTTGTAGGTATAGCGCAGCACGCCGCGCCCGTCGGTATCGAGGATGGTGTCGGCCCCGTCGTTGCGGTTGATCCCCGCTTCAGAGGCGCTGTACTGGTACACATCCCGCCCCGCCCCGCCTTCCAGGAAATCGTCCCCGCCCTTGCCTTCGAGGTAATCGGCTCCACCCGTGCCGTAGAGCCGGTCGACCGAACTGGCTCCTTGGACTACGTCGGCGAAATCACCGCCGAAGATGACATTTTCCCCCGAGCCATGAAAGCTGCCTTGCAGAGTAAGTCCGTGCCTTAGATCGACATAATTGGTCGAACCCTCAATGCTGAAGGTGTTGGAAACACCGCTCACCGAGGCCCGATCGACAGTATTAATTTCGATAAGCCCGGCGAGCATGACCGAGCGATCGTCGATCCACTGTTGCGTGAGGCTGCCGGTGCGCTCCTGTGGATCGTAGATCTCCAACTCGCCACTGGCGTTGTGCATCGAATAATCCCCGCCCGTCACCGCGAAGGGGTTGAGTGCCTTGAGGGCGTAGCGGTAGGCGATGGCCGCAGTGGTTGTTGGATCGGAATTGGTGGCGGCAAGGATGAGGTCGTTGGCGGTTTTGTCAGTGAGGGATTCGATGGTGCGCGAACTCGCATCCGGTCCGAGTACATCGCGTATTGCGTATAGTTTCGCGTAAAACGTTTCCAGATCCGTAAGCTCCTCGATAGAAAGGTCCTCATTCAGGAACAGCTTGGCCAGTGACTTCAGACTGGCTTCATACGTACTGGGATGATCGGGCGCGCCCGCGCGAATCAGGGCGTCGATCTTTGGAAACGCTGCTACCGCGGTTCCGTCACCTTCATCGAATTGCGGATCGATTTTCTCGAACAGCGCGTGCAAGGCGAGTGAACGGGCTTGCAGGACGATCGAATGGTTACCCGTTACTGTCGGGGTTTGATCTTCAATCAGCACAGCAACGCGCTGACCGTACTGGGTGTGAAGGAGGTCATTGGCAATGTACTCTCCACCGTTGTAGGAGTAGACGTATTGAATCTTGCTTTGATCAAACTGCCCAATGAAGGGATCGAGAAGATGGAAGAACGGGTCGGCGTTGCCAGGGTAAAACCCAGCCGTGTTGTGCGCGTACACCGTATCAACCACGTTCGGGAACAACCGTCCGAGCGCCTGCGCCAGGTGCCCGCCCAGCGAGTGGCCGGTGACGTTAAGCGTTGCGTTCGGAATACTCGCGAGAATTCCGATGGCGTTTCCGATTTCATAGCTGTCGACGGCCAAGTAGGTCAGATCGTCAATCGGGCCCGGCAGCGGTCCGGGGATTAGTCTGGGGATCGTCATGTAACGCCGGCCATCAGTTGGCGGCAGCGACATCTCTTCAAGTACCAACTGCCGGACGGACTCGCTGACCGGTGTGATCAGTCGCTGGAAATAGTTGTATAGCGATACCGTCTGGTGCACTGCGATTCCCCACAATCCAATTTCCCGCATGGAGTGCTCGATGTCGGCCAAGGTAACCGGCTCGGTGCCGCGAATCGCCAGCGTGTAAGCCCCGGTACGATTGTCCTGAAACAGCGTGGCTGAAAAACCGAATGCATCGTTCAGGTTGATGGAGATGTCCGCAACTCGAAAACCTTCGGCGCTGATCAGGCGATTGGCTTGGGTGACGGAGAAGATGTATTCATTAGCGGTAGTGCTATTTTGTAAAGAGCTCCGTACGTCTTCATTAAATGCAGTCGGAAGATCAACGTAGGCAGCCTGAGCGAGTTGTGCGAACTCCCAATATTTTTCGAGCGTAGCCATGGTTATTTCTCTTCGGTCGTTGGTTTCAGAACGGAGATAATAAACTTCACAACACTAAATACTTCCTTAGGACAGTGGGCCGCAGTGCCTCCGTATCCGGCTAGTACTGCTCGAACTAACCATCCGCCGCGGTATGAAATTGTCGTATGAACAGCAATTGGCTTACCGTCGTTCAAATCGGTTATTACGTACTGCCCCGTTATGGACCAGAGCATTTCCTTGCTTCTGCTATGGGCTAAAACGTATCGGCTGATCGATTGTGTGTTCTTGATTTCGACGATTTTGTCATCGCGTATTTCGAATCTAGCGACTGTTGCAGAAATGTTTCCTTGCTCCACAAAACGAAATCCGAGAGTTTGGGCCAATTGACCGTCCGCATTCGGCGTTAGTAGCCCCTCGACTCCGGATACGGTGCGATAGATTCTTGTCCCCGCTTCTGTGTCACATAGCCGAGTAAAGTGGATGTACCCAATCGTGTGATCCCCAAATGGAATCGCATAGGCGACAAAGAACATCCCCACGACCCAAGCGACCTTGCCCCAAGCGCCGATCTTCTTCCGCCACGCCCAGGCAATCCCTGCCAGAATGCAAGCAGTGACAAGGCCCAGATATATCAAAACGACTGCGCCGCCGATAAACAATTCCATTCGTATTACCTCATCAAATTGATGCGCTCATACACTGTCGGACATGGCATCTGTTGTGTCATAAAATCCCTCCACCTCCACCACCTTGTGGATGAAGATGCCCGCATCCTTCCGGCACAGTTGCCCGAAGTTCCACGCAATCCAGAATTCCTCCGCCACCGGCGCGGTGTAGAGCAGCAGGAACAGCGGCGCCATCGCTATCCAGGCTTTGCTCCAGCGCTTGCGCAGCCACGAACCCAACAGCACCAGCAGCGCGGTGCCCACGAAATAGATGATCGCGAGCATGATCACGCTGATGATGCTGATGTAGCAGAACCTCATCTTTTGGCACCCATTCTCAGTATCTGTTTGCGTTTAAGGGATCGAATTAAGCTACGACTGCATCACGCGCGCCCCTTGTCTGCGTCCCGCTTGCCCGCCTGCGCTGCTTTGCTCATCTGCTCCAGCAGGCGCGTGAGCTGATTCTGCAGTTGCGCCGCACTTTCATAGCCCATCGCCACTCGGACTGCGAGCCGGCCGTTGAGTGATTCGGGCAGCTTGCCGCCGCACTTGGCCACGCCGGGCAAAGCGGCGAGGACGGCCGGTTCCAGGAAGCCGAAGTCGAGGAGCAGCATGCCGGAGGCCGGTTGCAGGCTGACGTAGTTGGCGAGCACGGGCTGGTCGGAGTAGTTGGCGGGCGCGAGGCGAACGGCGATGCCGGCGGGCTTGGCGGTGGACGTGGTGGTGGATTTGGTTTCGGGTTTGGTGGCTTTGTCGTTGGTGTCGGTGGTCATGGTTGGTCCTTGGGTGTATGAATTTTTCTCTGCTGCGATGCTTGCGCTTCTCAACTCCAGCCACGAAATCTCCCTCATCCCCACCCTTCTGCTCCGCTTCAAGTGTGCCCTTGTCCCGGAGGGTGAAGGGCTTGACTTACCTGCTCCGGGACAAGGGCACGCTTGAAGCGCGGCAGAAAGGAGGACATGTGGAAGATCGTTGTTATTTATTTTTCTGCGCGAGTGAAATGGTCGGGATGTCTTGGAGATTCTTCGGCAGCTTGTGGGCGATCATCAGGATGGTGACTTTGCCTTTGAGCTGGTTGATGGTTTCGCCGAAGGCGTGCGCGGTGTCGTCATCGAGATTGCTGGTGGCTTCGTCGAAGATGAGGATCGCCGGGCGCTTGAGCAGGGCGCGGGCGATGGCGATGCGTTGCTTCTGCCCGCCGGAGAGTCCCACCCCGCGTTCGCCGATTTCGGTCTGGTAGCCCTGCGGGAGGGCTTCGAGGGTGTCGTGAATGCCGGCGGCCTTGCAGGCGATGAGCACGTCTTCGAAGCTGGCGTGGGCATTGCCCAGTACGATGTTGTCGTAGATGGCGCCGGAGAAGAGCACGGTGTCCTGCGGCACGACGCCAAAGTAATGTCTTAATTCGTTGGCGGCGAGATGGCGGATGTCGTGACCATCGAGTTTGATGGAGCCCTCTGTGGGCTGGTAGAAGCCTTGCAGCAGTTTGGCAAGCGTGCTCTTGCCGCACCCCGAAGGGCCCATGATGGCCACACACTGGCCGGGGGCGATGGCGAGGTTCAGGCCTTGATACAGGTAGGGCAGGTTCTCGGCGTAACGGAAGGCGAGGTTCTCGATGTGGATTTTGCCGTGGCGTTTGCCTTCGCGGTTGGGGAGGGTGGCGTAGGGCTCCCGCGGCGCGTCCATGACATCGCCCAGGCGCTTGACGGCGATGGCGGCTTGCTGGATATTGCTGCCACAGGCCGACGAGCTTGAGCATGGGCTGCGAGAGGCGGCTCGCGAACATCTGGAAGGCCACCAGCATGCCGATGGTGAAGCCGGCCTCTTGCATCACCATCCAGGCACCGGCACAGAGGATGGAGAGCGTGAGCAGTTGTTCCAGGGTGTTGGCGATGGTCTGGTAGGTGTTGGAGAGTTGCCGGGTCTTGAAGCTCGCGTCCAGGTAGGTGGCGAGATAGCCGCCGAAGCGGTGGTTGAGTTGGGGTTCCATCTGCAGCGACTTGACCGTTTCCAGGCCGGAGATGTATTCGGTCATGAACGCCTGGTTGCGGGCTCCCAGCAGGAATTGGTCATTGAGGCGCTGGCGAAACCGGGGTGCGACAACAAGACTCAGGAGGGTGATGGCGGCGAGGATGGCAAGGGTGATGAGCGAGAGTGGCCAGGAGTACCAGAACATGACGGCCAGAAACACGCCCATGAAGGGCAGGTCGAGCATGAGCGTGACGGCGGCGCTGGCTAAGAATTCGCGGATGGATTCGATGCCTTGCAGGCGCGCCACCAGTACGCCGGTGGGCCGTTGTTCGAAGTAGCGTGGGGGCAGGCGAAACAGGTGCTCGAAGACTTTGAGGCCTAAGACCGCATCGATGCGCTTGCCGGTGTGCAGGATGAGGTATTGACGCACCCAGGTCATGGCGGCGGTGAAGAGCATGAATACGGCAAGCCCGATGCCGATGACGGTTAGGGTATTGAGGGTGTGGTGAACGACGACTTTGTCGATGACGGCCTGGGTAAACAGCGGCGTGGCCAGCGCCATGAGTTGAATCGCGGCCGAGGCGATGAGCACATCGCGGAAGATTTTCTTATGCTTGAGCAGTTCGGCGATGAACCAGCGGAAACCGAAGCCCGCCGCGGCGGCGCCTTTCGCATCGGGATCGACAAGTGGCTTGTCCTTGAGTGCCGCTTGCAGCACTTGCCCGGCGTAGCGCGCTTCGAATTCGCTCCAGGGCACAATGGTGTGGCTCGCCGCACCTTGTTCGAAGAAGGTACGCGGCCGGCTTCCTGGCGCACCACCAGAGCGAAGCGCTGCCGGGCAATGCCTGGTGGTTCTCTGCCGGAGGTCGCGAGGCCGGGTTCGCCTCGCTGCGGACGCAGCAGCACGATGAAAGGTGCCGCCAGTTTCGAAAGCCGGGCTGCGGGCAGCTTCTTCCAGGCCGCACGCAAGCCGAGGGAATCCGCGATGCGCACAATCGTATCAATGTCACAAGGCGGTGTGAGTTGGCTGCTGACCAGTTGCTCGTCGAATGGAATGCGGAAGACCTGACTCAGGGCGCCGAGCACCCACACCAACGCTTCACGCCCGACTGCACCATCTTGCGCCGGACCGCCTGATCCCGGCGCCAGGGGTTCGGATTGTATCGCCGCGGCTCGCGCATCCATCGGTCTTCTCCCTTGCACTGCGTTGTGAGTGCGCGTCCCGTTGATCCACAGTATTTTGATGCGTGCCGCCTGTGCCGACGCCTTGCTCACTATGCTTGCTGCATGGCACTTAATTGTCAAATCTACCACTTTGATAGATTTTATTTTTCTTTTTTAAATTCAGATAGATCCAGGCCGTATTGCGGGTGATCGTTGAGATTTAAGGGCTCAAATTGGGAGAAAACAGGCCTCGCGTTGACGGCGTTTGGTGCAACGCATTGACGCAAGTCGGTGCTGTTTGTCAGGTCCGAAAAATAGTGGATGGGATCGGACGCGTAGAAATTTTCCCATGCACGCCGAATGCGTTATCCAATCCGCGAAGCGAGGTGGCAGAAAATATCTTGTGTGTTGTCCGGATTTTGTACGGACACTGCGAGTCCGCGCCGATAATTCCGGCTTGAGTTGATCATCGAGGGTGGGAGATGATCGCGCCTCAGACTAGGCGCCTGTCGGACATAGGTGTTCGATAGCGAAACGGTGGGAGAGCGAGGACAGATTTTGATGATTTCGACGCGCATATCGGGAATATGTAAGGAGAAAGCAGCGAAATATGGACCGCTCTTCCACCGTTGCAGCCGAATCATCCCAAGTCCGACAGGCTCCTAGGAGCTACAGAGAACTCAGTCCCCGCAGATGCGCCGCCACGCTGCGCGCCAGCGCGTTGAGGTCATAGCCGCCTTCAAGCGTGGACACAATGCGCCCGCCGGCATCCCTTCGCGCCACCTCCAGCATTTGCCCGGTGACCCACGCGTAGTCCGCCTCCAGCAGACCAAGCGATGCCATGTCGTCATCGCGATGCGCATCGAAGCCCGCCGAAATGAAGATCATTTGCGGACGAAATGTGTCCAGGGCGGGCAACCAATGTTCTTCGACCGCCTTTCTGAATTCCGCTCCGGCGCTATAGGCAGGCAGAGGAACATTGACCATTCGATCGGAACAACCCTCGATACCGCTGTAGGGATAGAACGGATGCTGGAACGTCGAGACCATCATCACGCGCGGATCGCTCGCAAAAATATCCTCGGTGCCATTGCCGTGGTGCACATCGAAATCGACGATGGCCACGCGTTCAAGGCCATGCTTTTCGAGCGCATGAGCCGCACCCACGGCGACATTATTGAAAAAACAAAACCCCATCGCGCGCGCGCGGGTGGCATGGTGGCCAGGCGGGCGCACGCCGCAGAATGCGTTTTCGATCTCACCGCTCATAACCAGGTCGGTCGCCTTGACCACCGCACCTGCCGCATGTAATGCCGCGTGGTAGGTGTGCGAATTCATGGCGGTGTCGGGATCCAGATGGATCACGCCGCGTTTGGGTGAGATCGCTTCGATCGCATCCAGGTAGCGGGCATCGTGGACGCGGCCCAGTTGCTCGCGCGTGGCGGCTGGCGCGGTTACGTCAAGCAAATGATCGAGCAGACCGGTCGCCAGCAGATGATCGTGTATGGCATCGAGCCGGGCGGGGCATTCCGGATGACCTGAACCCATGTCGTGAAGGTTGCAGTCAGCGTGATGAACGTAGGCAGTAGTCATGTCCTGGCAGCGATTTAGCGCGACGGTTCATTTCGGTTCATCATAGGCACCTGAATTTCAGATGTCCATCCTGAGCGGAACGCGCGCTGCGCTTTCACACTGTTTGCCATGTCGAAAGTTTATCCATCGGAACTGAAATGGCGCTGGGTGCTGCCCGACGGCACGCGCATTCTGATCAGGCCGATCCGCGCCGAGGACAGCCGGATCGAACAGGAGTTCGTGCGCGCTCTATCCAACGAGTCGAAGTACTTCCGCTTCATGGGCGGGTTAAACGAATTGAGCGCAAGTATGCTCAAACGCTTTACCGACATCGACTACGGCCGGGAAATGGCGCTGATAGCGCTCATCACCGAACAGGCCGAAGAGAAAGAAATCGCGGTAGCCCGGTACGTTACCAACCCCGATGGAGAAAGCTGCGAGTTTGCGATCGTGGTGGCGGACGCCTGGCAGCATCGGCATATTGGCACGACGTTGATGAGTTGCCTGATGCATGCTGCGCACAGCCGCGGCCTTCAGGTGATGGAAGGTTTTGTACTTGCGAACAATCGCAAGATGCTGAACATGATGACAGCGCTGGGTTTTCAGATATTGCCCCATGAAGACGATCCCAAACTCGAGAAGGTGAGCCGGAGGCTCGACCTCGACACCCTGCCCGTCTTGCCGGCAACGGTGCAGCCGATGGCCTGAGGTAAACTGCTCGCCAGCAAACGCCGCCCGTCTGATTTCGCCGGGCTGCCCGCATCGCGTACACCTCCACTCAAACTCATGCCGCACCCACTCGCTCCCGTCGCCAACCAGATCGGTCGGATTATTCTCGGCAAGGAACATCAGATTCGATTGACGCTTGCCTGCCTGTTGGCGCGTGGGCACCTGCTGATCGAGGACCTGCCCGGTGTGGGCAAGACCACGCTCGCGCACGCGCTGGCCAGAACACTGGGGCTGGATTTCCAGCGCATCCAGTTCACCAGCGATCTGCTGCCGGCGGATATTCTCGGAGTCTCGATATTCAATCGCGATTCTTCGTCATTCGAGTTCCATCCCGGCCCGGTGTTTTCCCAGGTCATTCTCGCCGATGAAGTCAATCGCGCCACGCCCAAAGCGCAGAGCGCGCTGCTCGAAGCCATGGAAGAACATCAGGTCACGATCGAAGGCCAGACGCGCGCTTTGCCCGAGCCTTTCTTCGTTATCGCCACGCAGAACCCCTCGCATCAGGTCGGAACGTTTCCATTGCCGGAATCCCAGCTCGATCGATTTCTGATGCGTATTCATCTGGGCTATCCGGACGCGGCCGCGGAACGCGCGTTGCTTGAAGGCCGCGAACGCCGGGACATGATTTCCGAACTGACTCCGGCGCTGGCTACAGCCGACCTGCTGGATCTTCAGGCCAAGGTCCGGGCCACATTCACCGCACCGGCACTGCTCGACTATGTGCAGGCCATCGTGCGCCATACGCGGCAGTCTCCGGATTTTGTCAACGGCCTCTCGCCACGCGCCGGACTGGCGATGCTCAACGCGGCGCGTGCCTGGGCATTCATGGATGAGCGGCGCGAGGTCATTCCGGAGGACGTGCAGGCGGTATTGCCAAGCGTCGCGGGTCACCGGCTCAATCCCGTGACCGGATACACATCGATAAGCAGCAGCCAGATCACCGAACGCCTGATCGTGGAAGTGGCCATACCTTGAATGCGAGACGAGGGCCGGAGCGTGAAGGCAGTTGAATCAACGACGGCTGAAATGCCCGGCGAATCGCGCTTATCCTCACCCCTCGCCCCGCGCCTGTCATCCCCCAGTTCCGTCGCCCCTCCTCCGTCACGCCTCGCGACTCATCGCCAGCCGCGCTTAAAACTCCGCGACCGCATCGGTGACTGGATTTTCCCGCCCAAGGGACCGGAGGCCGGGCCGGTGTTCCTTGGGCAGCGCCGCGTCTATATCCTACCGACCGGCGGCGGCCTGATGTATGGCATCACCATCTTGCTCATGCTGACGGGCGCCATCAACTACAACCTCAGTCTGGGCTATGTCCTGGTGTTCCTGCTCGCCGGGAACGGCATGGTTGCAATGTTGCATACCTGGCGAAATCTGGCGCGCATCTCCTTGCGCCCGGGAAAGGCCGATCCCGTCTTTGCCGGTGAAGACGCGGTATTTCGAGTGCAGGTGGAAAACGCCGGCAAGCTGCCCAGATTCAGTCTTGCCATTCAGTTTTCCGAACAGCCGCCGGTATTCTTCGACATCGCGGCCGGCGAGTCGAAGCTGGTGCCGGCAAAGGTCCCAACTGCGACGCGCGGACTGCTCCATCCGGGCCGCCTGCGGATACTGACCACTTATCCTCTGGGTTTGTTTTACGCCTGGGCGGTCGTCGATCTGGATTTGCGCTGCCTGATCTACCCAAAACCCGAACCTGGCACGATCCCCATGCCCAAGGCACAGGCCACCAGCGGAGAGGGTCCCGCCGTCGGCAGCGGCGAGGAGGACTTTGCCGGACTGCGCACTTTTTATCCTGGCGATTCGCCGCGCCGAATTGCCTGGAAGGTGTATGCGCGCAGCGAGGTTTTTCTGTCCAAACAATTTTTCGGTAGTGCGGCGGCG
>JANLTJ010000262.1:0-46798 GCA_031362885.1 Betaproteobacteria bacterium
AAACAGGGCCGATGACCTGTTTACGTGAACGATAGGACTTTACTTTCTCTTTAGCAGCACCATCACCGCGCCGCCGCCGCCATCCTCGGGCCGTGCCTGTACGAAGGCCAGCACTTCGTCGCGCTGAGCAAGCCAGTTGCCGATTTTTCTTTTCAGCACGGGTTCTGCGTTTCTGGATCGCAGTCCCTTGCCGTGCACGATGCGCACACAGCGCAGCCCGTGTTTGAGTGCGTCGTTGAGAAAGCTCACCAGCAGGGTTCGTGCTCCTTCGGAACGCAGTCCGTGCAGGTCAAGATGGTCCTGGGTGGACCAGTAACCACGACGCAGCTTTTTCAGTATCTGGTTGGACAAGCCGTTGCGCAGGAACAGCAGTTCTTCCCCGGTCTCCAGACCAATCTCGATTGGCATCGTATCGGAGAGACTGTCGAGCAAGACTCGTTTGTCTTCCAGCAGCGCCTGGACCGGAATCGGCGCCGGCGCGGGACGTTGCAATCGGGCCTTGCCGGGATTGCGCAGCGGTGCGACGTCTTTCAGCGCCTCGCGCAGCAAGAGCTCTTCGTCCGCAGGTTCCTCGGGGTTTGGTTCGGCGTTTGCCGGGCGCTTGGGCATTTCAATTCCTGTAAATGCTCCTCAGTGCCCCAGTTCTTCCAGATACTTCTCGGCATCCAACGCGGCCATGCAGCCGGTGCCGGCACTGGTCACGGCCTGGCGATAGATATGGTCTTGTACGTCGCCGGCGGCAAAGACGCCGGGCACGCTGGTCGCCGTTGCATCACCCTGGTTACCGCTCCTGGTGATGATGTAACCATTGGCCATGTCGAGCTGATCCTGGAATATCTGCGTGTTCGGGGTATGGCCGATGGCGATGAACACGCCAGAAAGCGGAACATCGCGCGTCGTGTTGTTCTGGACCGAGCGGATGCGCATGCCGTTGACGCCCTTCTGGTCACCGAGGACTTCTTCCAGCGTGTGGTTCCACTCGAACTTGACGTTGCCGGTTCTGGATTTTTCGGTGAGGCGGTCGATCAGGATCGCCTCGGCACGGAATTTATCGCGCCGATGTACCACGGTTACGGTCTTCGCGATGTTGGACAGGTACAGCGCTTCTTCGACCGCGGTGTTGCCGCCGCCGACCACAGCGACGTCCTGCCCTTTGTAAAAGAAGCCGTCGCAGGTCGCACAGCCCGAAACGCCTTTGCCCATGAACGCGGTTTCTGAGGGCAGGCCGAGGTATTTGGCTGAGGCGCCCGTTGCAATGATGAGTGCGTCGCAGGTGTAGACGGCCTGGTCACCGATCAACTGGAATGGCCGTTCATCCAGCTTCACAGTGTGGATGTGATCGAAAATAACCTCGGTGTCGAAGCGCTCGGCGTGCTTCAGGAAGCGCTCCATCAGCTCCGGGCCCTGCACACCCATCACGTCCGCGGGCCAATTGTCTACCTCGGTCGTTGTCGTGAGCTGACCTCCCTGAATCATGCCGGTGATCAACACCGGTTTGAGATTGGCGCGGGCGGCGTAAACGGCGGCGGTGTAGCCGGCAGGGCCGGAACCCAGGATGAGCAGTCGGGAATGTTTTGTTGTTTTGGCGGTCATGAAGATAACTTGAGGCCGGTAGGCGAAAAAGAAAGACTGTAGCAGTGACGCAAAGGTCGTGTCCACGAGAGGCAAACCCGCCGCGTTGATGCACCGACCATGGGATATAATCCTTTGAAACTCATGAGGTAATTTACGCTTGCGAAGATCAATGGCGGCCAGTTCCACAGTTCAAAAGACACCGCGCAAACCGCTGCCGCCGAAGATTGCGGCGTTGCTGCGCGAGTCCTGGTGGTTGCTGGTGATTGGCGGCGCCTTGTATCTGTTCCTGATCCTGGCGACCTACAGCAAATCCGACCCGGGGTGGTCACACCAGACTGCCGCTCCTCAGCCGGTCAATGCCGGTGGCAGAGCCGGCGCCTGGATTGCCGATGTGCTGCTGTATATCTTTGGACTCTCGGCGTGGTGGTGGGTGCTGTTCCTGATCGGGGTGGTGGTCTGGGGCTATCGTCACATCGAATGGGCCGCTGAGAGCGATCGTCGTTCCATTGCGGTCGCAGGCACCGGTTTTGTTGTTCTGATTGCATCGAGCAGCGCCCTGGAGTCCTTGCGTCTGTACACGCTGCAGGCGCAGTTGCCGCACTTGCCCGGGGGCGTACTGGGCGAGTTGCTCAGCTCGCTGATTTCCAGGGGCTTCGGCTTCACTGGCAGCACCCTTATTCTTCTGATTCTGGGGGGCGTCGGATTTTCCCTGCTCACCGGACTGTCGTGGGTGGTCATCATCGAGAAGATCGGCAGCGTGCTCGAATTCGCCTACGTTTCGATTCGCGAAAAGTGGCAGACGCGCCAGGACCGCAAGTTCGGCGAACAGGCCGCAGTCGAGCGCGAGGAAATCGTGGAAGTGGAACGCAGACGCTTCGACGAGCACGAGCCAGTTCGTATTGAGCCACCAAAGACCGCGATCGCGAAATCGGATCGGGTGATCAAGGAAAAGCAAAAACCCTTGTTCGAAGACTTGCCGGATTCGCCGTTGCCGCCACTGCATCTGCTCGACGAAGCCCCTGTCGACATCGAGGCCTTGTCCACCGATACGCTGGAATACACGTCACGGCTCATCGAGAAAAAACTTTCCGATTTCGGCATCGACGTCAAAGTCGTGGCCGCCCAGCCCGGGCCGGTGATTACCCGCTACGAGATCGAACCGGCGGTCGGTGTCAAAGGCAGTCAGGTCATCAATCTGGTGAAAGATCTGGCGCGCGCGTTGTCGGTAGTGAGCGTGCGCGTGGTGGAAACCATTCCGGGCAAATCCTGCATGGGACTCGAAATTCCGAATCCGAAGCGGCAAGTGGTGCGCTTGTCGGAAATTCTGAGTTCGAGGGTTTATGCCGACATGGGTTCGCCGCTGACGCTGGCAATGGGCAAGGACATCGCCGGCAATCCGGTGGTGGCGGACCTGGCAAAGATGCCGCATGTGCTGGTCGCAGGCACCACGGGCTCCGGCAAGTCGGTCGCCATCAACGCCATGATCCTGTCGCTGCTGTACAAGGCCACCCCCAACGATGTGCGGTTGATACTGGTCGATCCAAAAATGCTCGAGCTTTCGGTCTACGAGGGCATCCCGCATTTGCTCACGCCGGTGGTGACCGACATGCGGCATGCCGCGCACGCGCTCAACTGGTGTGTCGGTGAGATGGACCGGCGCTACAAGCTCATGTCCACCCTGGGCGTGCGCAATCTTTCCGGCTTCAACCACAAGATCAGGGAAGCCGTCAAAGCGGGCAAGCCGCTGACGAATCCTTTCACCATTACGCCGGAGTCGCCCGAACCGTTGGCGGAGTTGCCGCTGATCGTGGTGGTCATCGACGAACTGGCCGATCTGATGATGGTGGTGGGGAAGAAGGTGGAAGAGCTGATCGCGCGTCTGGCGCAGAAAGCGCGTGCCGCCGGCGTGCATTTGCTGCTCGCAACCCAGCGGCCTTCGGTGGATGTCATCACCGGACTCATCAAGGCCAACATTCCCACGCGCGTGTCGTTCCAGGTCTCCAGCAAAGTGGATTCCCGGACCATTCTCGACCAGATGGGCGCGGAACAATTGCTGGGGCAGGGCGACATGCTCTATCTGCCTCCGGGTACCGGTTATCCGCAGCGCGTGCATGGCGCTTTTGTCTCCGACCAGGAGGTGCACAAGGTCGTGGACTATCTTAAATCGCGCGGCGAGCCCCAATATATCGAGGAAGTACTTCAAGAGGCACCGGGTGATGACGGGAACGGCGGTGCGGAGGGTGAGGCCGACGCGGAATCCGATGCCTTGTATGACCAGGCCGTGGACATTGTGCTCAAGTCGCGGCGGGCGTCCATTTCCCTCGTGCAACGGCATTTGCGCATCGGCTACAACCGCGCCGCGCGGTTGATCGAACAAATGGAACGCGCAGGACTGGTGTCGACCATGCAGAGCAACGGCAACCGCGAGGTTATCGCGCCATCGCGCACCGAAGCCTGAAATTGCGCACACCCGATCGTGACAATTACAAGGAAAAGCCGATGAGATTCATGCTGATTGCCACGGTATTGCTGGTAAACGCCCTGGCTACACTGCCCGCGGGCGCCGGTTCCATCGAAAAACTGCACGCATTCATCGAGCAGACGCGCTCGGCGAAAGCAACCTTCACCCAGGAAGTCACCGACTCGAGCGGCACCGTCCAGCAGCAGGCGAGCGGAACGGTGCAATTTCAGCGTCCTGGAAAATTCCGCTGGACCTATGACAAACCCTACGAGCAAATCATCGTCGGGGATGGGGAAAAACTGTGGATCTACGACAAGGATCTTAATCAGGTCACGCGCCGAAATCTGGACAAAGCCATTGGCAGCAGCCCGGCCGCGCTGCTGTCGGGTGCCGATGACGTTGATCGATATTATTCGCTTCAGGCTTTGGGCATGAAGGGAAAGCTCGACTGGCTGGAGGTCAAACCCTATAACGAAGAAAGCCTGTTTGAAAAGGTGCGCATGGGCTTTCGCGGCAACACCCTGGAGATCATGGAATTGCAGGATCACTTCGGCCAGACCACAACCATCAAACTATCCAGGTTGCAGCGCAATCCAAAGGCGGCGCCGGAGCTCTACAAGTTCAGCGTGCCGGAAGGCGCGGATCTGGTGACGGAATAAGGCGAAACCCGTTCGCCGCTGCCGCGGTGAGCGTTTCATCCATGAGCGACTTGTTTGAATCCCGGCAACCCGCCGCTCCGCTTGCGGAGTTGATGCGCCCGCGCACGCTCGATGAAGTGGTCGGACAGCAACATCTGCTGGGCGCCGGCAAGCCCCTGCGCGTGGCCTACGAGTCGGGGAAATTGCATTCGATGATCTTGTGGGGCCCGCCCGGCGTTGGCAAGACGACCCTGGCGCGCCTGATGGCGGGTGCTTTCGATGCCGAGTTCATTGCACTTTCCGCGGTGCTGTCCGGAGTAAAAGACATTCGCGACGCCGTTGCGCAAGCCGAGCAGGTGCTTCAGCAATCGGGTCGCGCCACCATCCTGTTCGTGGACGAGGTGCACCGCTTCAATAAGGCGCAGCAGGATGCCTTTCTGCCTTTCGTAGAGCGCGGCCTGGTGACCTTCATCGGGGCGACCACCGAGAACCCCTCGTTCGAGGTTAATGGAGCCTTGCTGTCGCGCGCGGCGGTTTATGTGCTCAAGCCCTTGTCCGAGGCCGAACTCACGCTGTTGTTTGCGCGCGCGCTCGTGCAGGCTTTTCCCTCGCTGACCTGTTCGGACCACGCCAGGGAGCTGGTGGTTGGCGCCGCCGACGGCGATGCCAGACGGCTGCTGAACATGGTCGAACAAATCGGCAATGCCGCGATCACACGCAAAACGGCGCATATCGACGACACCTTTGTCCAGACCACGCTCGCGCAAAACCTGCGCCGCTTCGACAAGGGCGGTGATGCCTTCTACGATCAAATATCCGCCTTGCACAAATCGGTGCGCGGCTCATCTCCCGACGCGGCACTGTACTGGATGGTCAGAATGCTCGATGGTGGAGCCGATCCGCTGTATGTTGGCCGACGCGTGGTGCGTATGGCGATCGAAGATATCGGGCTCGCCGATCCGCGTGCCCTGCGCTTGTCGCTGGATGCCTGTGAGACTTATGAGCGTCTGGGTTCGCCGGAGGGCGAACTGGCATTGGCACAGGCGGTCATCTACCTGGCATGCGCGGCCAAGTCGAACGCCGCTTACGTTGCGTATAATGCAGCGCGTTCGCTGGTGCAGTCCGACAAGTCGCGGCCGGTTCCCGAGCATCTTCGCAACGCTCCCACCAAGCTCATGAAGGAACTCGGCTACGGCCGTGCCTACCGTTACGCGCACGACGAAGCGCACGCGTACGCGGCGGGCGAGAACTACTTCCCGGAAGGCCTGGAGGACACCGGTTTCTACCGGCCGACCGGTCGTGGTCTGGAAGGAAAAATTGCCGAGAAACTGGCGCAGTTGCGCGAACTGGATGCGCAAGTCAGGAAGAAGGACTGAAAAGCGCTCGACGCAAAAAAGCGCAAAGGAAAATCTTAAAAGGGCGCAAAGGAAAGCGATGCTGGATGTTCAGTTACTCCGCAAGGACTTAGACGGTGTTGCCAGTAGATTGGCAAGCCGCAATGGCTATCGTCTTGAAGTGGAGACATTCAAGGAACTGGAAGAGCAGAGAAGGTCCTTGCAGGCTGGTACCGAATACCTTCAATCGCAAAGGAACGCCCTTTCGAAGCAGATCGGGGAAGCAAAGCGCAAAGGTGATCAGCAGTCGATTGACTCACTGATGGCGCAGGTCAACGAATTCGCTGCGAGGTTGGAGGCCAACCAGGGGCAGTTGACCCCGATTTTGTATGCGATGGATGAATTCTTGCTGACGGTGCCGAATTTGCCACACGTCAGCGTACCGGACGGAAAGTCCTCAGAGGCCAACGTCGAAGTGCGCCGCGGCGGCAATCCGCGCCGCTTCGAGTTTCCGGCGAAAGACCATGTCGATGTCGGCACCGGGCTCGGCTTGCTCGATTTTGATGCGGCGGCAAGAATCAGCGGCGCGCGCTTTACGGTGATGAAAGGACCTCTGGCGCGCCTGCACCGCGCACTCGCCCAGTTCATGCTCGACATTCATACCACGGAGCACGGCTACACTGAAGTGTATGTGCCCTATCTGGTCAACGCGCAGAGCATGCGCGGTACCGGGCAGTTGCCAAAGTTCGAGGAGGATTTGTTCTCGGTTCCGCGTGCCGAAGGCGAAAAGTTGTATCTGATTCCAACCGCCGAAGTGCCGGTGACCAACATGGTGCGCGACCAGATTCTGGATGCCGACAAACTGCCACTGAAGTTCGTCTGCCACTCGCCCTGCTTCCGCTCGGAGGCCGGCTCCTATGGCAGGGACACGCGCGGTATGATTCGCCAGCACCAGTTCGACAAGGTCGAACTGGTGCAAGTCGTCGAACCGGAGCAATCCTACGCGGCATTGGAACAACTGACGGGGCACGCCGAAACCATTCTGACCCGATTAGAACTGCCGTTTCGCACCGTGGCGTTATGCACCGGAGACATGGGGTTTTCCGCCGCCAAGACCTACGATATCGAAGTCTGGTTGCCTGGACAGCAGGCGTATCGGGAAATTTCCTCGTGCAGCAACTTCGAAGCGTTTCAGGCGCGACGCATGCAAACGCGGGTCAAAGCCGACAAAGGCCGCAACGAACTGGTACACACACTGAACGGTTCCGGACTGGCCGTTGGCAGAACTCTGGTCGCGATTCTGGAGAACTATCAGCAAAGCGATGGAAGTGTAATTGTTCCTGCGGTGCTCCGGCCTTATATGGGTGGATTGGGCCGCATCACGGCATGATCGGAGTTTCTTCCGCGTCGAGAAAGCCTGACCACATGGGCTCATAGGCCTCTTCGTAGCGCACCAGAATGTCGTAATAGTTGCGGATGTTTTCGGTCAGGATAACCGCTTCTCCACCGCGCGCAAACCCGCGCTTGAGTGTGGTGTAAAAGTCTGATCGTGCCAGCAACGGCAGGCTCTTCTTGAGGTCCACCCATGAATCCGCGTTCAGGCCCCGGCGTATCGCCAGAATGCGGGCATCCTCCAGGTGGCCGTAGCCGACGTTATACGACGCCAGCGCCATCCAGGTTCGATCCGGTTCAGCAATGCGCTGCGGCAGGGTGTCTTTCAATATCTTCAGATAGCGTGCACCCGCCAGTATGTTTTGATGCGGATCCAGGCGATCGCGCACACCGAGTCGATCGGCGGTTTCAGAGGTCAGCATCATCAGTCCTCGAACGCCGGTTGGGCTGGTGGCCAGGGGATTCCAGTGAGATTCCTGAAAACCCAGGGCAGCGAGCAGGCGCCAATCGATGCCGGTCAGTTCCTGCGCTTCCTGGAAGGTGCCGCGATAGTGATGGAGCACAGACGACCTTCGCTCCAGGAACAAGGCTACATCCGCCTGAGTCAGTCGTTCCATGTGACCGAAATAACGGTCCATCAGAACTCCCAGGGTGCCGTCGGCCTTGATGCGCGCAAAGAACTTGTCGACACGATCAACGAGTTGCGGATCCGCTTCTTTCGGCAGTGCCCATGACAAGGATTCAGGGATGCCGATGTTGAACGCCCGGCGGATGCTTGGCGAAAATTGTTGCGCCTGCTGGGCAATATTCGAGGCACTCACAACATAGTCGACTTCGCCGTTCGACAGTTTGTCCAGAAGATCCATGCCATCGTCCGCAACAATCTCTTTCCACCGCAACGCGGGTTCCCGGAGAAGTTCCTCGCCGAGCTGTTGCGCGTCTCTGGAACCTGCCAGTACCACGACACGCTTGCCGACAAGATCGTGAATGTTTTTTGGACGCCGGCCGCCGGTATTGTAGGCAACCACGGTATCGACCGACAGATAAGCAGGAGCGAATTGCAGCTCGCCACGGCGCTGCGGCGTCGCGGCGATGCCCACGGCCGCAAGATGGGCGCGCCGGCGTCGCAGTTGCGCCAGGATTTTGTCAATGGCGGAATGCTCGACGACCCGCAGACGTATACCCATGTCCTTGACGAACAATTCGAGCAAATCCTGTTCTATTCCGCTGTATCTGCCGTCCGCACCGAGGAATCGCGTGACAGGTGCGTTGCGTACCAGAACCACGAATTCATCGGATTCGCTAAATGGTTTTACCGGTCGTTCAAAAAATGCATCCGGATCGCACGACGGCAACGCCAGAAGGAGCACGCAGGCCAGCACCCGCCGCGCAACAGGCGACAAGGTACAAGGCCTAAAGAATTCACCCCTTTTCATTGACATTCACTGAAAAGGTGCGAAGCAAGATTCGCGATGGAGTACATCGCTGTTAAAATAACACACCAACACGGAGAGGTACCGAAGTGGCCATAACGGCGCTGACTCGAAATCAGATGGTCAGGGAGACCTGGCACGTGGGTTCGAATCCCACCCTCTCCGCCAGAATTGTTTTTATTTATCTGATAAATATATGTTATTTATCAGTAAAATTACTCTACCCACAATACTACCCCCGAACTGGTGTTTTCGGGGGATTGCCTTGGCTGGCGTTATTCCTCGATTAGTTTGATCGTCGCATTTCCCTCGCGCGCGCGTAATGGTTCGCAAATGCAATGAACCGTTGCGCCGTGGCGTTCAATCAGGTCTAGCATCAGCGGCTCGTTATGGCGCTCACGCGGTTTCAGCAGTGCGCTGACCTGGTCTGTTCGCTATGTGCTGCGACCTTAGCCATGCAGTCGGTCAGGATGCGAAAGCAGGTCAACGCTTCCACGGGATCGGATAGCGCAATTTCCAGTGCCAACACATGTTCGGCGTCACTGAAGCCGTAGAACGTTCCGGCCGTTCGGACAAGATGGCGCAATTCGGCGTCGCCATCGTTACCCGCCCGCAGCACTGCCAGCAGTTCGGCCTTGTGCTCCCGGATCACGGGCAACCAGCGGTTGACCGCCTCACCGTTACCCTGCGCCTTGATGGTGCCGGCTGGTGACAATGCCAGCGTTACTCTGTCCGCCATCGCCTTCTGGATGATCGTCGCCGGGGTCATATTTCAACCTCCACAACGGCAGGCGCTCCCGTCGAAGCCGACCGAAGATGGCCAAGATCGCCGAAGGCGTCCAAGCTTTTTGTGTGGCCATCTTCGGGAAACTTGGCCACCTTCGGGGCCAATCGCCAAGACCAGCCCGCCTTCAAACCGTCCTTGACCGCCTCAATGCCGAGCGTTTTTTTGGCACGGCGCAAAGTGCGTTCGGAGTAACCGGCCTCCCGGCCTTCGGTGTAAACGCGCTTGGCTGCAACAGCGCCATCCCCAAGCAATCCTCGCAGAAAGTCCTTGGCATCTTCTACCGCGCTGCGTTCTTCGGAGTCACCCGCATCCTCCGCGCTGGCCAGCAGGTCCCGCGCGCTGCCCTCGATTGCGTTACCCCATTGCAGCACATGCACCTCGATGCCGGGATGATTCGGTACAGTTCCCGGTGCCAGATCGTAGGCGAATCCGCCGCCGTCTGGCCCGATGTTCGATTTCGCGCGAGCGAGAATACGTCCGCCGCCGTCATCTTCTGAGCGCTTCGCCGCCGCCAATACCACGCGACCCAGTGCGCCAAAGGCAAGACTGCCGGTCACTCGCTCGGTGACTTCACGCCCAGCCGTTCCCTTGCTGAAATGCGAGATACCCAATACTGCCGCGCCGAGCTTGTGCCCGACATCGACCAGCGGTTGCAGACCGCGCCGCACTTCGGCGTTCTTGTGCGAGTCACCGGCCACAGCCGAAACAATTGGGTCAACGATCAGCAGTTTGATTTCGCCAGCGTCGGCCACCGCGTGCAGCAGCATCGGCATGTCGCGCGCCGGGTCAAAAGGTTCGCGGCCCGTCATGGTTGACTTGTCGCCAACGAATCGAATCTTGTGCATGTCCGCGCCCATGGCGATCAAACGCGGCGCGAGCGTATCGGCAATGTCATCTTCAGCAGACCAGATCAGCACGTTGCCGGATTCGCAGCGCGTGCCATCGGGCCAGCGTCCGCCGATTGATACCGTCGCCGCCAGCGCGAGCGCGATCATGGTCTTGCCGGTGCCGGGTGCGCCCGCGAGCACATGCAATTTGCCGCGCGCCAGGTAGCCGTTCCAAAGCCAGCGCACCGCTTCGGGTTTGATGCTCGCGCCGTCGATCAACGTCACGGTATCGACAAACTGCGATGTTTCAATTGCGGCTGGCGTTTTCTCCGCATCCGTTTCATGCACTTCCGTTGCCGGTGCGCTTGCCCTCGCTATGGCCTGCCTTACGGCCTCCGCGCCGCGATGCGCTGCCATGTCGTTGAAGTCCGTTGCGTCCTTGGGCCGATTGGCTCCGAAGTCGGGGATTGCCAGCAGCCCGCCAACAGATCGCGCCGCCTCGGTCGCCTTCGTGATTCCCGGATTTCCTTCGGTCGCCGCATCATCATCGGCGCAGAGAATCAGCGGAAGTTCGGCAAAGCGTTCGCGCATGGCCTTCGCCACCGCGCCCAGGTTCCCGGCGCTAAATGCCACTGCCACCGGGTAGCCGGTCGCTTCGTGGATTGTCGCGGCCGTTGCGTGGCCCTCGGCGACGGACATTGCCGCTGCGCCCTTTGGATTGCCAATACTGAAATAACAGCCTGCCACGCGCCCGCCGGTTAGAAACCGCTTGTCACCGTCGGCGCTAATGAATTGCAGTGAATGAATTTCGCCACCGTCCCGCATGGGGATCACCAGCGCGCCATTGTGCAGCCGTGCCCCGTGCGCTTTGATACCCTTGCGGGTCAAGTACGGATGATCGTCCAGTGCAGGCATTGCGGCATTCCAGATCGCCGCTGCGTTCCTCGCGGCTTCCGCCCGCATTCGCTTATCCTCGGCATCGCGCTGGCGCCGCATGGCTTCGACGCGCGTTCGATGTTTATATTCTTCCTCAGGGGAAAGTTTGCGGCCAATGTCCGCCCGCCAAGTCTGGGAAACGCCGGTGCGCCAGCAGCCAAATGCACCCGCCGGCACGGCGTCGCCATGCAAAACAAACCATCCGGCATCGTCGCCGGGCAACCCGTTGCTGGCGAAGCGATGCAGCCGGCCATTGGGAATTATTGTGCCTGGTGGCGTTAGCCCGGCGGATTCGATTGCGCCGCGAAACTGGTCAACGGCGTCACGCATGGCGACTTTCGGCCACAGACAGCCGCTCACGCAATCGTTCAATCTCGACCGCTAATTTGTCGATTTCAAGACTCGCGTCACGGTTGAAAAAACGGTCAGCGCAAAGAGCTCGACAAAGACAGCAGCGAAGCCACTTGAACGGCCGATTCATAATGCGGCCTTATCGCGGGCGTCAATGCGAGATTGAACAAAAGCCTCGATTTCGTCCGCATCCCATGCCCGGATTCTCTCGCCGAGTGGGACTGGCCGAGGAAAACGTCCGAGCGAAACGAGGCGGTAAATTTCCGAGCGCGACAAACCGACGCGCACCTGAACGTCTCTCCTGCGAAGTAGTACTTTTGGCATTTGCACTCCGTACACCGCGATACTGTCGCGGCTTATGGAGTGCATAGTGAGGAATCGAAGTACGGAAGATCAATCGTCGAAATTCATCCGTGGTTTCATTCTACCCCCGAGTCTCGTGCATCGCGGCCGGCAAAATCGGTTACTTCAATTGCGTTTCCGTGCCGCCTCGTATATCTTGAAAAGATATTTAACTGCATTCTCGATTCTTTCATCATCAGAGCGATTCTTTCCGAGACGCTGGCGCGTTTTTTCGATCCAACTACGAATTGCCGACTTGGGCCCTGATTGAGGCTTTCCGGTCGTCTTCAAGAGTTGCATCTCCCGACGTACCGTGTTGCTTACATCTAAGAGCAGTTCATCGGAATAGCGCACTCTTGCGTCGGTTGATTGTTTCCCTTTCCGAGAAATGAGCAATCGCTTCATGGCGTGAATATTGCGGTAAGTAATGCTGCGACTTCGAAGATAATTGATAAATTCCTCCAAGGCGACAACCCGCTTCAACTCGGCGACCAAACAAATTTCTTTAGCCATGCTGGTGCCCTTTCGCGCCGCCCTTTGGTTCAGGTGCCGTGCCGGCTGAGTGTGCGGATTTAGTATGTCTTGCCTTAGGCTGAAAATCGAAGAGTGCATCTACTCAACGGCACTATCTTTCCCATGTGGAATGCGAAAAAACCCCCTGACGATCCATCCCACATTGGCTGTGAGAAGCCATAGAATTAACCATCCTCCTACGACCCACAACGCGCCGTCCTTAGTCTTCTCCAACCTCACTGGCCACTTTTGGCCGTCCGCCCAATCAATATCGGTGGCCGGGATTTTAAATTCACTCGCAAATCTCTTTGTATAGTTCTTGGTTCCAGCTGAAAATTTGGATGAACCCACAATTTGACTCTTCTTACGGTCTATCCATATGGGAACCAGCATCTCTCCGTTCGTAAATTTCTGCGCCTTGAAGCAAAAGTGAACTGCAAGTTTGGTTTCATTGCTTGTTGTGGTGTATTGCCATTCATCCGAATCATCAAAATTACATTTGTCTTTGTGAACGCGAACCACTATGTCTGGTGATGTGACAACATACTCAAGTCGAACGGACTGGTCCCATACCGCATGAATTGAAATTACGCAGATTGCCCAGAACGCGCCGATTAATAGAGCAATTCGCCGTGTACCTTCAAAGATATTCACTATGTGTCTGTTATCGCCGAATTCAACGTTGTCTACGCCGCCTTCTTCACCCGCAGTTCCACTCGCATTCCCGCACGACCCAGCATGTTGACCAGCGCATCAAGACTGAATTTGTCGATCTTGCCGCGCAGCAAATCGTTGAGTCTCGGCTGTGTGATGCCGAGTGCGCGGGCGGCTTCGGTTTGCGTCACGCCGCTGCGCTTGACGAACTGTTCCACCCGCGTCATCAATTCGGACCGCAGATGCAGGTTGTGCGCTTCTTCGGGCGGGAAGCCGATATCAAGGAATACGTTACCACTGCCGCGCTGACAATCTATTCTGCTGCCTCGCGTGAGCATCGTCGCATTTCCATCCATCGCCCTTATGCCGCCTTTCTCAGTCTGCGCTCGATAGGTTTGACGGTAAGCTGTAGCCCAGTTGCCGCGAGCAAGGCGGTCAGGCTCTTGAGTTCCGGATTTCCGGTCTCGGACAGCATGCGATAGGTGGCTTCCCGCGTGAGCTTGGACTTGCGCGCGACAGCCGCTATACCTCCTTGGGCCTGGGCCACGTGGCGCAGTGCGAGCATGAGTGCGCCCTGGTCGCCACCTTCAATTGACGCTTCCAGATAGGCGGCGGCTTCGTGCGGGTCTTTGAGACTGGCGATCAGCCGTGGTTCATACGGGACGCTTGGCGGCACGGGTCTTTTGGAGGCGCGACTGGTAGTCTTGGAGGTACGCTTGAGCATGCTGAATATCCTTTTGCTGTGTTGTCTTGTCGCCGCCGCAGAGCAGGAGCAGCACGACGTTTTCAATACGCGCGAAATACACGCGGTAACCCGGCCCCCAGTCAATGCGCAATTCCGAAACGCCTTGACCCACCGGCTTGCAGTCCCCGAGGTTGCCAAGGGCCACTCGGTCAAGCCGCGCACGGATTCGCGCCCGTGCCTGCCGGTCGGCAAGCCGTTCCAGCCAATCGGTAAACGGCTGTTGGCAGCTTGCGGACTGGTAGATGCGAAATAGATACAAGTGAAGTGTAACCTATAGATTACTTTTGTTCAAGCCGATGCCAACGGAATCAAACGCTCTTCCAGTATTGTCTCGAACTTCAGCTTGCCTTGCGCATCGGGACAACCTTCCCGCTCTTCCGCTGTTCGCAGTGCTTGGCCCAGTCGGCCGCCAGTCGCCGGCGCTTCTCGAACAGATCACCCCGGCGGTATGCGGCTTCGACTTTATCGCCTACGGTATGGGCCAGGGCCATTTCCAGCACTTCGCTTGGATACGCCGTCTGTTCCGCGCCCCAGTCCCGGAAGGCCGAGCGAAAGCCGTGCGTGGTGATGTTGTCGCGCCCCATGCGCTTGAGCAGCGCCAGCATGGCCATGTTTGAGAGCGGCTTGCCTGACTTGAGTCCGGGGAATACGTAAGCTTCGCCGAGCTTCAATTGCTCGCGGACAATTTCCACGGCGCGGGTGGCAAGCGGGACACGGTGTTCCTTCTTTGCCTTCATGCGCACGGCTGGAATGACCCACAGCGCTTTATCAAGGTCGAACTCAGACGGCAGGGCGTTAATCACTTCGCCGGTTCTTGCCGCGCACAGGATCAGAAAATCCAGAGCGCGCGCCGCTGTGCCGTCTTGGCTCCGCAGATCTTTCATGAATGCGCCGATGTCGGCGTAGGGCAGCGCGGCATGATGTTTGACGCGCGATTCTTTCGGAATGCCGGCGAGCAGCTTGTCCAGGTGGCCGCGCCAGCGGGCCGGATTGTCTCCGGTTCGGTAACCGCTCACCGTGGCCCAATCGAGCACGGACTGAATGCGCCCGCGAAGCCTGCTTGCCGTTTCCGGCTTCGTGGCCCAGATCGGTTGCAGCACCTTGACGATCAGGCCGGTATCGACATTCTGAACCGGCAGCGCACCGATTACGGGGTAGCAATATGTCCCAAGGGTGGCTTTCCACTGCCCGGCGTGCTTGGGGTTTTTCCACTTGCCACCGTGCGCCGCGATATAGCCTTCCGCGCATTTCTCGAAGCTCACGGTTCTCGCCTCGGAAAGCGCTTGCTGTGCGCTGTGCGCCCGCCGCGCTTCGATAGGGCCTACGCCATCCACCAGCAGCAGCCGGCAGCTTCCAGCGCGCTTGCGGGCTTCGGCGAGGTCGATGGCGGCCAAAGGGCCAAGGCCCATTTCTCGCGGCTTGGCCTTGAGGGTGTAGCGGAATATCCAGGACTTCGATCCGGAGGGGCTGACTTGAAGGTACAAGCCGCCGCCGTCCGAAAAATAGCCCGGGGACTTCTGGTTACTGACCGCCTTGGCCGACAGCCGATTGATCTTGCGCGCCATGTCTACCCACGTTTCTACCCACGTTACAAGCTTGGATAGTGCTGGACTTGGTTGGACGTGTCAAGACAACAGAATCAATTTCCACTATGAAATTACCTATGAAAATGGACGAAGCTGGATTTTCTTGGACAATGGTTGGGCGGACACCCTCTCCGCCAAATAAAAATGCCGCTCAATGCGGCATTTTTATTTGGCGGAGAGGGTGGGTGAGAGAGCTCACTGGTGATCCTGAGGCGCATGCGCCTCAGGATGGCGCGATCGCCTTCAGGCGAGAGAAACACAATCCCACCCCTGAGTGCAATGAGGCAGAGCCGATGCAGCGGCCGCCTCGAGCAGCATTGTTATTGGGCGCAGAGGGTCTAGGGTGGGAGCAACCCATTGGTTCGACCGGGCGGCCATCGCCCGCCCGTAAAATTACCTTTGAGCCACGCGCTTGTCGCCGGCACCCGTCAAGATTTTTCCGCGAGCAGCGCTTCGATCTGCTTGACGATCTCGCCGCTTTCCGGTTTCGTGCGCGCCGGGTAGCTGAAAGCACGCTTGCCGTCGCGGGCGATCAGGTACTTGTGAAAGTTCCACTCGGGTGCGTCACCGGTCATCTTTGTCAGACTGGCAAAGACAGGATTGGCCTTTCCCGGCACGACGCTGGTTTTCTCCAACATGGGAAATTTTACGCCGTAGGTCAGTTCGCAGAATTCCTTGATCTGTTGGGCGCTGCCCGGCTCCTGCGAGCCGAAATCATTGGCGGGGAATCCGACGACGATCAGGCCCTGCTCCTTGTACTTCTGGTAGAGCGATTCCAGTCCCTTGTATTGCGGCGTGTTACCGCAGTAGCTGGCGGTATTGACCGCCAGTACGACTTTGCCTGCAAACCCGCACAGGTCAATCGGCCTGCCGTCGAGATCATTCATTTTGTGATTGAGCAAATCGGGGCAAGCGGCCATGGAAACCTCGCTGAGAAAGGTGGTGGAAATCAGGACGGTGAATAGTACCAGCAGGCGTTTCATTGCACGGACTCCTTGAACGCGGGAATTTTCGGATAGTATCGCGGCTGTTTGCCTATTGCAGGCTTAACTGGTCTACGACTGCTTGACATCACATGGGACCGTTATCCGACATCAAGGTTCTCGAGCTCGGCACTCTGATCGCAGGTCCATTTTGCTCGCGACTTCTGGCCGAGTTCGGCGCCCAGGTGATCAAAGTCGAAGCGCCGGATGGCGGTGATCCGTTGCGGAAGTGGCGAAAGCTGCACCAGGGTACTTCGTTGTGGTGGTATGTGCAGGCGAGAAACAAGAAGTCGGTAACCGTGAATATGCGCGAACCTGACGGCCAGGAGATCGTGCGCGATCTGGCGGCGCAGGCAGACATAGTCATCGAGAACTTCCGCCCTGGTACGCTTGAGAAATGGGGACTGGGCTGGGAGGATCTGTCGAAACGCAATCCCGGGCTGGTCATGGTCAGGCTGTCGGGCTATGGTCAGACTGGCCCGTATCGGGACCGCGCCGGCTTCGGCGCCATTGGCGAGGCGATGGGCGGTCTGCGCTACGTCACCGGATATTCCGACCGGCCGCCGGTGCGCGTAGGCATCAGTCTGGGCGATGCGGTCGCCTCGCTGTACGGTGTCATCGGCGCGCTGATGGCGTTGCGGCACCGGGAGGTCAACGGCGGCCAGGGCCAGATAGTGGACGTGGCCTTGTACGAATCTGTGTTCAGCCTGATGGAGAGCCTGTTGCCGGAGTTCGACATGACCGGCCATGTGCGGGAGCGCAGCGGGGCCTCGCTCCCGGGCATCGTTCCGTCGAACACATACACGACGCGCGACGGCAAGTACGTGGTCATCGGTGCCAATGGTGATTCGATTTTCAAACGCATGATGATTGCGATTGGGCGCGACGATCTGGCGCAGGATCCGCTACTGGCGCACAACGACGGCAGAGTGAAGCGAACAGGGGAGCTCGACGCGGTTATCGGCAACTGGTGCGCGGCGCACGATCTGGATCATGTCCTGAAAGTCCTGGCGCAGGCGCAGGTCCCGTCGGGCAAGATATACGATATCGCTGATATCGTGGGTGACCTTCAGTATCGTGCGCGCGGCATGATCGAGCAGGCACGTCTTGCGGACGGGCAGGAAATGAAAATTCCCGGAGTGGTGCCCAAGCTGACGGGTACGCCCGGAGGCACGCGCTGGCTTGGTCCGCAGCTCGGAGAGCATACGCGTGAAGTACTGGCAGAACTCGGCTACGATGAGGCGCGTATTGCGCGCTTAAAGTCCCGGGGCATTATTTGATTGGCGCCAGACCAAGGACGTCCGGGACTTGATTGGCGCCTCACGCGGGCGCCCGGAGTTTGATCGGCGCCCCCCGAGGGCGCCCGGAGGATCGAAGCATGCAGGTCAAGGATATTCTTAAAATCAAAGGTGACCAGATATTCAGCATCGGGCCGGATGCGCCATTGCCCCAGGCGGTGAATCTGATGGTCGAGCACGACATCGGTTCGCTGGTCGTAATGGACAAGGGGCAGATGACCGGCTTGCTGACATTTCGCGAAGTGCTGGCCGCGGTCACCCGTTTTAAAGGAGACATTCATGAGGTTCCGGTCCGCAAGATGATGGTGGTAGATCCGATCTGTGGGAGCCTTGGCGACAGTGTCGACGAAATGCGCGGCATGATGATCGACAACCACGTTCGCTATCTTCCGATCAAGGACAATGGTGCGTTGATCGGCGTATTGTCCTTTCACGACGTTGCCAAGGCGTCATTGCGCGCTGCCAGTTTCGAAAACAAACTTCTCAAGAAGTACATCAGAAATTGGCCGGAGCAGGAGAAATCGTGAGTCTTGACCACGCTGCCCCGTGAGCGCTTTCGCTTCAAGTCATCTGGGTGACGGTGTTCGTCGCCGCGAAGCGTGGGGTTGGATGATGTTCGATTTCGCCAACTCCGGATACACCACCGTAGTCATTACCGCGGTATTCAATGCCTATTTCGTCGGCGTCGTCGTCGGCAAGCAGGCATGGGCGACGTTCGCCTGGACATTGGCGTTGTCGGTCTCGTATGCGCTCATCGTCATCACTGCGCCGCTGATCGGCGCGTACGCCGATGCGCATGCGGCGAAGAAACGCCTGCTGGTCGTGACGACGATCGGTTGCGTCGCCGGTACCGCCGCTCTGGCATTGGTCGGACCGGGCGACCTGGCGCTGGGCATTGCACTGCTGATCATTTCAAATTTTTTCTTCGGTACCGGCGAAAACCTGATCGCCGCGTTCCTGCCGGAGCTGGCCAGAAGCGGTGCGCTGGGGAAAGTGTCGGGCTGGGGCTGGGCGCTCGGCTATATAGGCGGGCTGGTGAGCCTTGGTGCCTCGCTTGTCTATGTGACCTGGGCGCAAGCGCAGGGACAAACTTCCGCGCAGTTCGTGCCTGTGACCATGCTGATTACGGCGCTGCTATTCGCGGTTTCCGCGTTGCCTACTTTCATTTTTCTCAAGGAACGGGCACTACCGCAGAAGTTGCCTGATGGTGGCTACGCTGGCGTGTTCGCCCGCACCTGGGAGACCTTGCGCGATGTCGGGCGCTATCCCGACCTGATGCGCTTTCTGGTCTGCATCTTGTTTTATCAGGGCGGCGTGCAGGCGGTGATCACGCTTGCGGCAATCTACGCGGAGCAGGCCATGAAATTCAGCACCCAGCAGACCATCATGCTTATCCTGGTGGTCAATCTAACCGCCAGTATCGGCGCACTTGCCTTCGGGCAGTTGCAGGACAAGCTTGGCCATGTGCGCACGCTGGCGGTCACGCTGCTCGGTTGGTGCGTCATGGTGCTGCTGGCATGGGGAGCAGACGGCCAAGCCATGTTTTGGGTCGCCGCGAATCTTGCCGGAGTGTGCCTCGGTGCAAGCCAATCGGCAGGGCGTGCGATGGTTGGCTATATGAGTCCGGCGGACCGGCGCGCGGAGTTCTTCGGCTTGTGGGGATTGGCGGTCAAACTATCGGCCATTCTTGGGCCGATTACGTATGGCCTGGTGAGCTGGATATCCGGGGGGGATCACCGGCTTGCGATTCTGATTACCGGTGGCTATTTCGTGATCGGACTGAGCCTGCTTGCTGGCATAGATGCCGGACGAGGGCATCTCGCCGCGCGACGCGGTGAAACTGCCAGTCTGGTCCGCGTCCACCCTGTTGAAGAATAAGTATGTACGGATAAACAGATGGTTATAATCTAATCCAGAGAGAATAGTTACCCCCATAACAAAGAGGGCACATGCTTAACTGGATCAAGGGATCGAAATCAGGGTATCCGCTCGCCGACGAGAAGGCCGCGCGCGAATCGATGGCCGAGTTACCGCCACTCGATCCCTACAAAGCGCTCGAAGAGCTGTGTTACTGGCTCGAAACTCTCGGCAGCGCCGATGATGTCAAGTTGACGCGTGCGCTTGAGATTATCGAACTCATTGAGCAGACCGCGAACAAGCACCATCGCAAGTTGTCGCAGGACTATCTGGGCAGTAGCGCACGCCTGCAGAAGTCCCAGGAGATCCGAGTCTGGAATTCGGTGTTTCTGTACTCGAAGCGACTCGCCGATGCCTACCAGATGTGCTTGGCGCGTGTCGAAGCAGGCAGCAACGGGTCAGGGGCCATCAAGGCTCAGATTCCAGTGGTGGTGGCACGCGCACTGCGTGCCCTGGCCGTCCAGCTCAAGTGGGAGTTGCTGCGCTACGGACCAATCGAGCAGCGCATCTGGGAGCAGATCGGAAAACTCGCCGCCTACGCGGAAGAAAAAGCGTTCGCGTCCACTTCCATCTTCGTCTATCCGGGCAAGCCCGGCGAATCCACGGTTCAGCGTGAGTGCCTCAAGGGTTTGATGTTGGCTATTTCCTCGACCGACAGCCTGCTGCCGGCCAAGGTGGAGATTGCAGAACGCGTCATCGCACAGTTCGCCGAATTTTTCGTGATGAATCGTCAACCCGCGCCAGGCTGCCACTTTTTCTTTGACTACAGTGGCACCACTAAGCCCGCGCGTTTGGTCTCTCGTATGCCGATGACGCCGGGGTTGCGCTATTTTGGGCCGGGTAGCGCCGCGCAAAAACTGGAGGTACTCACGCAGAGTGTCCAGTTGGACGGCATATTTCCGTCCAACATCAATTTGGGTGATGGTGTCGATGTCGAGATCGCACTCGACGTATTGCGCCATCTGGCGCGTTACTGGGCGCCGACTCCCCCGGTACGCGCCGAGAACAGGCGCAACACGGTGTGGCATATAGACGTGGTCCACGAGTTCGACGATATTGTGACCATGATATCCGGAGAAAGTAAGGACCTGTCCTTCGATGCAAAAACCGAAGTCTGGACCATCGAAAACGAGAGCGAGGGGGGCTATGGGGCGCTGTTGCCGCAGGCGAAGGGCGACTGGTTGCGCCTTGGGTCGCTGCTGGGCGTCAGACTGGAGGACCATGCGGCATGGAGCATTGGCATTGTGCGCCGGCTGTCGGCTTACGATCATAAGCAGCGCTACGTAGGCATCCAGTTGCTGACCAAGGGGGCAACCGTCGTGAAGCTGGCGGCAGCGAAGACCGCCGACAGTGCCGAGCTGGAAAATGCGCTGCTTTTGCCATCCAATGCGCAGGAGACCAATGGCGCCGCCGAAATGAACCTGCTGCTCAAGGCCGGTGTTTTTTCCGCGCAGAAGAGCATGCAGATGCATGCCTACGGGCGCCGCTACCTGCTGATGCCCCGAAAGCTCCTCGAAGAAGGCTACGATTACGACATGGCCCGATTCCAGGTCATGCAAAGCGCCGCCTGAATCGTGAGGCGGTTACCGTGGCAGGCGGATCATCCTGAGTCCGGCAGGCGGCTAGACCAGTACCCGGCTTAACCAGTCTCCGATGTTCCGGAGTTCCGCGGGGCAGACCGAGTGGGCCATCGGATACTGGTGCCAGCCGACGTCGTAGCCCAGTTTGAGCAGTTGGTCCCGGGTACCGCTTCCCAGAGACAGCGGTACGATATTGTCCGCCGTGCCATGGCCCAGAAACACCGGTACCCCATGGTTGGCTGCGTCGCGTTCCTTTTCGACCAATCCGGTGAGCGGCAAATAGGCCGAGAGCGACATGACGCCGGCCAGTCGTTCGGCCTGCCGCAATCCAGTTTGCAGCGCAATGACACCGCCCTGGGAAAACCCCGCCAGCACGATATTGTCCATCGGCACGCCGCGCGTTTTTTCCTTTAAGATCAACTGTTCAATTAATTTTTGCGATTGCCGAAGGCCCGGTTCGTCTTCCTTCATGACCAGATCCTGATAGGCAATGTCGTACCAGGCACGCATCACAAAACCGCCGTTGATGGTAACCGGGCGCATCGGCGCATGCGGAAACACGAAGCGTATGCCGAGCGGTGGAAGCGCAAGCTCCTCGACGATGGGCACAAAATCGTTTCCGTCGGCACCCAGGCCATGCAGCCAGATCACGGCGTGGGCAGGATTTGGTCTGGTCTCGATTTCTATTGCCGGCAGAAGATCACTCATGGGTATCGAAGCGTTCAAGTCAGGGAAAAAGATTCAGTTTTTCGCGCGCAGCGCGGATTTTGGGCGAAACGCTTTGCACACCGAATCGTCGGTTTCGATGTAAGGTCCACCGATCAAGTCCATGCAATATGGAATGGCGGCAAAGATCCCATGCACGATCTGCTTGCCATCGGCGTCCTTCAGGCCTTCCAGTGTTTCGCGAATGGATTTTGGCTGTCCCGGGAGATTGACGATCAGGGTCCGGCCGCGAATCACACCCACTTGTCGCGACAGTATGGCGGTGGGTACGAAGTACAGGCTGATCTGGCGCATCTGTTCCCCGAATCCGGGCATCTCGCGATCGGCAACCGCGAGCGTAGCCTCTGGAGTTACATCGCGCGGTGCCGGGCCGGTACCGCCGGTCGTGAGTACGAGATGACAGTTCTCCCGGTCGCATAATTCCTTTAGCGTTGCTTCGATCACCGGCCGCTCGTCCGGAATCAGGCGCTCGATCATGCTGCGCGGGTTGCGTACGGCCCGGCCCAGCCACTCACCCAACGCCGGCAGGCCTTCGTCCCTGTAAACACCTTTCGATGCCCGGTCACTGATGGAGACCAGTCCGATAATGACTTGTTCGCTTTCGGTCATGAATACCTTTCAACGAAAAGTGCAAGAAGGCACGCAAAGGCATGGAAATGAGAAATCAGGATCCAATGACAAGGTGTTAACGGCTCCGGTGAATCCACCAACCACCACCGGACTTGACCATTTCGGAATGTTGCATCCTGCAATCCTTCGCGCACCTTTGCCTGCCTTTCAAGGGGCTATGGTGAAGCATCCCTGAGCGTTAACGATCCTGGGTTTACAGGATTTCGCGCAACATCTGAAACAGTTCCCGGAAGCTCTTCGGCGGTTTTCCCGCTTCTGTTTCACGTTTGACATTTCGCACCAGCGTGCGCAACTGCTGTATTTCAGCGTGGGGATACTCGGCGATCAGGGCATCGAGCGCTTTATCGTCGTTCAAAAGCCGTAAGCGCCAGCGTTCAATCAGGTGCAGGCGGGCGGTCTGTTGCAGCGAGGCGCCGTTCCATGCGTCGAGCCGCTCGCGAATCGTTTCCGCATCGCCTTCCTCGCGCATCAGGCGCCCGATATATTGCATCTGGCGCCGCAAAGCACCAAACTTTGAAATCGACCGGGCCTCCATGATGGCGTCGTGCAAACGCTCCGGCAGGCCGAGCTGGGCCAGCTTGTCCTTGTCCACTGACACCAGTTCCTCGCCCAGTTCCTGCAGTGCCAGGTCATTGTGTTTGCGCTGCGTCCGGCTGATCTCAATTTCTTCTTCCACTGAAGCGATCCGCGCGATTTTAAGGTGTTGTGAGGGGATTCAAAGGCGGTTCTGACCGGGGGTTATGAACCGGCAAGCTGGTATCATAACCAAACATTTCCCTCCGCGGCGTGCCGTCCGGATTGTCAGACAGCACGCCGCTTTGATTTTCAGATGCGCGATACCTCAATTTCAGCAAACACCGTGGCAAGCAACCAATTTACCTATTCATCCGATACTCTCCGGCAAATCGCGCGCGATGTTCTTGATTATGCGCGCGAGCGCGGGGCAAGCTCTGTCGAAACCGAAGCAAGCGAAGGGTTTGGCCAAAGCGTCACGGTCCGGCGCGGGGAAGTCGAGACCATTGAGTACAACCGCGACAAAGGCGTCGGTGTCAGCGTATATCTGGGCAAACAGCGCGGCCATGCCAGCACATCGGATTTTTCGACCCAGGCGCTGCGCGACACGGTCGACGCGGCATTGTCGATCGCGCGGCTGACCGCGTCCGATCAATTCTCCGGACTTGCCGATGCCGACCTGCTGGCAACCGACACTCCGGAACTTGATCTCTACCATCCCTGGGCCATTGACGTGGAGCAGGCGATCGAACTGGCGCGCACCTGCGAAGACGCCGCCTTCGCAGCCGACCCGAAAGTCTCGAACTCCGAAGGGGCCTCGGTATCGGTGCAACAATCGCATTTCGTCTATGGCAATTCCAATGGTTTTCTGGCCGGTTATCCGAGCTCGCGCCATGGCATTTCCTGCGCGGTGATCGCCGGCAAGGACGACCATATGCAGCGCGACGACTGGTATGCCACTGCGCGCGCGGCAGGCGATCTCGATTCGGCAATCAGCGTAGGCACGCAGGCTGGCAAGCGTGCGGCGCGCCGTGTGGGCGCGCGCAAGGTGAGCACCGCGCGTGTACCGGTGCTGTTTGAAGCGCCAGTCGCGACCGGGTTGCTCGGCCATTTCGTTGCCGCCGTCAGCGGTGGGAGTCTATACAGAAAGTCATCATTCTTACTCGACAGCCTGGGCAAACCGGTGTTTTCGCCAATGGTGCAGATTCACGACCGGCCGCACATTCTGAAGGGACTCGCGAGCAGCCCATTCGACGACGAGGGCGTGGCCACCCGTGAGCGCGACATCGTGCAGAACGGTGTACTGCAAGGCTATTTCCTCGGCAGCTACTCCGCGCGCAAGCTCGGGCTTCGATCCACCGGCAATGCAGGCGGCAATCACAATCTCAGCATGAATTCCACCGACGGGGACTTGTCGGTATTGCTCAAGAAAATGGGGGCCGGTCTGCTGGTCACCGACATGCTCGGGCAGGGGATCAACATGGTGACCGGGGATTATTCGCGCGGCGCCGCCGGATTCTGGGTCGAGCGCGGCGAAATCGCCTTTCCGGTGCAGGAAATTACCGTGGCCGGCAATCTCAAGGACATGTTCAACCACATCGTCGCCATCGGTTCCGATACGGTCGTGCGCGGCTCTCGCCAGTGCGGCTCGATTCTGGTCGAGGGAATGACCGTGGCCGGGGAATAGGCTGAGAGGGCCGTATGACGGGCATCGAGGAAAAAGTATCGGGTCGAACGCTGAATGAGCGTCGCTCCGCGTTGCTGAAGATTGACGCCCGGTCGGATAGTTTTTATATTTTCATGAGCTTGCGCCGAAGCCTGCTGCTCGTGCTGACGCTCTTACTCGCCGGTTGTGGAGACAGACCGCCACCGTTGCCGAGTCTGGGCAGCAGCGAGATTGTTCTGGCGTTCGGAGACAGCCTGACTTACGGCACCGGCGCCGGCACCCGGGAGTCTTATCCGGTTGTGTTATCGGCAATGATCGGCCGGCCGGTCGTATCAGCCGGCGTCCCGGGAGATACCACCGCCGGAGGGCTGGAGCGGCTGCCCGCGGTTCTCGATGAGATTCAGCCCAGGCTCATGCTGCTCTGCATGGGTGGCAACGACATGCTGCGCAAGCTGGATTCCGCATCTACTGAAGCGAACCTGCGGGCGATGGTGCAGTTGGCCAGATCGCGCGGCATTGGCGTGGTACTGATCGGCGTGCCAGCGCCGGAAATATTCGGAGGTCCGCCTGCTTACTACGCGCGCATTGCCCAGGAGTTTGCCTTGCCGCTGGAAAATGAAGTTTTGAAAGACATCTTGTTCGACCGCAGTCTCAAGGCCGACCCGATTCATCCCAACGCCGCTGGCTATCGCCGCTTCGCCGTAGGCGTGGCTGCTTTGCTGCGCAAGGCCGGCGCGGTCTGAATCCACATGACTGGTGCGAACAGATGAAGCCCCTGAGTTACGGGATCAGAAAAAGTTTGCTGATTGTTTTGGCCGCTCTCGTGGCGGGCACGAACATGGCGGGGAGCGCAGTCGCCGGAAATACGAAAGTCGTTCTCGCCGTCGGAGGCAAGACGACTTTGTACTACCTGCCGCTGACCCTGGCCGAGCGCCTGGGCTACTTTGCCGATGAAGGGCTGGACGTGGAAATCCACGACTTCCCCGGTGGCGCGAAAGCGCTGCAGGCGCTGATTGGCCATAGTGCCGATGTCGTGTCCGGCGCCTATGAGCACACCATCGTGATGCAGACGCTCGCGCAAAAAGTGCAGGCTTTCGTTCTGCAGGGCATGAATCCGGGCCTGGAACTCGGCATCCACAAGGACCGGGCGGCCGCCTATACCGGGGCGAAAGACCTGAAAGGCATGAAGATCGGTGTCTCCGCGCCGGGATCAAGCACCCATATGCTGGTCAATCATCTGCTGTCTTCGGCGGGCCTCAAGCATGATGAAGTGTCCATCATCGGCGTGGGCACCGGTCCTTCCGCGGTGGCGGCGATTCGCAGCGGTCAGATCGACGCCATCTCCAGCGTCGAACCGGTGATGTCGCTGCTTGAGCGTTCCGGCGACATCAGAATTGTGGTTGAAACCATCAGCGAAAAGGGTGTGCGTGACGTGTTTGGCGGCAGCATGCCCGCAGCCACGCTGTACTCCCGGATCGACTATATCGAACGCAATCCGCAAACGATACAGGCGCTGACCAATGCGATGGTGCGCGCACTGCTCTGGCTGCGACGCAGTACGATCGAAGACGTGCTTAAAACGGTGCCCGAAGAGTATCTGCTCGGCGACAAAGCGTTGTATGCCGCCTCCTTCGAGCGTTTGCGCTCCACCTATTCGAAAGACGGATTGATACCCAAAAAGGGCGTCGATCGATCCTACAAAGTCCTGTTGGAACACAACTCCGCCGTGCGGCGGGCGCCGGTGGTTTGGATCAACCAGACTTACACCAACGCCTTTGTGGAAGAAGCCCTGCGCAAGTACGGCGGGCAATGAACACGCCGCTCAGACTGGAGGGTGTTACTTGCCGCTTTGCGGCGAGGCACGGCAACGCCGAATACACCGCCGTAGCGGAGGTGAATCTCGATGTTCGGGAAGGCGAATTCGTGTCGGTGGTCGGACCCACCGGATGCGGCAAGTCCACCTTGCTCAATGTTGCCGCTGGCCTGCTTGCGCCCACCCGGGGTTGCGTGAGTGTGTTCGGAGAGCAACTGCAAGGCATCAACACGCGGGCTGGCTATCTGTTTCAGAGCGAAGCGCTGTTGCCCTGGCGAACCGCGCTGCAAAACGTGATGGTCGGGCTGGAGTTTCTTGGCAACAGCGCGCATGAAGCGCGCGGACCTGCGACGGATTGGCTCCGGCGTGTCGGACTCGTTGCGCACGCGCACAAGTATCCGCACGAGCTCTCCGGCGGCATGAGAAAACGCGTGGCACTGGCGCAGACACTGATTCTGGCCCCGAAGATTTTGCTGATGGACGAACCGTTCTCCGCCCTCGATGTGCAGACCCGCAGCCTGATGGAGAACGAACTGTTGAACCTGTGGGCCGAGGACCGCAAATCGGTGGTGTTTGTCACGCACGATCTTGAAGAAGCCATTGCGCTGTCCGATCGCGTGGTGGTGATGTCGGCCGGACCGGCAAGCCGCCTGATCGGCGAGTACGTCATAGACCTGCCGCGGCCGCGCGACGTGGCCGAAATTCGGCTGACACCGCGCTTCGTCGAACTGCACAATCAGATCTGGCAGGCGTTGCGCGACGAAGTGCACAAGGCCCACGCCCATGCGCTCGATTGACCCAATATTTGACCTGATATCTCCACTGTGATGAAGCGAAGCGTACTCGCCGTGTTTCAGATCGGATTGCTGGCCGGGTTGTTTCTGCTGTGGCATGTGCTGGTCAAGACCGGGGTCTTGTCCGCATTCTTTTTCGGCGAACCGCTTATCGTGCTCGAACGCATCCGCGACTGGTTCGTCGGCGGCAAGATTTATCCGCATCTCTGGGTCACGCTGATCGAAACCCTGCTCGCTTTCATCATCGGCACCGTCCTGGGGCTGGTCTTTGGGCTATGGCTGGCGCTGTCCGATTTCACCGCGAAACTGCTCAGCCCGTATATCACCGCGCTCAATTCCATGCCGCGGGTGATATTGGCGCCGATTTTCATGGTCTGGTTCGGTCTGGGTATTACGTCCAAGGTCATGCTGGGCATCACGCTGGTGTTTTTCATCGTGTTCTTCAGCGTCTACAACGGCGTGCGCGAAGTCAGCCCGACGATACTGGCCAACGCGCGCATGCTCGGCGCGAATGGCCGGCAGTTGCTGCGGCATGTTTATCTTCCAAGCGCGACGGCCTGGGTGTTTTCCAGTCTGCATGCTTCGGTCGGGATGGCTTTTGTCGGTGCGGTCGTCGGCGAATACATGGGATCGGCGCGTGGCGTGGGCTATCTGATCTTGCAGGCCGAGGGTGTTTTTGACATCAACACGGTCTTCGCCGGCGTGCTGGTTCTGACCGCTTGCGCGCTGGTTCTGGACTACACCGTCACACTGGCCGAGAGACGTTTGCTGCGCTGGCGTCCCGGGCGCGTCTCCAGCGCCTCCTGACTGGCGACCTATCTCGACGCCCGGCGCGCATCCCTCAAAGGGGTGCTGAAAACGTACACCGTGGCACGCGTTGTTCGATGGCCCTGAACGCCATGCCTTGAGCGCCATGGTCTTGAGCACCATGGCCCGTCCGTGTTAAAAGTCCCGGTGTCATGAAGAACAACAACTCATGGATTTCTCAAATCACGCCATTCTGATCGGCGCCGTACTGGTGTTGCTGAGCATTCTGGCCAGCACGCTTTCGGCGCGCACGGGTGCGCCCCTGCTGTTCGTGTTTCTGGGCATCGGCATGCTGGCAGGCGAGCACGGTCTGGGGAGCATTCACTTTGGTGACTATCAGGCGGCTTATCTGATCGGAACCATGGCGCTGGCCGTCATATTGTTCGACGGTGGCATGCGCACGCGCCGGGAGACTTTCCGCGCCGGATTGTGGCCCGCGTTGTCGCTGGCTACCCTCGGCGTGGTGCTCACGACGGCGGTGGTCGGTTACGGCGCCTCGCGCATCCTGGGACTGGGCCTGATGGAAGGCCTGTTGCTGGGCGCCATCATTGGATCCACGGATGCGGCAGCGGTATTTTCCCTGTTGCACGCCGCCGGTATGCGTCTCAAACAGCGCGTCGGCGCCACTCTGGAAATTGAATCCGGTTGCAACGATCCGATGGCGGTGTTTCTGACCTTGTCGCTGATTTCAATCATTGGTGCGGATCGGACCGCATCCATTGGGTGGCTGCTCGCGCACTTTGTGCAGCAGTTCGGTTTGGGAGCGTTGGCCGGTATCGGCGGCGGAAGGCTGCTGGTCCTGGTCATTAGCCGTGTATCGCTGGCGAGCGGCCTGTATCCCCTGTTGGCGATGGCCGGTGGACTGGCCATCTATGCCGGCACGACCGTTCTGGAAGGCAGCGGTTTTCTGGCGATCTATCTGGCCGGCCTCGTTGTTGGCAACAGCCGCGTGCACGCGGCTGGCAACATACTGCGGGTACACGACGGACTGGCCTGGCTCTCCCAGATCGCCCTGTTTCTGATGCTTGGTTTGCTGGTTTCGCCTGCGGCGTTGGGCGAAATCGGCCTCGCCGCCCTTGGCGTGGCGGGCCTGCTGATGTTTGTCGCCAGGCCGCTCGCGGTGCTGCTGTCGCTGCTGCCGTTCAGATTTCCCTGGCACGAGCAGGTGTTCATCTCATGGACCGGGTTGCGCGGCGCGGTGCCGATCGTGCTGGCACTGTTCCCGATTCTTGCCGGACTGCCGCAGGCATTGATTTACTTCAATGTCGCCTTTTTCGTGGTGCTGACCTCCCTGTTGGTGCAAGGCTGGACCGTTGCGCCACTGGCGAGCCTGTTGCGATTAAAGTTGCCGAAGGAGCACGCACCCTACTTTTCGGAATTTGTCGAAGTGCCGGGACGTTCCGGCCTGCAATTGCTGGGCTATCGTGTGAACGAGTCGAGCGCGGCCATCGGCAGGACAGCGTCGCAACTCGCGCTGCCTGCCGACGTACGCATGGTGGCCGCGTTTCGCGACGGGCAATCGCCCGAATCCATCAGCCGCATGGAGATCGCGTCGGGTGATCTCGTGTATGTGATCACGCCAGACGAGCACATGACGGTGCTCGATCTGCTGTTCGTACCTGCCGATGACCTGGAGGAGTCCGAGCAGCAGCGATTCTTCGGCACGTTCACCCTCAACGGCGATGCTCCGCTGGGTGAGGTGGTGGAGATGTACGGGGGAGAGGTTGCTCAGGCGATCAGATCAATGACGCTGGCGCAGTACATCGATCGCCAGTTTCGCCGTCGCCCCGGAGTGGGTGACTATGTGCGCTTCGGCAAACTGAATCTGGTGGTTCGCGAAATGCACCAGGGTCAGGTTGCGAAAGTCGGCATCATTGTGCGCGAGCGCTAATATAATGCGGCAACCCGGACGCAACCGCGAGGCGGTGTGTTGGAACTGGCGCCCGCGTCGGGACAGGTGAGGCGCCGATAAAAACATGCTATAAAGCGCCGCGCCGCTGGTTTCCCGGAGATGGATGTTTTGAACGCAGCAGCCTCTCCAGCCATTCCCAAGGAGTGAATGTCATGCCCGCCATTTCACGCCGAGCAAACGAGCTCGGTACCGAAAACGCATTTGTGGTTCTTGCCGAAGTCAGCGCATTGCAGCGCCAGGGCAAGGACATTATTTCCTTCTGTATCGGTCAGCCGGATTTTCAGACCCCGAAGAATATCCGCGAAGCGGGCATCAAGGCGATCAACGAAGGCAAACATGGTTACACGCCCTCAGCCGGCATCGTCGAGTTGCGTGAAGCCGCGGCGAACTATCTGAATCGCACCCGGCATATCAGCGTACACGCCGATGATATCGTGGTCGGCGCGGGAGCGAAGCCTTTCATCGCCTATGCGATTGTCTCGACGACCGATCATGGCGTGGGTGACGAGGTGATTTATCCCGTCCCCGGTTTTCCGATTTACGAATCACAGATCAAGGCCATGGGTGCGCTGCCAGTGCCGATTTACCTGCGCGAATCGCGCAATTTCAGTTTCGATCCCGCCGAACTCGAGGCCAAGATCACGCCGCGGACCAAACTGTTGATCCTCAACTCGCCGCAGAATCCGACTGGCGGCATCATCCCGCGAAAAGATGTCGAGGCCATTGCTTCGATTCTTCGCCGGCATCCGCATGTCTGGATTTTCGCCGACGAAATCTATTCCCAACTCTGCTACGACGGCGAGTTTTGTTCTCTCACCCAGTTCCCCGGCATGATCGAACGCACCATCATTTGCGACGGTGCGTCCAAGACTTGGGCGATGACCGGCTGGCGGCTCGGATTCGCGGCGAACAAGGCGTTGGCACCGGTGTTCACGCGCTGGGTGACCAATACCGATTCCTGTGCCTCGCAAATTACGCAATGGGCGGCGGTCGAAGCGCTCAACGGTCCGCAGGAAGAAGCGAAGAAAATGCGTGACAGTTTTCTTGCCCGCCGCGATTTGATCGTCAGCCTGTTGAACAAGGTGCCGGGCGTAACTTGCCAGCATCCCGGAGGCGCTTTTTATGCGTGGCCGAACGTGACCGAAGCCTGCAAATTAATCGGTGCGAAAGATTCGGAGGAGTTCCGCAAGCGCCTTCTGAACGAGGCCGGAGTGGCCGTGCTCGCCGACATCCACTTCGGCCAGCGCGTGCCCAACGAGGGCCAGCACATCCGCTTCAGTTACGCTGCTTCGAACGAGGCGATTGAAAAAGGCATCGCGCGCATGACAGAATTCATCAACAAGAACACGCGCAAGGCGGCGTGAGAGACCGGGAGAAAGATATGCCATACGCGATTCAAACACTGGATAAACCCGGAACAGCGCAGCTCCGGGCGGATACGCGCGCCGCGCATCTGGACTACCTGACGCTGAACCAGCATTTGCTTTTGGCGGCCGGTGCGCTCACTGACGATGAGGGCAAGGGCGGCAATGGCGGGATTTTGATTGTCGATACCGATGATCGCAAAGCCGCGGAGCGCTTTATCGCCGACGATCCCTTTACCAGGGCCGGTTTGTTCGACAAAGTTACTGTCACACGCTGGCGCAAGGCATTCTTTAACAAGGAGCGGCTGGTCTGACCTGATCCAATCAGGCGCGCTTGTTCAGGGTATTGGTCGGGTCGCGTTCGAGCAGGATATCCTGCATCCGGGTCTCGACCGAAGGCTTGATCTTCTGGTGGGGTAGAACGTAGAACTTGTTGGTCGAGATGGCCTGGAACACCAGATCGGCGACTTGTTCGGCGGAAATACGTCCCGATTTCACGGCATGCCGGAATTGCTCCTCGCGCATCAAATCGGCGGATGATTTTGCAGTGCTCTCGTCGCGCAAAGCAGCGGGCCGGTTGCGTTCTGAATCGGAAATACCGGTGGGCACGAAAGCCGGGCAGAGCACCGAAGCCCGAAGATTCGCACCCGCTTCGATCAGATCGTGATGCAGGCATTCGGTGAGCGTGACGACGGAATGCTTCGACACGCAATACATGGCCATACCCGGCAAGGACAGCAGCCCTGCGACCGATGCCGTGTTGACGATATGGCCCTCGCTGTTCTGCCTGAGCATGCGCGGCACAAAGGCTCGAATGCCGTGGATTACACCCCAGACATTCACGCCCAGCGTCCATTCCCAGTCCTTCTCGCTTTGTTCCCAAACCGTGCCCCCGGGCGCGACGCCGGCGTTGTTGCAAAGAACATGCACGGCGCCGAATGTCTTAAATGCCGCATCGGCCAGGGCATCGACATCGCGACCCTTCGACACATCTGTACGCACCGCGAGAACCGGATAACCCGCCGCTTTGAATTCGTTCTCGGTCCTACTCAATGCACCTTGCTCGACATCGGCGAGCACGATCTTCATGCCTTCGCGCGCAAAGCGCAACGCCATCGCGCGGCCGAGGCCGCTGGCTCCTCCGGTAACGACGGCGACCCGATCCTTGAATATTTGCACGGAAAAGTAATAGACAGTTAATTTCGATTGATTCTAGCATTCAGATTCCGGCGGTTACGGGGCATCGCCACGCCCACGGCGAAGGGTGGTATTCTCGCCGCAGCCTGAAGGGAGAATTCTGAAACATGCATGATGATTTTGTCGGCACCATGCCGGTGCCGGAGCGGCATCGCTTCGACATATCCAACCTCGATCGCTATCTGCGCGAGCATGTCGAGGGTTACACCGGTGGTCTGGAACTGGAGCAGTTCAAGGGCGGGCAGTCCAATCCAACCTTCATGCTCAAATCCGGAAACCGGCGCTATGTTCTGCGCCGCAAGCCGCCCGGAAAATTGTTGCCCTCGGCGCACGCGGTGGATCGCGAGTATCGCGTCATCACGGCCTTGCACGCGAGCGGCTTTCCGGTGGCGAAAACCTATTGTCTGTGTGAAGACGATGCCATTATCGGCACCGCGTTCTACGTCATGGATTGCGTGGTCGGCCGGGTACTGTGGGACCCGGCGCTCCCGGGCATGGATCAGCGACAGCGCGGCGCCCATTTTGACGAACTCAACCGTGTGATCGCCCAATTGCATTGCGTGGACTACGCGGCCATCGGACTGGCCGACTACGGCAAACCCGGAAACTACATCGAGCGCCAGATCAATCGCTGGATCAAGCAATACCGCGCTTCCGAAACCGAGCGCATCGAAGCGATGGAGAAGCTGATCGAATGGCTGCCGGAGAACGTTCCGCGCGGCGATGAGACCACCATCGTGCACGGCGACTATCGCATGGACAATGTAATCTTTCATCCGACCGAACCCAGGATTCTGGCGGTACTGGACTGGGAGTTGTCCACTCTCGGTCATCCGCTGGCGGATTTTTCCTACCATTGCATGACCTGGCGCCTGACCCCCGGCCAGTTCCGCGGCATGATGGGCATAGACTTCGAGGCACTCGGCATTCCCACGGAGCAGGACTACGTTGCCGCATATTGCCGGCGGACCGGGCGCGGTCATATTCCACACTGGGACTTCTATATGGCGTACAACATGTTTCGCCTGGCGGGTATTTTGCAGGGGATCATGGGCCGCGTGAACGACGGCACCGCAGCGAGCGCACACGCGCTCGAGCAGGGCAAGCGCGCCAGACCCATGGCCGAGGCCGGCTGGAAGCAGGTTGAGAAAATTCTGAAGAGCTAGAGTCGGGGTCAATACCTTCTCGCGAAATCAAGCCGTGGTGATTTACTGATCTGGAGGACTATGAAAGCAGTTCTGTGTAAAGAGTTGGGTATGCCCGAAAAACTGGTCATCGAAGACATTCCGTCGCCGAGACCCGCGAAGGGACAGGTCGTCGTGAGCGTCAAAGCCTGCGGTGTGAATTTCCCGGACACGTTGATGATCCAGGGGAAATATCAGTTTAAACCGGAGCTGCCGTTCTCCCCCGGCGGCGAGGTGGCCGGCGTGATCAAGGAGTTGGGGGAAGGCGTCGCAGGCGTCAAACCGGGTGACCGCGTTATAGCCTTCAATACCTGGGGCGGGTTTGCCGAGGAGATGGTGGTGGACGCGGACCGTACCATCGCAATCCCGGCCAGCATGGATTTCATACCGGCTTCGGCCCTGGTGCTGACCTACGGAACCTCCTATCACGCGCTCAAGGACCGGGCCGATCTCAAGGCTGGTGAGACGCTTTTGGTGCTGGGCGCGTCCGGTGGTGTGGGACTGGCGACGATTCAACTTGGAAAGGCCATGGGCGCACGCGTCATCGCGGCCGCGTCAAGCGACGAAAAATTGAAGGTCTGCCGGGACCATGGCGCCGACGAAACGATCAACTACACCAGCGGGGATCTGCGTGCCAGGGTCAAGGCCATCACCGCCGGCAACGGCGTGGATGTGGTCTATGATCCGGTTGGCGGACCGTATTCGGAGCTGGCATTGCGCGACATGGCGTGGAAGGGCCGCTTTCTGGTGGTGGGGTTTGCCGCTGGCGAAATTCCGAAAGTGCCGCTGAACCTGACCTTGTTGAAAGGATGCTCGATTGTCGGTGTGTTCTGGGGCGCATTCACGAAAAAAGAGCCGGAGCGCAACCGCGAGAACAACCGACAACTCATGAACCTGTATGCGCAAGGCCGGATCAAGCCGAATATCCATGCGACCTATCCTTTGGAGCGCGCAACCGAGGCGCTCAACGAGGTATTGAACAAGCGTGTTTCCGGAAAAGTGGTTCTGGTGACCGGCCGTTAAGGAGGCAAGAACGTGGCAATCACACTGTACGAACATCCGCTGTCTGCTTACGCGATGAAGGTAAAAATCGCGCTGAACGAGAAAGACTTGGAATACCGCACCGCGATACCTGAGGGGCTGGGCAAGGGACAGACGGGAGGCGAGTTTCTGTCTTCGAATCCTCGCGCCGAGGTCCCGGCACTGATCGACGGCGATTTCGCCGTATTCGATTCGACCGTGATGCTGGAGTACATCGAAGACAAATGGCCGTCGCCGGTGCTGTTGCCGGCTTCAGCGCGCGAGCGTGCGCGGGTGCGCATGATCGAAGACGTAATGGATACCCAGTATGAGCCCAACAACTGGGGAAGTTTTGAGGTGTTGCGCTACCGTCGCGCCAGCGGCGCCTTGGCGGACAAACTGCTGGCGTTCGGCAAACGCAATATCGAACAACTGCAGGGTTGGCTCGATTCTCAGCTCGGCACACGGCCCTGGTTCAACGGCGATGCGTTTGGCTGGGGTGACTTGTCGGTCATTCCATATTTGAATCGTTCTGCCGGATACGGTTATTTGCCGGCAAAAGGCAGCAAGCTGGCCGACTGGTTCGAGCGGGCTAACCGGCGCGATTCGGTGGCGAAGGTGCGCGCCCAAATGCAGGCCACGCTCGATGCCTTGCCCGACCTGGGAGAACTGCTGCGCAAGGGCGAAGTGGTGCGCCAGTACCGGGACCATCGACTGGAATGGATGATCGCTGCCGGTGGTCTTGCGGTGGTTAAAGAAGGTATCGAGAACGGCAGTATTCGATTCAGTCGAACGCCAGCGTGACGGGGCAGGGTGGCGCACATGGATATTCAGGAACCAGTCATTGTCGATGCCGTGCGCACGCCCTTTGGGCGGCGCGGCGGTGCTTTGCGCGAACAGCGGCCGGATGCGTTGCTGGCGCACGTCATCGACAGTCTGATTGCGCGAACGGGTGTTGATGCCGCCAAGATCGAAGACGTCATCGACGGCACCGTGACCTTGGCGGGCGAGCAAGGCGCCAATCCGGCACGGCTCGCGGTTTTACTGTCGAAACTTCCAATCCACGTCCCGGGCGTGTCGCTCACCCGCATGTGCGGGTCCAGCCAGCAGGCTGTGCATTTTGCGGCCCAGGCGGTTGCCGCCGGAGACATGCACTATGTCATCGGTTGTGGCGTCGAGAGCATGAGCCGGGTGCCGATGTTCCTGGACATTGGTTTGGGTGCTTCGGTCAGCGGATTCGAAAAACTCAACCCGGAACTGTTCAGACGCCACGAGTTGATCCATCAGGGCGAGAGCGCCGAGCGTATCGCTGACAAGTGGGGGCTGTCGCGACAGGCGGTCGATGAATTCGCGAAGGAAAGCCATCGTCGCGCCGCGCTCGCACAGAAGACCGGATTGAACCGGGAAGTGGTTCCGGTCGCCGGCGTTGCGCCGGATGCCCGGCCGATAATGCTCGATCACGACGAAGGTGTTCGCGCGCAGATCGACGACGCAAAAATGGCATCGCTCAAACCGGCCTTCCGACCCGAAAATAAAGGCGTGGTGACAGCGGCAAATTCCAGCCAAATCTCCGATGGAGCATCCGCGGTGCTCGTGGCCAGTGCCGGTGCGGCACGAGCCGATGGATTGAAAGCAAAGGCGCGATTCCGCGCCCGCGTTGCCGTCGGGTCCGACCCCAGCATGCAATTGACCGGCGTGATTCCAGCCACGCGGCTGGCACTGGCCAAGGCCGGATTGACGATCCGCGATCTGGACTGGATCGAAGTCAACGAAGCGTTCGCGACCGTCGTGCTGTCATGGGCACAGGAATTCAGGCCCGACATGGCCAAGCTCAATCCCTGGGGTGGCGCGATTGCCCACGGACACCCGCTGGGTGCAACCGGTGCCGGCCTCATGGCCAAGATGCTTGCCGGCCTGGAAGCGAGCGGCGGCACGCTCGGTCTTCAGGTCATGTGCATCGGACACGGCCAAGCCACCGCGACCATCGTCGAACGCATCTGAGTTCCCGGCGATGGCCAAGGCGATTCGCATCGCATTGCTGCTATTCGTGCTGGCAACCGTTGCGGTAGGGGCGCTCCACGAGCGCGCACTGTTCCAGTCTTGGGAGCGCACGGTTGACGTTGTCATCTACCCGATCAATGGGGATGGCCGCGCTGCCACGGCTGAATATCTGGCCTTGTTGTCCTCGCAATCGTTCCTGTCGATCGAGGAGTTCATGCGCCGTGAGGCAAGGCAGCATGGTCTTGGTCTCGCCAAGCCGGTCAGCGTAAAGGTCGGGCCGGCGGTGGCGTCGCTGCCGCCGCGGGCGCCCATTCGCGGTAATACCCTCGAAATCATTGTCTGGAGTCTGCACTTGCGCTTCTGGGCTTGGCGCCATGACGGTTACGCTGGCCCGAAGCCCGACGTGCGCGTGTTCGCGGTCTACTTCGATCCCGCCGCAAGGCAACGGGTTGAACACTCGGTCGGCCTAAAGGAAGGGCATATCGGCATAGCAAACGTGTTCGCCGCGACGCACATGACGGAAGAAAACAACGTGGTAATCGCACATGAACTCCTGCATACCTTTGGCGCATCTGACAAGTATGACGCCGCGAACGCGCAGCCAGTCCATCCCGATGGTTTTGCCGATCCTGCGCAAACTCCACTGTATCCACAGCAGTTCGCCGAAATCATGGGCGGGCGCATTCCTCTGTCGCCAGTCGACTCCGAAACTCCGCGCACGCTGGATCTCGCAATAATTGGAGAGAAAACTGCCGCCGAGATGCACTGGCGACGCTAGACACGCCTGTTCCCGAGGCATTCCCTCCCCATCATGGTCCTTGTTTCACCCCACGGTTTTTCGGTCCCGCCGACCTCGGTTCAAATTAGTATTGCTAATGCGAGTCATTCTCATTAATATTCTACTTGTCGAAAGCTCAGTAGCAGGGATGGACGTCCTCCGATCGAGCCTATCGATTAACTAATTATTTATAGTTATGAATTCCGGTGTTTCCCGCTTGGCCTACTGCGTCAAACCGCCGTGAGCATGAGCGACCGATATTCAGAACCTTGGCTAACTCAAAAAGGGGAGCAACATGAAAATTTTTGCCATCGCAGTGTTACTGAAGTACCTGATGTCCGTTTCCGGCGCACTTGCGGCCGATCCGATCGAACAGAGAGTCGATGATCTGCAGAAAGAAATTGAAGTGCTCAAGGAGCAGATGACGCGAAACGCCGACGCTGGCGGGGGACCACCGAGTGCAGCACACGCTGCAATCGGGCATGGCGAAGGCGGCCCGACGACCATTGGCGGGTATGGTGAAATAAACTACAACAACTATCGCGATGGAGCGATCCGCGACGTTGCCGATCTGAAACGCTTCGTGCTCTTCTTCGGGCACAAATTTAGCGACCGAGTACGGCTCTACTCCGAGCTTGAAGTGGAGCATGCATTTATCGCGGGCGGAGATGGAACTACCGGCGAAGTTGCCATGGAACAAGCCTTTGTGCAGTACGCCTTGAATGATGCCGCCAATATTCGCGCCGGCCTGATGCTGATTCCTTCGGGCATGCTGAACGAGTACCACGAGCCGCCTGTTTTCAATGGCGTGGAGCGCAACGAGGTTGAGACGCGTATTGTCCCCTCGACCTGGCGCGAACTTGGGCTTGCGCTGCAGGGCGACGTGCTCAATGGACTGGAATACAACGCCGGAATCGTCACTTCGCCGGACGCCAGCAAGTTCCGGGATTCCGCTTCCGGAATTCGACAAATGCGCGGTAGCGGTAACGAAGCGGCGGCAAATGATTTTGGGTACTTCGTCGGACTGAACTATCGGGGCCTGCCGGGTTTTCTGGTCGGTGGGAGCATATTCACCGGCAATACCGGGCACAACGGCGTGGGCAAGGGCAACGGCAGCGCCGGCGCCAATCCGGGCCTGTTAACGGGCGTGGATGCCAAACTGACACTTTGGGAAATACATTCCCGCTATTCGGTCGCAGGGCTTGATTTACGTGCACTGTATGCAAAGGGAACGCTCGACGACACTGCGGCAATCAACGCTGCCGCAGGAATCGCATTGGGTTCCACCAACGCCGCACCGGAATCGTTCGACGGCTGGCTGGCCGAAGCGGCCTACCACGTCTACCGAAAGGGCGATATCGACGTCGTTCCTTTTGCGCGCTTTGAGCGCTACAACACGCAACGCAGCGTGGCGGCAGGATTTGCGATCAACCCAAACAACGACGAACAGGTTACGACCATTGGCGTAAGTCTCGCGGTCCATCCGCAGGTCGTCTTCAAGGCGGACGCCCAGAATTACGATACTGACACTAGGAAAGATCGATTTAATCTGGGAGTCGGTTACCTGTTCTAGACAACTTCGTCTGGCGCCGGAGGGCGGGTGAACTTATCATGGCGGCTTACCTCCCCTCCGTGCACAGCGCTTCCAGATCATGGCCGACGGCAAAGACAAACACGGCATCCGCCGCAACCTCACCAACTACGGCGACCCGGAGTTTGCCGCTTATCTGAGACGTTCCTTTGCCCGGTCGATGGGTTACTCAAAGGACATGCTCAATCGCCCGATCGTCGGCATCGCGCAATCCGCGAGCGGATTCAACAATTGTCATCGCTATGTGCCGGAACTGGTGGAGGCCGTCAAACGCGGTGTGCTCGGGTGCGGCGGATTGCCGGTTGACTTTCCGACCATATCGCTCGGGGAAGTTTTCCTCAGTCCCACCAGCCTGATGTTCCGCAATCTGATGGCGATGGATGTCGAAGAGATGGTTCGTGCGCAGCCGATGGATGCAGTGGTATTGATCGGTGGTTGCGACAAGACCGTGCCCGCGCAGTTGATGGGCGCCATTTCAGCGGACGTGCCGGCAATCCAGTTGGTCACTGGCCCGATGATGGCGATGCCCTTTCGCGGCGAACGGCTGGGGGCGTGCACCGATTGCCGGCGCTTCTGGGGCAAGTACCGGGCCGGTGAAGTCAGCGACGAGGGCATCGACGACATCGAAGGCAATCTCGCCACCACGGCGGGCACCTGCGCCGTCATGGGCACGGCGAGCACCATGGCCTGCATTGCCGAGGCTTTGGGCATGAGCCTCCCCGATACCGCCGCAATACCGGCCGTGCATGCCGATCGCATCCGTGCGGCGGAAGCTGCCGGCGTTTGCGCCATGCAGATGATCAAGACCGGTGGTCCCCGGCCTTCCGAGATTGTGACCGGGAAGTCCGTCGAGAACGCCCTGCGGGTCTTGCTGGGCATCGGCGGCTCGACCAATGCGATCATTCACCTGACCGCGGTCGCAGGGCGGCGAGGCATTAGGATATCGCTTGAGCACTTGAACCGGCTGTCAGAAGAGACTCCGGTGCTGATCGATCTGAAACCGACAGGCAGCCATTACATGCAGGATTTCCACGCGGCCGGAGGCATGAGCGCCTTGCTTCTCGAACTGAAGGATTTTCTGCATCTGGATTGCATGACCGTCACCGGAGAAACGCTGGGCGCGCGATTGGCGCGCCCGGTGCCCTTCGTCGACCGCGCGGTGATTCGTTCCCGGTCCGATCCGATATCACCGGTCGGTGGACTGGTCGCATTGTTTGGCAGCCTGGCGCCCGGTGGCGCGATCCTGAAACGAGCCGCGGCCGATGAGGGCTTGTTTGAGAAAGAGGGAAGGGCGGTGGTGTTCGAATCGCTGGAGGATTTGTCCACGCGCATTGACTTGCCGGATCTGGATGTCACTGGCGACGACTTTCTGGTGCTGAAGAATGCCGGTCCGCGCAGTCCTTCGGGAATGCCCGAGGCCGGCTATCTGCCCATTCCAAAAAAGCTCGCGCAGAAGGGGCTCAAGGACATGGTGCGCATTTCGGACGCGCGCATGAGCGGCACCGCATTCGGAACCGTGATTCTGCACATCACGCCCGATGCCGCTTCCGGCGGGCCGTTGTCACTGGTGAAAAGCGGTGATCGCATTCGCCTGTCGGTCAGGGAAAGGAAGCTGGACTTGCTGGTTGGAGAAGAAGAGTTGAACAGACGACGCGTGGGTTTCAAAGTCGCGCCGCTGCCGCCCAGAGGTTATGCGCGACTCTATAACGAACACATACTGCAAGCCGACAGCGGCTGTGATTTCGATTTCCTGCGCGGGAGTTGAGGTGCGGGTCGAATGGCAGGGAAGTACCGAATGCTGGTGAAATCCGACCGCGTTCTCCAGCGTTATCTTGCGTTTCAGGGTTTGATCGCGTCGTAGAAGCGATAGCAATTTCCGCCAGCCTGCTTGGCGCGATACATCGCCTTGTCGGCAATCCGGACCAGCGAGTTGGCATCGCTGGCCTGATCAGGGTAGACACCAATGCCCAGACTGACATCAACGCGCACGATTTCGCCGTCAATCGGGAAGGGCTCATTAAAAGCAGTCAGAATTTTTTGCGCCACGATTCCTGCGTCGTCAGGGTGATGCATTTCCGGCAGCAACAGAACGAATTCGTCACCTCCCAGCCGGCAGACGGTATCGACCTCCCGCAGGATGCCACTGAAGCGACCCGCAACCTGCTGCAGCAGCAAGTCGCCGAAGTGATGGCCAAAGCGGTCGTTATGGAACTTGAAATGGTCGAGATCCATGAATATGACCCCGACTCGGGAATGGTTTCGCTGAGATACGGCCAGCGCCTGTTCCAGACGGTCCATCAGGAGCGTTCTGTTCGGCAAATTCGTCAATGCATCGTAGTGTGCCAATCGACGAATTTGTTCCTCCATGTTCTTGCGGGTGGTAATGTCGACGAGAGTTCCAATCGCCCCCGAAATGTTTCCCGCTGGATCGCGCAAGGGCGAGGCGCTGCATATCAGGTGGCGGAAGCTGCCATCTTCGAATACCACCATTTGCTCGAAGTCGTGTACCTCAATGCCGCGGGACGCGGCAATCCGCAGCGGCGACTCCATATGCTCCAGAGCGCGGCCGTTGCGAACCATGCGGAAAGTCGCGGCTTTGTCATTGTCTGTGGCTGCTGCTGCCATGTTGCAACCCTGGTCAAGGCGCAGCAATTCGTAAGCCATGCGATTACCGGTGATGGTACTGCATTCGGGATCTTGAGCGATGCACACCGCCATCGGCAGCGTTTCCACCATGCCCTTCAGTTCGGCGGCACGGTGACGCTGCCTTCGCTCGCTCTCCATCAGCGCGCGTTGCATGCTTTTTCGTTCGCTGATGTCGATGGCAACCAGCGTCAAGCGCGCGACCTTGTCGTTTTCGATCAGCGGAGAAAAACTCACCGCAACGTCGATAACGCGGCCGTCCTTGTGAAGCCAGACCGTTTCCCGGGTCAGCGTGACCTTGCCCTCCGTCACCTGCTTCATGACTTTGGCTTCTTCTTCCCGGAGATAGTCCGGAACCAGGCAGGTGCGGCTGTTGCCGATCATTTCTTTCGAGCTGTAGCCAAAGGCAAGCTCAGCGCCTCTATTCCAGGTTAACAGCAGTCCGTTCGGGGATTCACTGATGATCGCAACTGGAGCGGATTCCAGTACGGACGCAAGCAATTGCGGGTGCGACACGATTCCAAACTGGGTGGAATGGCTCGCTTGCTGTGCCACTAACTCCAGCTCAAGCCTTGATGGTCGCTCGGCGTTGACGGGCCGAAGTTGCTGGAGCGCGCACTTTTCTGCGAGGGAGTCCTGCAAAGCGCGTACCAGAGCAATCAGCTCCGGGCTGAGTTCAGCGTAATCCCTCGATTTATCTTTCGGCTGCACCCCGGACTCCCTTGACCATCGGTTGCTGCCTTGATTCATCTGCTGTGATCTGGTGCACAGGACGCTCGATCCGATGAATCAACGCTATTTATGATTCTGTTTTTATATTGTGCCAACAAGCCGATTGGGCCATGAATTCATGGATGCTGCAAGCGACTCTGTCAGGTCACCTGATCCACGTTTGTGGCATTGCCTGACATAGTGTCGGTCAGTCAGAATGTTAGCGTTTAATCTTCGAGAACAAGGCGAAGTCTGGTTTACTTCAGACTCCAGCTCTCGGCCGCGTGAAACCAGCCCGTGGAGGCGGGCTGCAGGGCTGGGACGCGAAGTGCGGGATGCGGAGCCGGGTCATTCCTGACCATGAAGACAACGAAGGACGTACCGCATTCGCGCAACGTCCTTCTTCGAGCAAGCGATAGTCGTTCAGGTGACTGGGACTGGGAAGTACATCCGGCTCTCGGCCCGTTGGATCAGCAACGCGATCGTCCGGTCAGATTTGTTGACCAGCCCTTTGAGCTGCTCAATAGACGTCAAAGGGGTGTCATTAAAAGCGAGGATTATGTCGCCTGCCTGTATGCCAGCTCGCGCCGCCGCACCTTTGGCGTTTTCTACCAGCAAACCGCCTCCAGTCTTGAGTTGGGCACGCTCGCCGGGATCCAGCTCCCGCAACGTCAATCCAAGTTTCTCCGAGGTCTGGGAATCGTCTCTCTTGCTCATGACCAGTTTCTGTTCCACCAGTTCGACGACTTTCACGTCGATGTCGAGGCTCTTGCCATCGCGCCAGACTTGCAGTCGAGCGTTGTCACCCGGTTTCGTGGCGGAAATCGCTCCGGATAAATCCGAAAGCTGGCTGATCTGCTTGCCGTTGACGCCGAGCACAACGTCGCCCGATCTCAATTTGGCTTTCTCTGCGGGGCTCCCCGGCTCGACGCCGCTGATGAGTGCGCCCTGCGGCTTCGGCAATCCGAAGGAATTGGCCAGGGCCTGGTTCACATCCTGGATCTGCACACCGATGCGGCCCCGGGTGACTTTGCCGTTTTGCACCAGGTCATCCTTGACCTTCATCGCAACGTCGATGGGAATCGCGAATGACAAACCCATATATCCGCCGGTACGACTGAATATCTGCGAATTTACGCCGACCACTTCACCGTCCATATTGAACAGCGGTCCGCCCGAATTGCCGGGGTTGACCGCTACGTCGGTCTGAATGAAAGGGACATAATTTTCATCCGGAAGTGCTCGCGCTTTCGCGCTGACGATGCCGGATGTAATGGTATTTTCGAAGCCAAACGGCGATCCGATGGCAGCGACCCACTCACCGACTTTCAGCTTATCAGGTTGGCCGATGTCCACCGCTGGAAGATCCGTGGCGTCGATTTTCAGCACGGCGATGTCGGTGCGCTTGTCAACGCCGAGCACTCTCGCCGTGAATTCGCGCCGGTCGGTCAGTTTGACGCTGATTTCGGTTGCATCCGCCACAACATGGGCATTGGTGAGAACGATGCCGTCGGAACTGACGATAAAACCCGAGCCTTGGCCGCGCTGAATTTGCGGGTCGCTCTGGGGATCTTGCGGTCCGGGCTGACCGAATCGACGAAAGAATTCCTGCAACGGCTCCGGGATTTCAGGCTGCTGCGAGCGGGTGGCGACCGGTGTGGAGCGCGCAACACTGACATTCACCACGCTGGGGCCATTTTTTTCCACGATGCGGGTGAAGTCGTGCAGGCGCACCGAACCGGTTTGCGTCCGGTCGCTGGCTGATGGCGCAGCGTTTGCTGGTGAATGATCCGGCAGCGCGATGGCGTAATAGACACCAAATAGCGTTGGAATGGCCGCTGCAATCAAATATTTTTTGACGATGAGTCTGGAAAACATGGCGTTGATCTCCTGAATAATATTGAGCAGGCGGGTTGGCGGCTTCGCCATGAACAAGTGCCTACGGAAGTTCAGACCCGGCTCGGGTCACGGAGTTCACCATATGGCTGGACTTCGGTCGCGTTAACCTGGTCAATGCCGCGCGCCGGGCTTAGGTATCATGCGCAGGCGCCTGCCGGTTGCGCAGCATTAGGTGCAGGCGCGGGGGGGAGCAAAACGCCAATCTTGCTGCGGCGCTGCGTTTCAGCCGGTGTGGATTGGCAGGCGGTTTCGTGCCGGCTTCGGCTACTTTCGCAGCCGGTGCCCGACGGGCCTATTTCTGAGAATCAAAAACAAGGAGTTAATCATGAGCGTGGCAAGTGAATTCAAGGAGTTCGCCCTGAAGGGCAACGTAATGGATCTCGCGGTGGGCGTAATCATTGGTGGCGCATTTGGCAAGATCGTTGATTCAATCGTGAACGACCTGATCATGCCGCTGGTTGGCAGGGTGACGGGTGGTTTGGATTTCAGCAGCTACTATTTCGGACTGAATGGCCAGGCCGCTGGTCTGCCTCTTGCCGAAGCGAGGAAAGCCGGTGCGGTATTCGCCTACGGTAGTTTCATCACCGTGCTGATCTATTTTTTCATTCTTGCCTTCATCATTTTCATGATGATCAAACAGATGAACCGGCTAAAACGCCAGGCTCCGCCCACTCCCGCCGAGCCCGCACCGACGCCGGAAGACGTGCTGCTCCTGCGTCAGATTCGGGACAGCCTGAAACGCTAGCGCCGCGTTTTGGCCGGGCCGGATGCCATGCCGGCCCGTTATTCCCCTTTGGACTTGCGGCGGGACGGTTGTCGCGGGTGACTTGCAGTGATAGCTGCTAGACGCGGCGGGCTTCTGCGAAGTTTTTTTTCCAGAAGTCGGATCTGAGGCTGTCGGTGCGCACACGCTTGCCCGAGGACGGCGCGTGGACAAATTGATCCTTGCCCAGATAGATGCCCACATGCGAGGCCTTCTTGCCTTCCTGATTGAAAAACAGCAGGTCGCCGGGACGCAGGCTGCGCACGGAAATCAAGGTGGTGACGTTGCGCTGCGCCAGCGTGGCACGCGGCATGCCGATGCCGGCCCGGGCATAGCTGTAACGGACCAGTCCGCTGCAGTCAAAACCGGACGGATTATCGCCCCCGTAGCGATAAGGTTTTCCGATCATTTCCCGCGCGTGAGACGTCGCCGCATACGCGAGCTCGTCGCTGGCGCGGATCGTTTCCTGTTGCGGGTTCGTCGGAGCGCCGGAGCAACCCGCCAGCAGCGCGATCATGCCCGACGATGCCGCCAACCAATGTCGCGTCATCATACTTTCTCGAGGCCGCACCATTGCGCCATGAACAAGGCCAGCACCTGGGCAACGCGCAACATGCTTTCGATCGATACCGATTCGTCGATACCGTGAATGTTCTCTGCCTCCGGGCCATAACAGGTGGCCGGGATGTTGCCATACAGATTAAGCACGCGCGCATCGGTCGTCGCTGAGCTGGCGAACCAATCCGCGTTCTTGTTCATTACCTGGAAATGCGCTTGCGCCAGAGCGCCGAGCAGCGGCGCCGTCCTGTCGAGCACGAAGCCTTCAGCCTGAAATCCGGCATAGCGCACCCGATGCGTGATTCCGGCAAGGGACGGGTCGCGTCTGATGGTGTCGGCCAGGCGGGCCTCGATGGCGTCGCGGGCTTGCGCCGCCGGCAGGCCGGGATAAAAACCGCAACGCAAATCCATGACGCAGCGTGTGGGCACTGACGACGCCCATTCGCCGCCGTTGATTTTCCCGAGATTGAACCGGATCGGACGATCTAGATGTGCAAACGCCGGGTGGCGGCTGCCCGCCTGGTTCCACTGTGCTTCCAGTTCCCGCAGTCCATGCCACAGGGCGAATGCAGCTTCGATGGCGTTGATGCCCTGCTCCGCATTGAGCACATGCGCCGGTTTTCCGAATACTTCCACCGACAACCACATGACACCGGCCTGTGCGCTCAGGATGCTGTGTCCGAAAGGTTCCGGGATGATCGCCGCGTCCGCGATGTAGCCGCGCTGTAAGCAGGCCAATGTGCCATTGCCGGTGCATTCTTCTTCAACGACCGACTGCATGAACACCGGTGCGGCCGGTTGTAACCCAAGTGCCTTCAACGAGCGGAAGGCCATCACGTATGCAGCGATGCCCGCTTTCATATCGCCGCTGCCGCG
>JANLTJ010000275.1:0-2191 GCA_031362885.1 Betaproteobacteria bacterium
ACCGATGGCATAACCGATGTCGCGCCAGAAGCGGTAGATGCCAATGGCGGAGCCACGCCAGTTCGGATGCGCGATATCTGCGACTGCTGCGCTCAGGTTCGGATACAACATCGCCATGCCCAGTCCGCTCAGTGCGGCGCACAGCGTCCACCACAACACGGTGTCGAACGCGAGCATCAGACCCACGCCGGCTGCGCAAACCCACATGCCCCAGACGTTGAGCATGTGCCGGCCCGCATGGTCGGAGAGCTTGCCTGTGAAAAGCTGCGCACCGCCCCAAACGAAACCGTATGCGCCGGCCACCCAGCCGATGCTACTTAAGCTCACGCCGTGATGATATAGGAATACCGGAAAAAACACCCAAACCAGAGCGTCAACGAATTTCTCAATGAGTCCGGCCTGACTCAGCGCCATCAGCCGTTTGTCGCGCCAGGACATGAGAGTAAAAATTTCCCAAGTCGATGGCTCGTTCGAGATATTTGCAGGATAGCGCGGCCGGTACCTGAGCGGGTTGCTCAGGCCTTGCACCGCTTCGGCGCTCGCCCAGGCTCGCGTTTCCTTGACCCACAGCAACGTGAGAATAATGGCCAGCACGATAACGGTCAGTCCGAACACCGCAACACCCAGGCGGGCGCCGAGTGCATCAGCCAGGTAAGCCGTAATGATGCCCGCGCCCGCAACGCCGGCGTAACCGGAGAACTCGTTCAGACCGATGGTGAGTCCGCGCTGCTCGGGGCGAGTCAGATCGAGTTTCGCCGTCTGCGTCATCGACCAGGTGAGTCCCTGGTTGATGCCCAGCAATACCGTTGCCGCCACGATCCAGTTCCAGCTTGGCCCCCACAGTAACAGCGGTGGAATCGGCAAAGCCACGAACCAGCCCAATAGCAATACCCGCCTGCGCCCGATGCGCTCGGAGAGCCGGCCGGCGGTGAAATTCATTACGCCTTTGACGAAACCGAAGGCGACCACGAAAGCACCGAGCAGCATGAACGAGTCGCGCGGCACCCCGAACTCGGTCTCCGCGAGAGCCGGCACCACGGTGCGCATCATGCCGATGGTGAAGCCCACCAGCAGCACTTGCAGCAACTGATGCGCGAACTGGACGCGGTTGTGACGGATGCCGTGCAACAGTTCGCCGGCGTGGGACATGGCGGGTTGGTTCGTAAGCGCCCTTAGCCCGCGATATTGGCCGCGACAATGCGATCCATGTTCGCCGGACGGGGCGGGATCTCGCGCACTACATAGTCGATAAACTGCTCCCGGTCATTGATCGACAGCGCGGGATTCCAGCGCTTCTCGAAGCCCAGCGTCGAGGACGGTTTGCCCGACAACCCCGCGCCACAAACGCTGCCCGCCTGATGTCCGGGAAAGATTTCCAGCGTGCCGGGCAGTCGCAGAAGGCGATCGTGCAGCGTCTCGAAGAGCATGCCCGCCATTTCCCGCTCCCTCCCCGCGAGGTCTGGCCTGCCGACCGCGCCGACGAACAGCGTATCTCCGGTTAAAACAAACCACGGCTCCGCGCCGCGGCGCTGGTCGGTGACGACGAGCGACATGGCGTCCATCGTATGACCCGGGGTGTGCATGACCTTGAGGATCGTGTTGCCGATTTCGATGTTCTGGCCGTCTTTCAAGGGCGTAAACGGAAACTTCACGAAACCCGCATTGCTCTCGTGCAAACAGTAGGCCGCGCCGGTCATGGCCGCGAGCTTGCGACCACCCGAATAGTGGTCGGCATGGATATGGGTGTCGATAACATGGGTGATTTCGGATTTGGCTTTGCCGGTCTGTTCGACGAACCAGTTTTCATCCCCCGCGACGACGTCGACGGCAACGGCCTTCCCGAGGGTGCCGCAGCCGAAGAAGTAAGAAAGCGACGATTCCTTTGTGGCGAGTTGCTTGAAAAACATCTTTTTCCTCCTATCGGACTGATCTTGCGAGTGCCTTCCATCCTTTGATTAGCGCCTGGGCCGCATGACGGACTTCTTCCTCGGCGGTGGACATGCCAACCGATAGGCGCACTGCGCCGAGGGCTTGGTCGATCCGGATGTCCATGGCCTCCAACACCCCGCTTACTGTTTCACTCCCGGAGTGGCAGGCCGAGCCGACCGAAGCCGCAATATCGTCCTCGACTGCATGCAGAAGTTCCTGCCTGCGGATGCCGGCGAATGAGACGTTGAGGGTACTGGGGAGC
>JANLTJ010000057.1:0-1723 GCA_031362885.1 Betaproteobacteria bacterium
TATGGACTTTGAACGAGCCGAAACAAGGTATAATTAGGGCGATTGTATATCTTGCAAACACATGAGTGTTCGGCGTTTGGCATCAGCAAACCTATCCCCGAATTGCGAGGTAAGCGAGAAGCACAACGACAGCGATCAACAGCCGTTTGATAGATTGCAACTGACTATTCGCCGACGATATGGAAGACCAAAGCAAGACCATATCGTGCCGCGTGTGGAGGATAGCTTTCCGCACCTCAAACGAGGTGACTGGAACTTCGTAAATCCCTGACAATCCCGCCATCTTGTCGCGCTCATCAGCAGCGATGACCTCTTGTTGCAAAGCTATCGCCCTTTGCTCCCACCACGGCATTTTCATTCCGGCTTCTCCGGCGCGGGCTTGGCCTTGGCGACCTTCTTCAACCGCTCATCCCAGCGCGCCTCGTCCTCGTCGCATTCGAGGTCGCGGGCGGCTTCCTTGAAGCGATTAAGCTGGTTTGATGTTTGGTTTGGCTTGTTCATCGTCTGGCTCTGGTAGTTCCTCGTGTCGCTCAAGCTGCAACTCGCCTTGCTTGGCAGAATCGGGAATGGGAATTTCGTGAAGGGGGATTGGGGTTATGCCGCAAATGCGCGCGCGGTTTGCCAGCCCCTTGTCATCCGTGTAAAGTTCGGTGACCCCATAGACCTTACAGATGGCGACAATCTGGCGATCAACCTTCCGTTTTTGGTAAGGTTCCGCCTTATTGCTTTCGTCAGCTGCCGCGAAGCTGCCCCTGTTGAGCAACGCGAGTTCCGCCGCCCCTCGGGCGTCAAAATTCCCAATCTCAAAGACCCGAGAACGACCTACGATATTTAGGTATTGCTGGGCATCGGGGCCAATCGCGGTCAACAATTCTGCGCAGGCAGGCGCTGGCAATATGATCTTGCGGCGAGATTTTTCAATCGCTGCCAGAACCGACTCCGCTCGTTCTTTGGCGAAGGGAAGCGGCGTTTCCGTGCCAGGCTCAAAGGGAACCTTCCCCTCTGGATTGAGTAGGACGCTCAAAAAGGTATTGTCGAAAGCTACGGCACTCACAGCGATGCCTCACGTTCCGCCAGCAAGCGATCATATGCATCATCGGGCCATTGAACATTCAAGCTCCGCAGGCGTTCCACGGTCAGGCCCAAGTCTTCGTCATCAAGGCGTTCGTAGGACTGGACCTGCATTCTTTCGATAGACCAAGTGCCATCTTCGTCGCGGCCCCATTGACCGATGCCAGACAATCTCACTGGCTCCCACATGAGCCTTGCCAACTCCTTGGCTAGCGTCCGCTTGGCGGTAAAGCCGGACATAATCCGGCCCTCCATGTCTTGCACTTGTAGCGTTGCATCCTCGCCGATCCCCGCGCCGCTTACGCGGACAAGCTGGCCGTCAACAGTCGTGGATTGCCGTATGCCTGCCAAGACGCCCAAGTCATCTGGCGCGGCGGGTATCTCCAAGACGATTCTCTGCGTGCTGCGCAATACCGCGTGCCTTCCAGTGCCCCCTGCATCGCGCCGGACCATGCGCCGGAGACGATTGAAGGCATCAACCTGCTTTTTGGTTCCATCGCCGCGCTGGACCCTTGCTGCGCGATCATTTGCCTCAAGTGCCACCGCTTTGGGAACGTGGAAAATCGGCTGTGCGCTGCCCTCCCTCACTTCGATAAGGTGAAGGTTTTCCGGGTCGCCAAGCAAGGCCGTCATTTGCTGGAGATACTCGATC
>JANLTJ010000073.1:0-3053 GCA_031362885.1 Betaproteobacteria bacterium
GCGCATTTCACAGGAGATTCCATGTTTAAGAGAACGAAGGTCTGTGCGGGAGTAATGTTGGCATTTGGCGGAACGCTTGCCATGGGCGTTGCGCCCGTTTTTGCTCAACAGCAGCTCGATCGGGTCGAAGTCACCGGTTCATCGATTCGACGCATTTCCGGAGAGACGGCGCTCCCTGTCACGATCATCAAGGTCGAGGACTTGGCCAAGCAAGGCGTGACATCCACAGAGCAGGCGATCTCGCACATTGCGGCGAATCAGTCGAATTTCGGCGCCAGCCAGGCGATTGGCGCGACGACCGGTGGCAAGTCGGAGGCTGATCTACGCGGTCTGAGCGGACCGACCGGAACGAACGCGAACAAGACCCTGGTTCTCTTGAATGGTCGGCGCCTCGCAAACCACGCGTTTGACGCTGCGGCGGTCGACCTGAATGCCATCCCCCTGGCCGCGATAGACCGGATCGAGATTCTTCGTGACGGAGCCTCTGCCATCTACGGTACCGACGCGATTGGCGGGGTGATCAACTTCATCCTGAAGCGCGAAATGGTGGGCCTGGAGCTCAGCGCACAGGTCCAGAAGCCGCAGAGGTCTGGCGGCGGGGATACCAAACGGGTTAGCTTCGTGGGTGGCTTTGGTTCACTCACGGAACAGCGTTTCAATGTCTTGGGTTCCCTCGACTGGCGCAAGCAGGATGTCTTGCCGGCGGCGGAGCGTTCGTTCTCCAGCACCGGAGTCCTTGGCTCGTCGCGCGCAAGCCTTACCTCCGGCACGAGCGGCACCGCCTTTCCCGGTGACCTGAACGGCTTCGAGCCGTCTGGGCCGTTGTGTGCCCCGCCGAACTCGCTTCCGCGCAATGCGAACCCGGACAACACCGGAGCGTTCCAGAATTGCCGCTACGACTTCTCGCGTTCCGTCGACATCCTCACGCAGAACGAGCAGATCACGGGTGTGCTGCGCGGCTCGTTCGCGATCACCCCCGATCACACGGCCTCGGTCGAGTACCTTCGCGCCAACAACAAGGGCACTGCCCGCGTTGCTCCGGCGCCGACTTCCACCGTCATGCCGGCGACCAGCCCGTTCTTCCCGGTAGGCGCGCCGATCACGAGCGTGCAAAGCCCCATCGATGGGGTGTTAACCCCTGGAGGCGTGGCGAATTGGCGCCAGGTGCCTGCCGGCAAACGCACCAGCGGTGACGATACGACGACCGAGCGGACCATGGCCGAGATGGAGGGCCTGATCCTTGGTTGGGACTACCGCACCGCGATCGGGACCACTCAGAACAAGAGCGCAGCGAGTGTCAAACGCGGCTACGTGAACGATGACCTCATTGGACTCGGGGTCTGGAATGGGTTGATCAACCCGTTTGGCGCGCAGACCGCCGCAGGGCTGGCTGCCATCGAGGCGGCGCAGGTGGTGTCGCAGACACAAGTCGGGAAGAGCAAGAACAACTTTGCCGATCTGCGATTCTCCAAGCCAGACCTGATGCAGCTGGCGGCAGGCCCGCTCGGGGCGGCATTCGGCGTTGAGTACCGCACCGAACGTTCCTCGTTTGAGGCACTGCCAATCACGGCCACGCTGGGCAGCTTGGGTATCGATCCGGACAGCGACACCAGCGGCAGCCGCAAGACTGCGGCGCTGTATGCCGAGTTGAGCATTCCGATCATCAAGGATCTCGAGATGACGCTGGCTGGCCGTTACGACAAATACCAAGGCACCGGGCAGACGTTTAACCCGAAGATTGGGCTGCGCTACCAGCCGACCAAGGAAGTCTTGCTGCGTGGCACGGCGAACACGGGATTCCGTGCGCCAACGCTGTACGAAATCTACCAACCGCAATCGACAACGTTTACAACCGACAATTACGATGACCCGTTGTTATGCCCAGGGGGCACACCAGTCGCAGGTGCATCAGCCGGCGTGGTCTGCGGACAGCAGGTGCTGCAGCGCCTGGGAGGCCCAGGTGGTATCGGGCTGCCGGCCAATACGCTCAAGCCAGAGAAGTCGAGAGCCTTCACGCTGGGCTTGGTGTTTGAACCGGTAACCAACGTGACCCTCGGCGTAGATTTATGGCAGATCAATATCAAAGATCAAATCAGCTCCCTTCCTGAGCAGGCGGTGTTTGGAGACCCCGCCAAATACAGCGGCAGGTTCGTACGCTGCAGCCAGATTCCGGCCACCGGCGCTGGCATCACCCGTTCCGATATCGACGCCTGCACCGGATTCCCTGGGATCGGCTTCGATCCGATCGCGTTCATCGACGCTGGAACAGAGAACCTCGGTGAACTGAGAACTAGCGGCATTGACGTGTCCGCGGCCTGGCGCTCCGGTGCTACCCCCAATGGAAATTTTGGTGTCAGCATTGAGGGAACCTATGTAACGAAGTACCGCTACCAGCGAGAGCGCGGTGGCGAATTCATCAACGCAGTCGGCCGCTACTCAGACAATGCACCCGTCTTTCGCTGGCAGCATGTGCTGACTGGCACTTGGAGCAGTGACCCATGGGCATTGACCTTTGGTCAGCGTTTCAAAGGCGGGTACACCGATCAGGATGGCATCAGCCAAGTGGCGAGGTATTCCGTGTTTGACCTGTCGGCTACTTGGACCGGCATCAAAGGCCTGAGCGTGACTGGGGGCATCGTCAACTTGCTGAATAGCAATCCGCCGCTGTCGGTTCAGAACACGACCTTCCAGCGTGGTTACGACCCTCGTTTTACCGATCCCTTGGGCCGCACTTTCACATTGCGTCTGGCCTACAAGTTCTCCTAGTTGACGATTGTGGGTGAGTGGTCCGCGTGGCCGATCTCGCGGATGCTCGTCAACGGCCTCCGGCGGAGGCTGTGAGTTTCAAACTGCCCGCTGGCCACAAGCCGGCGGGCACTTTTGTTTAGGTCGCCGGTCTATTGGGAGCCGCGCCGCTGCTGTTAGCATCGCGCCCTTGCCGTTGCCCCACTGGAGATCCCAGGACATGGACTTTTCCAAGAGACAGGCCGACCCGAGGCGACACCTCGTGGGTTTCACGCTTGTTGTGCTGTTTCACGTCTTCATCGTGTACG
>JANLTJ010000094.1:0-2474 GCA_031362885.1 Betaproteobacteria bacterium
GTCGCCGGCGGCAACGTACCCAGATCGACGTCGCGCGTCATCACGTGGGCGAGGGTTTCGGGAATGGTCTCGGCGCTGAACAGTCGCTGGCCGGTCAACATCTCGAACAGCACGGCGCCGAACGCCCAGATGTCGGCGCGCTTGTCGACCGGCTTCCCCTTGGCCTGCTCTGGCGCCATGTAGGCAGCGGTGCCGAGGATCATCCCCGCCTGCGTCATCGCCGGCGAGGTGATGGTCGGTGAGTTGTCCGCCGTCGCACTCGCAGGATGCACATCGAGCGCTTTGGCGAGACCGAAGTCCAATACCTTCACCGTGCCGTCCGCGCGCACCTTGATGTTGGCCGGCTTCAGATCGCGATGGATGATGTTCTGTTCGTGCGCGGCTTCGAGCGCCTCCGCGATCTGCTTCGCGATCGGCAATGCCTCGTCGAGCGGCATTCCCGCCTGCCGCGCCGAGGCGCCCGGGGCGCGGAGGCGGGCGATACGCTGCGACAGATCCTCGCCCTCGACCAGCTCCATGACGAGCGCGGTCATGCGCGCCTGTCCTAGGCCTGCCGAAGCGCTGTTCTCCAGCCCGTAAATCGCGGCGATGTTGGGATGGTTGAGCGCGGCGAGCACCTCGGCTTCGCGCTGAAAGCGCGCCAGGCGATCCGCATCGCCGGCCATCGAGGCGGGCAGTACCTTGATCGCCACCTGACGTTTCAGGTTCGTGTCGGTGGCCTGATACACCTTCTATGAAGCGGGTGGTTGTCAAGCTCCCGTGTCGATACGCGCGCGGACACACACCTCCAACGAGCCGCCAGAGCGGGCCCCTCACAAGCGGGGGGGACCGCGGCGGCGGCGAGGGGATCGACGACGAATCACGGCGACGACGATGACACGACGCACCACGTACGGCTGGCGGCTTCCCTCGTGTCAGAGCCGTTCGGCTCCGACCACCTTCTATCCGTGTCAGTGCCAGGCACCGAGCACCCGAAACCTCATGCAGGAAGCCTGGGAGCGCGTCCCCCTTCTCACCCACGGTACCCGCAGGCACCCGGTGTATTCGCCGGGGACGCGCACCAGCTCGTGGGCGCGCGCGGCGCGCGCCCGTCTCTTCACGTTACGCTTTCGTCACCGCACCCTCGGGCACCACACCCGTCTCCACATACCGCCACAGCGCGAGCAGAAGTTTGCGCGCGAGCGCGACAATCCCAATCCGCCGGGCCCGCGGGCCGCCCCCGCCAAACCGCCGCGCATACCACTGGGCCAGCGCGCTCGTGGGTTGGAAGCGGAGCCAGCTCCATGCCAGTTGCACCATCAGGCGGCGCACATGTTTATTGCCGGCGCGGGTGATGCCCTGGTCGCGCGCCGTCTCCCCGCTTTGATACAGCGCCGGGGCCAGCCCCACTAACGCGCCGAGCTGACGGCCATTGCGAATCTGCCGCCAGCCGAAGATCTCCGTCGTCAGCACCCACGCGCCGATCGGCCCGATCGCCCGCAACCCTTGTACGCGCGTCACCGCGCGTCCCGCCGGCGTCTGCGGATCGGGGGCCAGGGCCGTGCGCGCCGTCTCGAGCTCCGCCAATTGCGTGGTGAGAAAGGCCAGCTCCGCCCAGGTCCGCGTCAGCCGCGCCTGCACGCCGGCCGGCAGCGACGTCCCATCCCATCGACGTGCGGTCGCCACCTGCGTGAGAAAATCCCCGCGCACCGGCACCCGCACGCCGGCCGTCACCAGCAACCCTTGCAAGCGATTGATCAGGCGCGGGCGATCCTGTTGCACCGCTTCCCACGTCCGATGCAGATGCCGCGCATCTTCCTCCGCGTCGGTCGGCACCCGCACCACCCGCCAACACCGCCGGTCGCCGGCCACGTACCGCGCCAGCAGCGTCAGCCAGCCCACCCAAATCCAACCGATCGCTCTTGGTCCGCCGCGCTCGGCGATTCACCTCGATGCTCGACGAATCCACCACGAGATGCGTCACCCCCTGCGCCACCAGCGCGCGGTGGATCCAGAACCCGTCGCGCCCCGCTTCATAACAACTCGTCACCGGCGTGTCCGCCGCCAGCGTGAAGCGCGCCTTCGCCTCCGCAATCTCCGCCCACACCCGGGCCATCGCGCCCGCAGGCACCGACCGGACTCGCGGCCGCTGGCCCAAGCCCACGGTGAACCCCAATTTCCAACTTCGTTCGCCCAGCTCGAACGCCACCCGCAGACCGGCGGTCGTCGCAGTAGACTCTTCGCTACGGGTCATGGTCGTCATCGGAACGCTCCTCTCGTGAGTGGAAACTCGAGGGAGCGTAACCACCATGACCCGCACTTGTCAGCCGCTACATAGTTTCTCGCCCATGCCCCCGCGGACGATCAACTCGACCAACTGGAAGACGCCGATGCGAGTGCCTGGAGTGAGGGCCAAGGTGCTATGGAGTATATGGCCGGACGGCCGCGCGGACCGGATGACTCCTGATCGATACCGAGGTGGCGGAACAAGGCGC
>JANLTJ010000102.1:0-3587 GCA_031362885.1 Betaproteobacteria bacterium
GAAGACCATGGCCGGCGGCAGTTGCGCTCGCCGGGACAAGGACGGCGACGTTCTCAATGAGGAATGGATTGCGACCGATGGGACCGGTAACAAAGGTACCTGGAAATTAGCTGGGGGAACCGGGAAATTTGCCAACGCCAAAGGAACGGCCCAGTGGGAGTTCAGCCCGCTGCAAGGAAAGATGGGCGCAGTGCGCTGGGTGGGGAACTGTCAGTAGCGGTTGAATAGGAATAGGCCCTCCATTGCGGAAAAGGTTGCAGCAACGGAAGGAGTAACGGGAGCAACCCGCTCATCATCATTTTTGAGGGGGTAATGGTGAAAACGGATGATGGTCTTACCGTAGGCGCCTTCGGGCATGGACGGTCTCCGACGCGTACGAATCCGGAACGTTGCCAGCGATTATTGACGTCTTTTCCTGCCGCGTTGGCGGGTTGGCGCAACAAGACAATGTTCTCGACCAGTGTTCCATGCTGTAGCCCCGGCTGTCGCTATGGCGCGCCCGAATTCTAAAAAACGATAAGGCGCAATTCACTTCAGTCGTTAACCAAGAGGGAAACTGTTATGAACGGTTACATTCGCACGACTGCTGCTCTAGTCGCTCTTCTGCCCTTCAGCGTGCTTGGCGCCAATTGTGGTCACGACGTGCATGGAGCGCCTCAAATCGAAGAAACGAAGCTAACCCCGAATAGTTCCGTCATTCATTACTTTAGTCCTGCGACATTGATCATGGACAACCCTGCCGATCCCCGGCATCGCGCGTTCGGCGAGTGCAGAGGACAAGGTGTAGTCACTAACGGTGTCGCACGGTGGACCGGCGCCTGTATCTGGAAGAGTGCAGATGGTGACATTGCTGTTGGTATGTGGTCTTCGAAACCAGGTGATAGCGGGACCGAAAACCGCGATGCGCCGAAAGGCACTGTCGTTTGGCAAGGCACCGGAAAATTCACGGCCATGAACAATAAAACTGGCAAATGGACCGGCCTCGCAAACGGGGGCAGTTATCTCTGCGATGACTAATACCGCTCATTCTGATCGTTGAGCATTGCCGGGCATAACCCACGCATGAACCCGGATCTCCGAACAGCGAGCATTGGCCCGCCGTTTGGGCGCCGGTTATGCGAAACGTTGGGCTACCAAAGTATCGGGCAGTAGTGGGGCTGTAATTTGGCATGGGCCTTCTCTAGCAGTCTCATGTTTTCTTCAGGGAGGAAGTCATGGATATCTTCATTTCAGTGTCGCGGCGGTTGATTGCCAGCCTCATCGTATCCCTCACTCTGTGTGCCTTCGCATACGCGGACAACCCGGATGGTACTTATCGGCTGGTGATGCGCACGCTCTCCGATGGCACGGTGCTGACGCCGCCGGCGGTGCAAGGAATGGGCACCTTCAAGAAGGGGGTGTACCAACTGATCGTGTTCTGGCATACCCCGGACGGGAAGCCGGCGTCCTTGTCGTCGATCTCGAAATGGGAGTGGTCCGAAACCGAGGTTGCTGCCACGCCATGGGCTCTAATGTTTGACGATGGCAGCGGCAAGCCGCCCGTCTACGCGGTGGGAGGGGAAACCAAACGCGTGCCGGTGACCCGGCAGGGCGGACGTGTGTCTCACCCGCATCCGCTCGATCCGGTCTTCATGGTATGGGAAGGTGATAAAGAGACAGCAACCATGGAAGGCGTGTTCGTCGATCACTGGGAAAGAGTGAGGTGAGGCGCTGCGGGTAATGAGTCGAGTGACCCCAACATGGCAATCGACCCGACTGGCCAACAGCGGTGCCTGGCTTGCTGTTGGCCGACAGCTTATTGCCCGCGATCTCCGCTGGTTATCAGTTCGCTCGTGTCTTCAGTGTCACCTGAGCACAAACGGTTTGCGCCAACCGCATAACCTGGCGCTGCATTAAACAACAACAGGAGGAGTCATGCACACGTTGATCAGGAAGCTCACGTTGGCAATCGTTTTTACAACAATGGCCATCGGTCTAGCAACGGTGGCCGAGGCTGGGGAGAAAAAGAAATTCAATTACACGAAGAACGCAAGGCAGACCGTTGTTGAAACCAAGATGGCAGTTGGCGGCATACCTGAGCGCGAACTTGTGCAGGGCATTTACATCGATAGCTGCCAGAGCCCTGATAGAGATTTTGAAGGGATGAAGGAACGCGTTTACAACCAGGACGAAAACGGCGCCGATGGTAACGGGATGCACAGGGGCTACTCCATCGACGAACTGAAGAGCGGCGACCAGATCTTCCAACGCTACGAAGGAACTCACAAGCTGGTGGTGAAGGACGGCGGAGCTTGGGAGGTTACCTACCAGGGCAAGGCCGAGATCATCGGCGGAACCGGGAAGTACAAGAATGCGCGCGGCCAGCTTAAGTACAAAGGGCGTTTTACGGCTGACGGCATGACCGAGGATGACACCGGCGATATCGAGTATTGACGGGATCGGCGCTAATCATCAATCCGCTCGTGCAACTCGTGTCACCTGAGCACAAACGGTTTGCGCCAACCGCATAACCTGGCGCTGCAGGCAAACAAAAAGGAGAAATCATGAGCAAAGCGATTGTAATTTTCGTGGCTGGCCTTTCGTTCGCGGCATTGTGCACGGCCGCCGGTGCGCAGCCGCTACCGAAGTCCGGGAGCATCAACTTCCACACCGGCTGGAAGCTCTCTGGCGAGGCAATTACCGCAGCCGACAAGCACATTCTGGGTCACGGCAGCGTGGTAGGCACCACCTTCAACGACAAAGGCGCCGGCCCATTGCACTTGGGTCCGGCGAACTGCTTTTATACTTTTCTGGTGCTTGATGATCGCGGCAAAAACAAGGGCTCGTGCGCCTTCGGGGACGCAGACGGCGACCGCATCTTTACGAATTTCACCGGCAATCTCTCGCCGGAGGGCGACAGCGGTACCAATGAAATCGCCGGGGGCACCGGCAAGTACGCCGGAATTCAGGGTAGCGGGCCGTGGAAGTGCAAGAGCGCCGGGACCAACGGCGAGCTTCAGTGTGCCCAGCGGCTTGACTACCGGTTGCCGTAAAGGGCAGACGACAGACCCGACCCGTCGTTGCAGCGAGGCAAGTTTGCGTACCCGCCGCTGCAACCGGCGGGTGCCGTGTTCTGGGCTTCATCAGACAAATTCGACCCGACAACCTGCTCGACGAGCCGGTCGAGGAGATTGTATCGACCCGAAGTCGTGAGGCCGTGAGATGCGAAGGATGAAGAGTTAAACGAAGAACGAGGAGAGACTCATGAGGACGAGAAGATTTCTGAGAGCGTTTCGGCTAACTGCCGTGGCGTTTGTGGCTGCTCTGCTTTTCGTAGACGTTGCATGGGCGCAGCAGCGTTATTCGATCGAATCCGCTGGCGAGGGACAGACCAGTAGCAAATACACCCAACAACTCGCAATAGACGTCGGTGACGTATCTGGACATCAGGTGCGCGTGGTGGAGATCGTGCGTACTTATTCCGAAGCCACGAAGCTCCGGATCATGGGTACACGAGTTAAAGAGAGTTCCCTACGAGGGATGACCGACTACGTGAACGGCAGCGGTCCGGCGCGCGGATACTCGGTGTGGATTCTCGATGACGAGGA
>JANLTJ010000277.1:0-6666 GCA_031362885.1 Betaproteobacteria bacterium
GCAACGCTCGAGCACCGTACTCGCGGGCCGGTCCGGCACTCTCGTTCCACTATAATTGCGAGTCACTTCCAGGCCGCAACGATGCAACTGCCTCACCTCGCTCCCGCTCCGGGGGCGCGCACGACGCTTCCACTACTACACGAGTCCGCCGACGCCCTGGCGCTTGCCACGCTCCTGCAAAGCGCCCGTCCGCTGTTGATCCTGACCGAGACCGCACAGGACGCCGAACGCCTGCGCCTTGAGCTGGCGTTCTTTGCACCGGAGCTGCGCCTGTTCCTGTTGCCGGACTGGGAAACGCTGCCTTACGACAGTTTTTCACCGCATCAGGACTTGATCTCCGAGCGCCTTGCCACGCTGTATCAGATCACTCACGCGGCTTTCGACGTTGCGGTGGTCCCTGTCACCACCGCGCTTTACCGGCTGCCACCCGCGAGTTTTATTGCCGGATACACGTTTTTCCTCAAACAGGGTGCAAACCTCCCGGCGGAAACCCTGCGCAAACAGTTGATGCTCGCCGGATATACGCATGTTTCACAGGTTGTCTCTCCCGGTGAATTCTGCATCCGTGGCGGTGTAATCGACTTGTTTCCGATGGGCAGCGCACTGCCTTACCGCATCGACCTGTTCGATGACGAAATCGACAGCATCCGCACTTTCGATGTCGACACTCAGCGCAGCATTTACAAGGTCAATGACGTCCGCTTGCTGCCCGCGCGCGAGTTTCCCTGCGACGACGCCGCCCGCACCGCGTTTCGCGTGCGCTTCCGTGAAACCTTCGAGGGCGATCCTTCCAGGAGCCGGATTTACAAGGATGTCAGCCAGGGTCTGCTCCCGGCTGGCATCGAATACTACCTGCCGCTGTTTTTTGACGAAACCGCGTCGCTGTTCGATTACCTGCCGCCGGGAATCAACGTATGCCTGCACCATGCGGTAACCGAGGCGGTCAGGCAGTTCTGGATCGACACCCAGTCACGCTATAACCTGTTGCGCGGCGATCCCGACCGGCCGTTGCTGCCACCCGCGGATCTGTTTCTTCGGGAAGATGAGTTTTTCGGCGCACTCAAACCATTTTCCCGCGTCGAGCTTGCAAGGCTTCCGGCCACGAATGGCTCCGAAGCGCCGGCACTGACGCACGCACTACCGCCGGTGGGGGTTGATCGCCGTGCGAGCAACCCGACCGCCCTGCTGAGCGCCTTCTGCGCCGGCTTTGACGGCCGTGTGCTGTTGATCGCCGAAAGCATGGGACGACGCGAAACCATGCTTGGACTGCTGCACGAATACCACCTGCGCCCGGTCGTCTGCGAATCCTGGTCCGCGTTCGTACAAGCGGACGAGCCCCTGATGCTCACGGTCGGCCCGCTGCATGCGGGCTTCATCGACCGCGCTCAGCACATCGCCATCATCACCGAGAACGAACTGTATCCGTCCCAGGTGCGCACGCGGGCAGGCCGTGACCGCCGTGCCAGTGCGCAAGGCATGCTGCGCGACCTGTCCGAAGTCAAGGTCGGCGACCCGGTGGTGCATTCCCAGCATGGCATCGGCCGCTACCTCGGACTCGCCATCATGAATCTGGGAGAAGGCGAAACCGAATTCCTGACCCTCGAATACGCCGCCGGTGACAAGCTCTATGTCCCGGTTTCGCAGCTCGCGGTCATCAGCCGCTACAGCGGCGCTTCCGAAGAAGCCGCCCCACTGCACAAGCTGGGCACCGAGCAATGGGAAAAAGCGCGCCGCCGTGCCGCTGCGCAAGTGCGCGATACCGCCGCGGAGCTGCTTAACCTCTATGCGCAGCGCGAGTTGCGCCAGGGCTACGCCTTCAAACTCAAGGCGCACGATTACGAAGCTTTCCGGGAAGGTTTTCCTTTCGAGGAAACCGGCGATCAGGAAGCGGCGATCAAAGCCGTGCTTGCCGACATGCAAAGCGGCAAGCCGATGGACCGGCTCATTTGCGGCGATGTCGGCTTCGGCAAAACCGAAGTCGCTTTGCGCGCGGCCTTCGTCGCGGTGGCCGACGGCAAACAAGTTGCGGTACTGGTGCCCACCACCCTGCTCGCCGAACAACATTTCCAGACCTTCTCCGACCGCTTCGCCGACTGGCCGGTCAAGATCGCCGAATTGTCGCGCTTTCGTTCGGCGAAAGAATCTTCTGTGGCGCTGGAAGGGCTGGCGGACGGAAAAGTCGATATCGCCATCGGCACCCACAAGCTGCTCTCGCGCGGCGTGAAGTTCAAGAATCTGGGCCTGACCATCATTGACGAGGAACACCGTTTCGGCGTGCGCCAGAAGGAACAACTCAAGGCACTGCGCGCCGAGGTCGATGTGCTGACGCTGACCGCGACGCCGATTCCGCGCACACTCGCCATGTCGCTCGAAGGCTTGCGCGATTTCTCCGTCATCGCCACCGCGCCCCAGCGCCGTCTCGCCATCAAGACGTTCGTCTCCCCGATCAGCGATGGTCTGATCCGCGAAGCGGTGCTGCGCGAACTCAAACGCGGCGGCCAGGTGTATTTCCTGCACAACGAGATCGACACCATTCACCACATGGAAGAGCGCCTGCTAAAGCTCCTGCCCGAGGCGCGCATCCGCATCGCCCACGGCCAGATGCCCGAGCGCGAACTGGAACTCGCGATGCGCGACTTCTACCAGGCGCGCTTCAATGTCCTGCTGTGCACCTCCATCATCGAAACCGGTAGCGACGTGCCGACCGCCAACACCATCATCATGAACCGCGCCGACCGCTTCGGCCTCGCGCAACTGCATCAACTGCGCGGCCGCGTCGGCCGCTCGCACCACCAGGCTTACGCCTATCTGCTGACCCCTGACGAGGACGCCATCGGTACGCAGGCGAAAAAACGCCTCGAAGCCATCCAGATGATGGAAGAGCTGGGTTCCGGTTTTTATCTCGCCATGCACGACCTCGAAATCCGCGGCGCCGGTGAAGTCCTCGGTGAATCCCAGAGCGGCGAAATGCAGGAAATCGGATTCGCGCTTTACACTGAAATGCTCAACGCGGCGGTAAAGTCACTCAAGGCCGGCAAGGAACCTGAACTCTCCGGCAACTTCAATCTCGGCACCGAAATCAACCTGCACGCCCCCGCATTGCTGCCGGCGGACTACTGTGCCGACATTCACGAACGCCTGGTGCTCTACAAGCGGCTGGCCAATTGCGAATCCGAAGACGAACTCGAACGCATGCAGGAAGAACTGGTGGATCGCTTCGGCCTGCCGCCGGAATCAGTCAAATGCCTGCTGGACACCCACAGCCTGCGGATTGCATCGCAGCCTTTCGGAATCGCACGCATCGACGCAGGCCCGGAAGCACTGACCCTGCAATTCATCCCCAACCCACCGATCAACCCGGAAAAAATCATCCGCCTTGTGCAGTCCCGCAAGAACTTCAAGCTGAGTGGGCCGGATCGGCTGCGCATCGGCGCTGTTATGCCTGACGTGGCGGCGCGCACGGCGCAGACGCGATCAGTTTTGAAAGAATTGATGTAGCATTTCGTCCACGTCGATCACTTCACTGAGGACTCATCTCATGACAGCCACGCAAGCTCACATGCCGAACATTTGCCTTCTTCGCGGATCATTGCGCAAATATATAACCGCGGTTTGGGTCTGTGCGTCCCTGCTTGCCGTCACAACCGCCTCGGCAGCCGAAGACATACCTGATGCCAAGGATCATCCGCTTTTGTCGCGTTATCCCGATTCTCGTATCACTGAATATTCGAAAAACTACAATGCCGTTGAAGTCGTGGTCGACACCAAAAGCGGAAAATCGGAACGCCAATCCATCGAGGGCGACGCCACGATCATTCGCTATTTCTACAACGATGCCGGCAAGCAACCCAGCGCTCTTCAACTCATCCGGAATTACCAGAATGCAATCAAGAGTATCGGCGGCGAGGTGATCTATGAGCGTCTGCCCAAAGGCAGTGACAGCGGAGAAACCACGCTGAAAATGACTTCCGGCAGCAAAGAAATCTGGGTGCGCGTGCAGCCCGACATATTCGGCGCCCCCATCCAAAGCTACAAATTGTCGATTGTCGAAAAAGCGGCCATGCAGCAAGCCGTCACCGCCAACAAATTACTCGACGAACTAAACAAAAACGGATTCATCGCGCTATACATAAACTTCGACACCGACAAATCGGATCTGAAAGCCGACGGACAGGCCACTGTCAAGGAAATTGTGTCCATGCTCAAATCCGCGCCCGCCATCCGCATTGCGATTGAGGGCCACACCGACAACGCAGGAAAACCCGCCACCAATAAAACCCTGTCGGAAAACCGCGCGAAGAGCGTCATGACGGCAATCATTGCCGGTGGCATCGACAAGGGACGCCTGAGGGCGTCAGGCTTTGGTCAGGAAAACCCGGTCGCGGATAATCGGACGGAACAAGGTCGCGCGAAGAACCGGCGCGTGGAATTGGTGAAGAAGTAGCGCGATCCGTAGTCACTCTTGATTTTCGGAGTTTCCCTCAAGCCTCGTCGAATAATTACGAGGCAGATTTTTTTAGAGTCCCCGATAGGGGATCCGTAAACCCCTCGCCTTTAGGCGAAGGGATAGAATTTCGCCTCTCCCTCCGGGAGAGGCCGACGCGATAGCGGCGGGTGAGGGCGAGTTTTTGAATTGAGACTTTTTCATCATCTTCTTCAGCCCTCATCAGCAGCGCACGGGGATGGATGCCGACTTCATTCCAGCGTACTCCATTATTCGCGCAATCAATCCACCGCTCACTCCATCCGCACGGCGCATGACAATTCGTCGAACAATGCCATCTGCTCGGGCGTCGGCGGCCAGTTACCGAAAGTTGAATCGGACCCTGCGCCAGCGGCATGCGTCGCAAAGGCCAGCTCCAAAGCATTCTTATCCTTGTTTGCATCCGCCGCCCGCATCGCCGCCAACCCGACCAGCATCGCCTCGGGAATTTGTCCGGGCGCCTCTGCCGCACCATGTCCACGAAACTCATCCCATGCCTGCCTGACGCGGCCCCATGCGCCGGGCGCCGGTTCAATCTTGCGCGTGCGCATCGCCAGCCAGCGCAAGCGGTTCATGAAGCGCTTGAGTTTTCGCGGCGTATTCTGGGTCGAGGCTATGACGTCATCCCAGATGGCCAGCGCATCTCGGAAACTCTTCGAATCCCTGACCACAATGTGCGGGCGCGACAGCACCAGCGCGACTGCGCTGATGACCAGCAACACGAATCCCGCCAGCATCCAACTCCAGCCCGGGCCGTCTTTCTGACCGGGTATCAGTTCGGCACGGCGCGTGCGCAGCTCTTGAGAGGGTTTCACAGGATCATTTTTATCTTTAAGTACCGGTGGGGACACGGCAGACGGGATTGACGGCGCCGGCGCGCCGGTTCCGATTGGTTTGACGTCTTCCCGGTTCGTGTCCGGTTTCCAGGAAGGCAGTTCATGGCCGTACTGGAACACCGCCGCCGCCAGCAACAGCGCCACGCCTGCTGTGAGCGCTTGCAGCGTTCCCATCGCCCCGCGTTTCCACAGGCTCGTCACGCGGTTGGCTTGGTCCGCCTGCAGCAACCGCGCGGCCTGCTCGCTGCGTATCACCGGCACCGGAATTTCGATGTTGATCAACTTTTCCAGATAATGCCGTCCGTATTCCCAGCGTGCCTGCCGCTCGCGGGTCTCTTTTTCTCTTTCGCGTGCATCCTTGTCGGCGCCGTTGCCCGATTCGTCCTGAGGCAAAACCATTTCCCTGGCGATTTCCCTGAAGCTCAGCCCCACCGCGCGTTCGACGCGCTCGCGCGCCATGCCCAGCACCACGAAGCATGCGCCGGAACTGACCAGAAAATTGATGCCTTCCATGACCTCCAGCACGCTGTCCGGCCGGCAGCGATCCAGGTCATCGATCATGATCAGCATCGTGCGTACGCCCAGCGCTTGCGTGACTTCCCCGAATTCGGCCGCGAACCGATCGCGGAAACCAGTGCGCGATTGCGCGTCCGACTGGCGCAATCCCGAGGCGGCGTTCGCGATCAATGCCGCGGGCGAGGCGCCAAAAGGTTTGAGGGCTCTGAGCAAGCCGATCAGGGGCGACAGGCCCGCCGCGGCCAGTACCAGCTTTCCGAAATCCTCGAGATCGGGCCTCGACGCGATATCGGCAATGTCGGTCAGCCGCGCCGGGAACCCGTTCGAGACGTATCCGGCGAAGAGCAATGCCAGCGCGAATAGCACAAGGGTCGAAACCGGCCTGCGCTTGGCCCGACCCCAGACCAGGCGCGCCCTGAACAGCAGACCCGAAGGTTTTGTTACAGGTGGAATCGCCTGCTGACGCACCGCTTCAAGCAATGAAGCCAGCAGATGTTCTTCTTTCTGATGGTGCCAGGCGTTGAACAATACCGCGCGCACACCGTACTGAACGATGTCCTCGCGCAAGGCATTCATCAGCGAGCTTTTTCCCGTGCCCCATTCGCCGGTAATGGCAACCGTCAGCGGCGCTTCGGTATTCTCGTTGCGCAGAAAACGCGACAGCGCCCAGGCGATGTTGCGCAGCCCCAGCACATCGACATCCCCGGCCTGCATCGGACGGTCGGAAGCCATCGCACCTTCGATGGCCGGCGTTGCGGCTTCTACCGGCGGCGGACGCCGCAGCGCCGGCACCAGCAGACCTGCGCAGAGCAGCAGGCTCGCGTAATACCA
>JANLTJ010000150.1:0-33577 GCA_031362885.1 Betaproteobacteria bacterium
CTGAAAGAAGGTTGGGACGTGACCAACCTCTACACCATCGTCCCACTGCGCGCAGCCAACGCACGCATCCTGATCGAGCAGTCGATCGGCCGCGGTCTGCGCCTGCCCTACGGCAAGCGCACAGGTGTAACGACGGTGGACAGACTCAACATCGTCGCCCACGACAAGTTTCAGGAGATCATCGACGCGGCCAACCAACCGGATTCCCCGATCCGCATGCAGACCGTGATGCTCGACCCTGATTTGCTCACGCAGAAGACCGGCACCATGGTTTCGCAGTCGCAGCTTGCGACACGACTGGGGCTGCAACCGGCGCAGGTGACGAGCAGCACGACGATGGCCGGGCAGGACGTAGCACCGCTCTTCACAAAACCGGAAGAGCAGAAGGTAGCGCAGATCGCCTATGAGGTGATCCGCAAGATGGAGAATCAGCCGCAGACGCTGCCTACGGTCGAGCACCTGAACAGGCCGGAAATCCAGGCCGCCATCGTCAAGGCCGTCGAGGAACAACGCCAGCCTGCTCAGTTGGAACTGGAAGGCGTCGCGGAGAAGCCGGACATCGCGGCGGTGGTGGCCAGGACTGTCGCGCTGGTCACGCAGCAGACGATTAACATTCCGCGCATTCAGGTGCTGCCCAAGGGCGAGGTAAAGTCGGGTTTCAAGCCGTTCCGGCTTAAGCTGGACGCCCTGAAGTATCCGGCTGTGGACGAGGACTTGTGGGTCAGGTATCTGCGCACTGGCGGATCAGAAGTCGTCGCGCTTGGCCGTGGCGGAATCGATGAAGCGCGCCTGGAGGACTACGTGGTCAGCGGACTCGTCGATTTCAACGACGTTTCCTACGACGTGCATGCCGATCTGCTGTATGACTTGGCGGCGCAGACTGTGACGCATCTTCAGCGTTACTTGTCCGAGGACGAGACGCGCAAGGTACTGCGCTGCTACCAGCGCGACATCGCTCGCTTCATCCACACCCAGATGCAGGAGCATTACTGGGAGGATGTGGCCGGCTACGAAGTAATCATCCGCAGGGGTTTTACGGAACTCAAGCCCAGCGCCTACACCTATTCCATCAAAGAGCCACCGGCTGACTACCGCGTGTCACCCTCAGACAAGAGCAACATGGCGAAGTACCTGTTCGGAGGCTTCAGCCGCTGCCTGTATCCGGTGCAGAAGTTTGACTCCGATGCGGAGCGCAAGCTCGCCGTGATTCTCGAACGCGAAGCGACCAAGTGGTTCAAGCCGGTGATAGGGCAGTTCCTTATGGATTACCGGCAAGGCGCGCAACACCACGAGTATCAACCCGATTTTGTGGCTGAGACCGCGGATACGATCTATATGCTGGAGGCCAAGGCACGCAACCAGATGGACGATCCGATCGTCCTGGCAAAGAAGGATACGGCGATCAAGTGGTGTCGGAACGCATCGGAACATGCCGCGAGCCATCACGGAAAACCCTGGCGCTACGTGCTCATTGCGCACGATGCCATTCTCGAGAACATGACATTGCCGGGTCTGGCGAACCAATTCTCGGTGTCGTAAGGAAATTCCGCCCGCTGCGGCAGGGACAAGTGTTGGGCTTGCCGTTTCCGCAAGAATTAATTGGGTGGAGATTAGCTTCGTTTTCCGGGAAAATGGCCGGAATTGACGGTCAACCCTCTACGGCCGTTCCGAATAGGAAACTCCGGGGTAATCCATGGCACTCACGCAAGTCTCGCTCGACGATAAATACACCCTTGAAACCGGCCGCGTGTTCATCACCGGCACGCAGGCGCTGGTGCGGCTGCCGATCATGCAGCGGCTGCGCGATGTGGCGGTGGGTCTGAATACCGGCGGTTATATTTCGGGCTATCGCGGTTCCCCGCTTGGCCAGTTCGATCAGCAGTTGTGGCTGGCGCAGAAACACCTCAGTGCGCATCACATCGTGTTCCAGCCGGGCGTCAATGAGGACCTGGCTGCCACCGCGTGCTGGGGCACGCAGCAGGCGCATCTGGATGGCGACAACAAATACGACGGGGTGTTTGCCATCTGGTATGGCAAAGGCCCGGGCGTGGATCGCACCGGAGATGCCTTCCGCCACGGCAACCTCGCGGGCTCGGCACCGAAGGGCGGCGTTATCTGCCTGATGGGCGATGACCACACCTGCGAATCGTCCACCACGGCGCACCAGAGCGAATTTGCCATGGTGGACGCCATGATGCCGATACTGAATCCCGCCGGTGTGCAGGAGCTGCTCGACTACGGGCTGATCGGCTGGGCCTTGTCGCGCTACTCGGGTTGCTGGGTGGGATTGAAGTCGATGAAAGACACCATCGATGCCAGCGCGTCGGTGAATGTCAGTCCGGAGCGGGTGCGTATTCTGATTCCGGCGGATTTCACGATGCCTGAAGGTGGCGTCAACATCCGCTGGCCGGATACCCCGCTCGAACAGGAAGCGCGGCTGCACAACGTGAAGCTCGAAGCGGTCAAAGCCTTCGCGCGCGCCAATCAGATCGACCAGGTGGTGATCGATGCCCCGGATGCCAAACTGGGTATCGCCACCTGCGGCAAGTCTTACATGGACGTGCGCCAGGCTTTGCAATATCTCGGCATTGATGATGCCGAGGCGCGCCGTCTGGGCATAAGGTTGTTCAAAATCGGCATGACCTGGCCGCTGGAACCCGAAGGTGTATTGAAATTCGCAGAAGGCCTGGAAAAAATTCTGGTGGTCGAGGAAAAACGCGGCCTGATCGAACCCCAGCTCAAGGACATTCTTTATCGCAAAGCCGGTGCGCCGGAAATTGTCGGCAAGCGCGATGAGCTGGGCAAAGTGCTGATGCGCTCCAACGCGGCGCTCGACCCCAATGAAATCGCCATTGCGATAGGACGCCGGCTGCTGGCTCGCGCGAACGATACGCAACTCGCGGCGCGGGTGGCCGAACAAGAGCGGCTGGAAACCCGCGCGCTCGAAACCCCGGCGATGGAACGCACGCCGTATTTCTGCTCGGGTTGCCCGCATAACTCCGGTACCAAGCTGCCGGAAGGCTCGCGCGCGCTCGCCGGCATCGGCTGCCACTTCATGATCCAGTGGACGGACCCCAACACGCAGGGCTATACGCAAATGGGCGGGGAGGGCGCAAGCTGGGTGGGCGAGGCGCCGTTCGTAAAGACTTCGCACATGTTCCAGAACATTGGCGATGGCACTTACTATCACTCCGGCCTGCTGGCGGTGCGGGCCGCCGCGGCCTCGGGCGTGAACGTCACTTACAAGATTCTGTACAACGATGCGGTGGCCATGACCGGCGGCCAGAAGCTCGATGGCGACCTGACGGTCCCCCAGATCACCCTGCAGGTGTACGCCGAGGGCGCGAAGAAAATCGCTGTCGTTACGGACGAGCCGGAGAAATATGCACCCGGCACGCAATGGGCGCCCGGTGTCACCATTCATCATCGCGATGATTACGACGCGGTACAACGCGAATTTCGCGAAGTCAGCGGGCTGTCGGTCATTGTTTACGACCAGACCTGCGCGGCGGAAAAGCGCCGCCGCCGCAAGCGCGGCAAGTACCCGGATCCCGCCAAGCGCGCATTCATCAACGATCTGGTGTGCGAAGGTTGTGGCGATTGCGGCGTGAAATCGAATTGCGTGTCGGTGCTGCCACTGGAAACCGAATTCGGGCGCAAGCGCGCGATCGATCAATCTGCCTGCAACAAGGATTATTCCTGCGTCAAAGGATTCTGTCCGAGTTTCGTTACCGTCCATGGCGGCGGGTTGCGCAAGGGGCGCGGCGCCGAGGCCGCGCCCGCGGAATCCGCGCGGAACCTGTTCACCGCGCTTCCCGAGCCCGCGCTGCCGGAATTGCGCGATCCCTACGGCATCATGGTCACCGGCATCGGCGGCACCGGCGTGGTGACCATCGGCGCGATTGTGGGCATGGCCGCGCACATGGAAGGCAAGGGCTTCGGCGCGCTGGACATGGCGGGCCTGGCGCAAAAAGGCGGCGCGGTGTGGAGCCACTTGCAGATCGCCACGCATGCCGAGGACATCAAGACCGTGCGCCTGGGTTCGGGCGGCGCGAAACTGGTGCTGGGTTGCGATATGGTGGTCTCCGCCAGCCAGAAAACCATGGATACCACGCGCGAAGGCACGCGCATGATCGTCAACACCCATCAGCAAATGACGCGCGAATTCGCGCGCAGTCCCAATGTCCAGTTTCCCGGCCAATCGCTCAAGCGCACCATTGCCAAAGGCGTGGGCGAGAGCAACGCCGAATTCGTCGATGCCACGCGCATCGCCACCGCCTTGCTCGGCGATTCCATCGCGACAAATATGTTCATGCTGGGCTACGCCTATCAGCGCGGTCTGGTACCGGTGGGCGCCGAAGCCATCAACAAGGCCATCGAACTCAACGGCGCGGCGGTAAAAATGAACCAGGCGGCTTTCCTGTGGGGCCGGCGTGCGGCGGCGGACCTGCCGGCGGTCGAGCGGCTGGTGGCGCCGAAACCGGCAACCGCGGCGGTGACCAGACTGGCGCAGAGTTTCGAGGAGATGATGGCGAAACGCGTCGAGTTTCTAACCGGCTATCAGAACAGCGCTTACGCGGAAAAATATCGCCGTCTGGTTGAGCGCGTGAAGCTGGCCGAGAGCGCACAGGCCAGAGGGTTCACCGGTTTGGCCGAAGCCGTGGCGCGCTATTACTTCAAGCTGCTGGCTTACAAGGACGAATACGAAGTCGCGCGCTTGTACGCCGATCCGGTGTTCATGGAAAAGATAAAGTCGCAATTCGAAGGCGACTACAAGCTGCATTTCCATCTCGCTCCGCCGCTGTTCTCGAAACGCGATCCGGTGAGCGGCGAGTTGCGCAAGGCCGAATACGGAAGCTGGGTGTTCACCGCCTTCAAGCTGCTCGCCAGATTACGCGGCCTGCGCGGCACGGCCTTCGACATCTTCGGCTACACCGCCGAGCGTCGCATGGAACGCCGGTTGATCGCCGACTACGAAGCCGCGATCGACGACATCCTCGTCCGCCTCGAGCCCGACAACCATTTCCTGGCGGTAAAAATCGCCGCCATTCCGGAAGACATCCGCGGGTTTGGTCATGTCAAGGAACGCCACGTCAAGCTCGCCAAGGCCAGCGAGGCGGAACTGCTCGCCGCGCTGCGCGATCCGCAGGCCGGGCGTTCGGCGGCCTAATCATCGCGCGCAGCGGGCGGTTACTTGCCCGGTGCGCTGAACCTGCGCAGTCGCGAGGATTGGCGATGTCAGACCACCATTCACAAGAGGCTGCCCCAGGCGCGTGGATGCGTTGTCGCTTGTAGTAGGTTGCTACCGGTTGCGATTCCACTCGCACTCGACGGTGAGCTTTACCGATTTCCCCGGCTCGGCGTGGCTCGACAAGCTCAAGGAGGACCAACGTGCGGTAAGCGCCAGTCTCGCGGTGCTGGTTTCGGTCGCGCTGCCCCCGGAATTCGGTGAGTTCGGACAGATCGACGGCGTGTGGATCGCGAGTCTGCGCGCATGGCCGGCGCTCGCGACCGCGCTGCGCGAGCAACTTATCCAGGTCGCCTTCGCTCACGCAGCCTCCGAAGGCAAGCACGAGAAAATGGAACACCTCTACCGGTATCTCGCGGGCGATCTGTTCCGCCAGCGCGTCCATGGCATTGTCGAGGCATTCACGGAAATGCAGGACCAAGTCAACCGCGAACGCCGCGCTATGGAGCGGTTGTGGAAGGAACGCGAAAAACAGATCGAGCGGGTCATCACGAATACGGCTGGGATGTACGGCGAGATGCGCGGCATCGCCGGCGCCACCATGCCGGAGATTCCGGCGCTGACGCTTGAGGGCGCGACGGGCCTCTTGGAATGCGACTAATGAAAAAACTCGACTACCAAGTCGCCTTCGCCACTCCCGCTTTTCTTGGCAACGCAGAGCAGCAAACGCAATGGCGCACGCCGCCGATCAAGGCGCAGATCCGGCAGTGGCGGCGGGTGGTGAAGCGCAAGTCCACTTCAATGTTGATGATCTGCGCACCGCAGAAGGTAAGCTATTTGGCGCGGCGTCGGATTCCGAGTCGCGTCAGTCGTTGGTGCGTTTGCGGCTGAAGCATTGGAACGACGGCCAGTTGGATAATGACACTTGGCCTAAGCAAGAGATGAAGTACGTTCAGGTCGGGCAGGGTCAGTTGCCGGATAGCGGCCGGCTGCGACTGGGGGGTGACGGCAAGGGCGCGACCTACACCCGTTGCGACTATGCGCCGCCGGCCGCGCCGCCAAGCATTGCCGCGGACCGGCGCTTTCGCCTGATCCTCGCCACGCCGGGCATCTTTACGGGTGGCTGGTTGCCGGACGGTGTTAATGGCCAAGGCGAACGCGATTTCCGCCTGCAAGGCGAGGGCTTCTCGGCGCGCCTGGCATGCGCGGCGGTGCCGCGCTTCGACACGATTTCCGGCTGGGTTCTTGCCAACTGGCGACCCAAGACCGCGCAGCGCGTCGCTCCGGCTGGCAGCGTTTATTGGTTCGATCGACTCGAAGGCGATGCCGGCGAGCTTGCCGCATGGGTGGCAAGCGGGTTATGGGGCGATAATCCTGACAGGCAACGCCGTGCGGAAGGTTTCAACCGTGCCTGGCTGGCAAATTGGAAAGGAAAACAGTGAGCGAATTTTCGCGAGTGATCGGACGCCGGCAAACGCCCCTCCTGAGCGAGCCGCGCTTGCCCAGCGCGGAAGAGCGGGCCTGGGTGGCGCGCATGGCGCCCGTTCGAACAAGCATACCCAAGGGCGTCTTCCGTTACCGGAGTTTGCGGGAAGCGAACGCGGACTGGGAACGGTGGCAGGCCGATGCCATTACGGCGGAACCGGGGCAGTCCACGGGTCGAGCATGAGCAAACCGAACTTTACGCGCCCGGCTCTGTGGGAAGACGTGCTCGATCTTGCCCGAAGACTCAATCGCCACGGTGCGCGTTACGTTCTGGTCGGGGGCTATGCGCTGGCCGCGCACGGCCTGGTTCGCATGACCACCGACATCGATATCGCGGTCGCGCCCGATCCGGACAACAACCGGCGTTGGGTGGCCGCGTTGGCCGAGCTGCCTGACGGTGTCGCGGCCGAACTGGCGGGGGAGGATGACCCGTTCGCCGCCGATCTGCTTCACGCAATCCGCATCAATGATGCATTCACCGTGGACGTCATGCCGAGCGTGGCGGGGGTCTCCTTTGCAATCCTGGAGCAACACGCACAACGGCTGATTATCGACGGCGAACCGATTCCCGTGCTCGATCTGCAGGGGCTGCTCGAAACCAAACAACATAGCGAACGCCCGAAAGACCAGGCCGACGCAGCCCTGTTGCGAGAAGCGCTCGCCCGTCTGGCGCGTCAGGCGGCATCCGATCCCGAATAGAGGAAAACCTTCATGTTCGAAGCTCAACAACTCGTTTTCTACACCCGCGTCAGCCCGGTGCACATGGGCGCTGGACAGGCCGTCGGCGCGATCGACAACCCCATTCAGCGCGAGGTCCACACCGGCCACCCGCTGATCGCGGGCTCCGGTCTGAAAGGCGCGGAACGGCATCATTTCACCAGAACCTGGAAGGACGACAAGCTCATTGCCCGGCTCATGGCTATCTGGGGCTTGATAGCCAGCGAATCTGGGATCTCATTGAAACCCGCCTCCCCGCACTGAAATCCGGTATGGAGCGTATCCGCGCGGAACTGATCGCTGAACCGCCGCCAGCCGAGCAGTAATGGCCATCCGCCGCCACGACGTTCCCGTGTGCCTGGTTTCGGAGCAGGCCACCCCTAATTTCATTCCCGTGCTCGATGCGCGATTTCGGCCACGCGAGGTAATCCTCGTCGTCAGTGCGCAAATGCGGGAGCGCGCATCATGGCTGAAGCAGGCAATCGAGCATCGTGGCGTAGTAGTGACCGAACACGAGATCGAGGATGCATGGGACATTTCGAGCGCCCAGGATGCCCTGCTTGAGCTTGTTGCCAAGCGCGAGGGGGCGGACTTGGCTCTCAACGTGACAGGCGTCACCAAGCCGATGGCGATCGCCGCACAGGAAGTGTTCCGCGCCGAGAAGTTGCCGATATTCTATGTGCATCCGGCGAAGAACCAAATCCTACCGCTCTTTGCCGGAGAGCCGCCGTTTGCCATCGAAGATCGCGTCGGACTCGCGGACTTCCTGACAATCCACGGTTTCCACGAAATGGACCGCGATCGGCGCGAATATCCGGAGAGCCATGTTGAGTACGCCGAGGAATTCGTCAAGGAGGTGGAGCGCTTCGGCGATCCTTTGCGCACCCTGAACGCTTTGGCTAAAAGTGCGGAGGGTACGCTTCGCGCGGGGCTGCGCCATTACGGCAGCGACCATCGCCTCGATGAGTTGTTAGACAAACTCACTCGTTTTGGCCTTGCCCGCATCGAAAAGCAAGAGTTGGTTTTTCCGGATGAGGCCACACGTTTCTTTATCAATGGCGGATGGAAATGCATATCACGCGCGTTTTGACCCGTTGCGCGGAAGAACTCGGGGTACAGGAGCATGCCCGCGGTCTGGTCGTCGAGTCAGTCAAGGGCGCGCGCAATGAGATCGATGTCGCTTTTCTCGCGCACAACCGGCTGTTTCTGGTGGAATGCAAGACAAAGCGATTTTTGGAGGCGCGCGCGGCCCACCCGGCAGCAGACGGTCCGGGCGCGGAAAGTTTATATAAACTTGATTCTCTGACAGCACTGGGAGGGCTGAATACACGCGGTGCGCTCGTGAGCTATCAACCGCTTGGGAAGTGGGACCGTTAGCGAGCAGAGGACTTGCGTATCCGCATCGTCGAAACCGGTCAACTGCGGAACTTGGCCAAACACCTGCGCGAATGGGTGGGCGCGTCCTGAGCGCAGCGCGAAATCCGCGCACATCATTAGCGTTGCCAATCAGGGCACACCGTGCCCCTCAACCGCAAGCTTGCCGTCCCCGAATTCCGTTTGCCGCCCGGCTATAGTGTCTCCCATGTGACGGGGCGCGGGGAATTCCAGGAGCCGCCGACCCGTGCAGTAAACGGAGAACGGAGGCACCCATGCAAACCCGCTCGCTCTATCTCGCCGCCTACGACGTCGCCCACCCGCGCCGTCTGCGCGCGGCGCTGGAACTCGTAAAGGGCTACTCGACCGGCGGGCAGAAGTCGGTGCACGAGTGCTTCCTGACCGACGGCGAAAAGGCTCACCTGCTGCACGACATGGCCCTGGTGCTGGAGGAGGACGAGGGCAGCTTCCTGCTGCTGCGGCTCGATCCGCGGGCCCGCGTGCATACCCTGGGCAAGGCGATAGAGCCCGCCGATACGCCTTACTTTTATCTCTCCTGACCATGGCGACGCTGGTCATCGATCGCAACAATATCGAGGTTCGCTCCGACGGCGCCGCGCTCGCGATGTACGAGGACGGCGAGCGCCGCGGCAGCGTGCCACTGAAGCTCCTCGATCGGGTGGTATTGCAGGGCACGATCCGACTCGATACCGGTGTGCTGGCGCGCCTGGCCGAAGCCGGCGTTCCCACGATGCTTCTCGGCTGGCGCAGTACCAGTCCGCGCTCGATCCCGTTTGGTGCGATGCCTGGTCGCGGCGAATCGTTCTGCGCAAGGCGCGCGCGCAGTTGCGGCTTCTGCGCAAGGCGCTGGCGCAGCGGCCCGACGAAAGGAAATCGTTGTTCGACGCGATCGAGTCGGTGGAATCGGCCCTGCGTTCGCTGGAGGACAACACGGACGCGGTCGCCGCGAGCGTCCGCGGCATCGAAGGAGCCTGCGCCGCGGCGTACTTTCGCGGACTGTGCGCGCTTTTTCCGGAGAGCCTCGGTTTTCACGGCCGCAATCGCCGGCCGCCGCGCGATCCGGTCAACGCGGCGCTTTCCCTCACTTACACCATGCTTCATTTCGACGCCGTTCGCGCGGGGTACGCGGCGGGGCTCGATCCCCTGATCGGTTTCTATCACCGGCCGGTGCATGGACGCGAGTCCCTCGCCTGCGACCTGATCGAGCCGCTGCGGCCGCGCGCGGACGCATGGGTGTGGTCGATGTTTCGGGACCGGACGCTGCGTGCCGAAAATTTTTCGCTCGACAAGGGCGCTTGTCTGCTTGGCAAGGCGGGGCGCGAGGCGTTTTATTCAGGTTACGAAACCTTCGCGGCCATTCCACGGCGCTGGCTGCGGCGTCAATGTGCCGGTGTTGCCGCGGCCCTCAGGGAGGAGGGCGAGCCATTGCTCGCTGAGGCCGACGCGCAAGGATGGGAGGATTGATGGAGCCGTCGATCGCTCTGGCGGCTCGCTGCGTTGCGCCGGGTGTGGCGCAGCCCCCGGTATCGTTCGACGGACGCTCCGGTCAGCCGGAATATTGCCGCAGGCCGCTTTACCTGTGCGCGCGCGTGAAGGCGCGGGTAGACGCGGACGGTGCCGCGCTTCGCGTTCGCTCGTCCGGCCGTTGCGAGGCGCGCTATCCCCTGTACCGGGTCTCGCGCGTGATCGCGAGCAATCGGGTCGACTGGAGCGCGGCGGCGCTCGAGGCCTGCCTGCAATCCGGGATTCCGATTGTCATTGTCGCCGGGAGCGGGGTCGCGTTGGGGTTGTTGCAACCAGCGCACCCGGCTTCTTCGCGATTGTCAGAGGATATGGACGAACTTCTCGATCGAGAGGATTGGCGCGAGATTTACGGCAACTGGCTGCGGGCGACGCGCATGCGGATTCTGCGCGAATGGCGAACGGCGAGGGAGGCGGCCGGCGGCCCGCTTGATTACGGGGAGTTCGCGGACATGGTGAAGAAGTATGTGTACGAGCCCGCCAATCCAGGTCCGGTCGAGCAAACGGTCAGTGTGTGGCGCGCGGCCCTGGTAGCGCTTGCCGCCACCGGATTGCACCATGCCGGCTTGCAGCCCGTACACTGGGGCGCCGGCGGGACGCCCCTCAATCTTCTCGACGATCTGGCGCGGGTACTGGAACTCGGCCTGCGGATCGAAGTGCGCGGGAACATGGGGCAGGAACTTAACGACGAGGCGCTGGCGTTGAAAGTCTTCCATGCGGTGTCCGAAAAGCTCGATGCACAGTGCGCGCGTATTGTCCTTTCCCTTGCCCGGCGGTTGAAACAGGTGCTGGCCGAATGGCGCTGAACGAGCCCAGAAACTGGTTGATCGCCTATGACATTGCCCAGCCGCGACGTCTGGGGCGCGTATATCGCTATTTGTGCAAGCACGCTGTGCCGGTGCAATATTCGGTCTTTGCCACCCGCTGTTCATCGATGAAGCTCGGGCAAATCCGCACGGGACTCGCGGGAATCGTGAATGGCGATGAAGATGACGTGCGGATGTATCCGGTGCCCGAACCTGCCAACCTCACCGTCTTCGGCAAGAAGGCGCTCCCTGATGGGTTGCACCTGATCGACGGTAAATCGTCGCTGGTGCCATTGGCTCGTGACAATAATCGAGCTAAGATGTCCTGGCTTGTTTTAGAAGCGGATAGACCGGAAAAATGACATTAAGTTTTTCCGCGTACCCTGATGAAGAAGGGATTAAGACTTATGGTGCGTGTCTTCTTCTCTGCGTGCTGTTTTACCGCGTGCCCGAAATGATGCGGAGGTGGCGCGGTCGGCGGCTTGATGCTTCGGCGGGCGGCCGTGAACGCACACCTGAGCAGTGAAGCAAAGCCGTTCACGCAAAATTGGGTGCGATAACGTCCAGTTGATCGGTCACCAGCGCATCCACGCCCCACTCGAGCAGGTCGAGCGCCCGCTCGGAGTCGTTGACGGTGTAGGTCAACAGGGCGTAGCCGGCATCGTGCACGGCCCTGACCAGGGCCGCACTGAGGTGTAGCTGGCTGACATGCAGTGCGACACATTGAAACCGCTCGAGTTGTGTCCGCCAGTTCGGTTGCACTTCGTCGACCAGCAGCGCTCGCGGCAGATCGGGCGCTTCAACCGCGGCGGCTTCCAGCGCCAGTGCCGAAAAGGACGAAAGCAAGGGCGGCGGCTGAGCGCCGGCCCAGAGCAGTTTGGTCATGCGCGCCACGGTCTGACCGGTTTCGCGCTCGCGTCCGGGACAGGGTTTGATTTCGATGTTTGCCCAGATGCCGGCGTCGCGACACAGAGCCGAGGCAGCGGCAAAACTCGGTACCGGTTCGCCGCTGAATTCGTTGCCGAACCAGCCGCCGGCATCGAGTTTTGCAAGTTCCTTATAACTGGTCTGCGTAACTTCGCCGCGTCCGTCCGTTGTGCGCTCGAGCGTGTCGTCGTGCATCAGCACCGGAACACTATCCGCCGTCAGCTTGACGTCGAATTCCACGGCGATGAAACCCATATTGCGAGCCAGTCGGATGCCGGCGAGGGTGTTTTCCGGCGCGAGCAGGCCACCGCCTCGATGGGCAAGAATGCGCGGATACGGCCACAGCGGGCGCGGGCTGATCATTCGTGGAATACCGGAAAGGGCGTTGCGCGAGATTATAGCGATGGGACGTCGTCGCAAGCCTGCAAGCGGCGCGGGCAGGCAAACTCACAAACTCGGGTGCCGGGATAGATCCAGACGACTACGACACCATGCGCCACACGGAGGCAGGCAAACTCACAAACTCGGGTGTCGGGATAGACCGATACGGTATAATTTCCGTTGTTTTTGAGAGGGATACCATGCCCATTTACGAATACAAGTGCGCCGATTGCGGGCATAAGAAGGAAGTATTGCAAAAGTTGTCTGACGCACCCATGAAGGAATGTCCGGCGTGCGGCAAGCTCACGATGGTCAAACTGATCAGCGCCGCCGGCTTTCAGTTGAAGGGCAGTGGCTGGTATGCCACCGACTTCAAGGGCGGATCGAAACCAGCCAAGTCTGGCGAAGAGAAAAGCGAAGGCGGTTCCAAAGACGACAGCAAGCCGTCTGGCGAGGCCAAGACCGGCGGCGCGGACAAGTCCGAAGGCAGCGGCAAGGCGCAGGTCGAGAGCAAACCCAAGAAGGAAGAAACCAAGTCCGATGCCCCCGCCAGCAGCGCAGTGGCCAGTAATGCCGGGCAATAACGCAATCGACGGATCGTACCGACCTTGAAAAAATATCTCATTACCGGGCTGCTGATCTGGGTTCCGCTGGTCATCACGGTTTGGGTGTTGAGCATCCTGGTGGGCACGCTGGATCAGACGCTGCTACTGCTTCCGGAAAACTGGCATCCGCGCGCCCTGCTGGGCCTCAACATCCCCGGGCTGGGCGTTGTGTTGACGCTGGTCGTGGTGCTCATCACGGGTGTGCTGGGCGCCAATATCATCGGTCAGCGCATGGTGACCGTCTGGGAGGCCTTGCTGAACCGGATTCCGGTGGTCAAATCGCTCTATTCCAGCGTGAAGCAGGTGTCCGACACGCTGTTCTCCTCCTCCGGCCTGGCGTTTCGCAAGGCCTTGCTCGTCCAGTACCCGCGCGAGGGTTCCTGGACCATCGCGTTTCTGACCGGGCAACCGGGCGGGGATGTCGCCAATCATCTGAAAGGCGAGTACGTCAGTGTCTATGTGCCCACCACCCCGAATCCGACATCCGGATTCTTTCTGATGATGCCCAGGGCGGACATCATCGAGCTCGACATGGACGTGGACGCGGCGCTGAAGTACATCATTTCGATGGGTGTGGTGCCTCCGGAATCCCGGCTCGCACCGCACAGCGCGCAGTGAGCGCCTAAGTCAATCCAGGACCGCGCGAAAACGCGCGGTGTCTCGCCCGATCTTCAATCTTCGATCCCCGATCCTGAATTTATGCGCACCGAATATAGCGGCCTCATTTCCTCCCGGCACCTTGGCCAGACCGTCACGCTTTACGGATGGGTGCATCGCCGCCGGGATCACGGCGGTGTGATTTTTATCGATCTGCGCGATCGAGAAGGCTTGGTCCAAATCGTGTGCGATCCGGATAACGCGGCGACATTTGCTACCGCGGAAAAGATCCGCAACGAATTCGTGGTGAAAATTACCGGTCTGGTGCGCGCACGCCCGGCCGGCACGGTGAACGCCAGTCTGGTGTCCGGCGAAATCGAAGTGCTGGCGCGTTCGATTGAAATTCTCAATGCCTCCGCCACGCCGCCGTTCCAGATGGACGACGAGAATTTGTCGGAAATGGTGCGCCTGGAATATCGCTATCTCGACTTGCGCCGACCGCAGATGCAGAAGAATCTGCGCCTGCGCTACAAAGTGGCGATGGCGGTGCGAAAATTTCTTGATGCGGAAGGTTTCATCGATATCGAAACGCCGATGCTGACCAAATCCACACCCGAAGGTGCGCGCGACTATTTGGTGCCCAGCCGCGTGCATGCCGGGGAATTTTTCGCGTTGCCGCAATCGCCGCAGTTGTTCAAGCAACTGCTGATGGTGGCGGGCTTCGACCGCTATTACCAGATCACGAAATGTTTCCGCGACGAAGACCTGCGCGCCGACCGCCAGCCGGAATTCACCCAGATCGATATAGAAACTTCTTTTCTCGGGGTAGCCGAAATCACGGCGCTGATGGAAGCCCTGATCCGCGGCCTGTTCAAGGAAGTGCTGGACATCGCGCTGCCCGATCCGTTTCCGCGCATCAGCTTCGCCGAAGCGATGCGCCTGTACGGCTCCGACAAGCCGGATCTGCGCGTGCCGCTGGTGTTCACCGAACTCACCGATGTCATGAAGACGGTGGACTTCAAGGTGTTTTCGGGTGCGGCCAATGCGCCGAATGGCCGTGTAGCCGGTCTGTTGATCCCTGGCGGGGGCAGACTGACGCGCGGCGAAATCGACAGCTATACCGAGTTCGTTGCCATCTACGGCGCGCGCGGACTGGCTTACATCAAGATCAACGAGGCGGCGAAAGGCCGCGAGGGCTTGCAGTCACCCATCGTGAAGAATCTGTCGGATGCATCGCTCAGGGCCATCGTCGAGCGCTCCGGCGCGAAGGACGGCGATCTGATTTTCTTTGGCGCCGACCAGGCCAAGGTGGTCAATGATGCGCTGGGCGCCTTGCGCGTCAAAATCGGGCACGAAAAAGGCTATGCCGAAAAAGCCTGGCGGCCGCTGTGGGTGGTGGATTTCCCGATGTTCGACTGGAACGCCGAGGAAAAACGCTGGGACGCCCTGCATCACCCGTTTACCAGTCCGATGGATGGCCACGAGGGTTTTCTCGACAGCGATCCGGGCAAAGCGCTCGCCAAGGCCTACGATATGGTGCTCAACGGCTGGGAGATCGGCGGTGGCTCGGTGCGGATTCATCGCCAGGACATCCAGTCCAAGGTATTCAGCGCGCTCAACATCGGGCCGGAGGATGCCCGGCAAAAATTCGGATTCCTGTTGGATGCCCTTCAGTTCGGCGCGCCGCCGCACGGCGGCCTGGCCTTTGGCCTGGATCGAATTGTCACCATGATGGCCGGCGCCGAATCCATCCGCGACGTGATCGCGTTTCCGAAAACCCAGCGCGCGCAGGACCTGATGTGCCAGGCGCCCGGCCCGGTGGATGAGAAACAATTGCGCGAACTGCATATCCGTTTGCGTCAAAGCGAAACGTCGAAAACGGTTTAACCATCCAAGCGGTGACGACATACAAGATCCCTATCTCGGTGCTGGTGGTCATTCATACACCGGATTTGCAGGTGCTACTGATCGAGCGTGCTGACCGGCCGGGATTCTGGCAGTCGGTGACGGGCAGCCAGGACGAGGGCGAAACCTTGCGCGAGACGGCGTCGCGCGAAGCGGAGGAGGAGACCGGACTGGATGCCAAAGCCGGCGTGCTCACCGACTGGGAGTTGTGCAACGAATACGAAATTTATCCGCAATGGCGCTGGCGCTACGCGCCTGGGGTTACGCGCAATCTGGAGCATGTGTTCGGCTTGCGCGTGCCGGAGCCGGTCCCGGTCACCTTGTCGCCACGCGAACATGTGGGCTACGTCTGGATGCCTCATGAGCAGGCCGCCGAAAAAGTGTTTTCCTGGAGCAATGCCAGGGTGCTGCGGGCGCTTCCCGAATTGGTGCGCGCAGCCAAGGACTGATCCACCACGGTGGGCAGGAAACATTTGGCGCCGTCCCCTGTCACACTGTGGTAAGGTTTTTGTGCGTTGATTTCATTCAACGGGGAGTCCGACCCTATGCCCGCTACCGCCATTGCTTTCGACCGCTACAGCCAGCTCCAGGATGACGACTGTGAGGCACGCATACTCGCGGCGAAGAAGGCGCTTGGCAGTCGCGTGGTCATTCTTGGCCATCACTATCAGCGCGCGGACGTCTACCGGCACGCCGATCTGACAGGTGATTCGCTGGGGCTATCCAGGCTGTCGGGGAGTACCGATGCCCAGTACATCGTGTTTTGCGGCGTGCACTTCATGGCCGAGGTGGCCGACATTCTCGGCAAGTCCGGCCAGATCGTTGTGCTTCCCGATCTGGCGGCAGGCTGTTCGATGGCCGATATGGCGAGCTTGCCGAAAGTCGAGCGCGCCTGGCGCGAGTTGTCGGCAGTGCTCGATCCGGATCAGAAAATTACGCCGGTCACCTACATCAACTCCGCTGCCGATCTCAAGGCCTTTTGCGGCGAACACAGTGGCATCGTCTGCACGTCATCGAATGCCGGAAAAATTCTGGACTGGTCGTTCGTGCGGCGCGAAAAAGTGCTGTTCTTTCCCGACCAGCACCTTGGCCGCTGGACCGGATACCAGAAGGGCATCGGTCTGGAGCAAATGCAGGTTTGGGATCCCGATGAGCCGCTGGGGGGATTGACGCTGGCGCAGATCCGGGACGCGAAGATACTGCTCTGGAAGGGACATTGCTCTGTGCATCAGATGTTCCAGCCACAGCACATTCTCAAGTTCCGCAACCAGCATCCCGGCGGATTCGTGATTTCACACCCGGAGTGCATGTTCGAGGTGTGCAAGTTGTCCGACTACGTCGGATCAACCGGCACCATCATCAAGACCATCGCCGCGGCGCCGGCGAATACGCGCTGGCTGGTTGGCACCGAGCTAAATCTCGTCAACCGCATCGCCGAGGAGTTCAAGCCGCAAGGCAAGCAGATTCAGTTCATGGCGCCGCTGGTATGCAAGTGTTCCACCATGGCGCGCATCGATCCGCAGCACCTGGCCTGGACGCTGGAGAATCTGGCGCAGGGCAGGATCGTCAACCAGATCAAGGTTCCCCCGCGCGAGGCGCAGTTGGCGCGCGTGGCGCTGGAACGCATGCTCGCGGTGTCCTGACGCCGGCCTGGCCGCGTTGGTCAGCCTGCACAGCTGCAGCCCGGCGATGCGTCACGCGGCGTGGTTGCTTGTGCTGCTGTTTCCGTTACCGGGTGCCGCGGCGTCGATCAGCGTACACACCGAGCGTCACGGCGAGCGATTTGACGTTCAGGCCGTGGCCGAGATCGATGCCGATCTGTCGGATGCCTGGACCGTACTGACTGATTACGACCGGCTCGCGCAATTCATACCGGGAATGCTCGACAGCCGCGTCGTATCCCGCGAAGGAGTGACTGTGATCGTCGACCAACGCGGCGAAGCGAGCCTGCTGTTCCTGACGTTCCCGATGCAAATGCGTCTGGCAGTACAGGAGTATCCGCCACATCGGGTTGAATCACGGTTGATTTCCGGCAACTTCAAGCAGATGTATGGGATCTATCAGCTCGATATTCTGGATGCCGGGTTGCGCCTGCGCTATGAAGGAAGCTTCACGCCGGACTTTACCGTACCCCTGCTGATAGGCACCCTGATGGTGCGCAACCTGGTGGAAGCGCGGTTTCGAGCGATGGTTCTTGAGATCGAAAGTATCCGACGGCGCGCCGTTCCTGCGCTTCGTTGACGCCCTTGTGGGCGCACCTTGATCTGGCGACAAAATGCAAAAGCTTCAGGTTATTACCTACAATATTCATAAAGGCTTCTCGCAGTTCAAGCAACGCATGTCGGTACACGATCTGCGCGATAAGTTGCGCGCTATCGGCGCGGACGTGGTGTTCCTGCAGGAAGTACAGGGCTTGCACGACATACACTCCGCGCGCCATCGCAACTGGCCGCCGGCGCCGCAATACGAATTTCTCGCCGATTCCATCTGGAACGATTTTGCCTACGGCAAGAACGCGGTCTACGACGAAGGCCATCACGGCAATGCAATTCTGAGCAAGTATCCGATTTACCGATGGGACAATGAAGATATATCCATGCACGGCAGTGAAAGCCGGGGATTGCTGCATTGTGAGATCGAAATACCGGGTTGGCCGCAAAACCTGCATTGCATCAATGTGCATCTGGGACTGCTTGGACACTGGCGTCGCAAGCAAATCGTGCTTCTGAAGGAGCGGATACGCAAACTGGTTCCCGACGAAGCGCCGCTGGTCATTGCCGGCGATTTCAACGATTGGCGCCGGCTTGCCAGCGCCGAGTTGGTGAATGCCCTGCATGTTTCCGAGGTATTTGAAATCACCTCCGGCCGCCCGGCGCGTAGTTACCCGGCCATGTTTCCCATGCTTCGCCTCGACCGCATATATGTGCGAGGGTTTTCCGTCGAACGCACCCACGTGCATCACGGCCGCGTATGGTCGCGCTTGTCCGATCACGTCGCTCTGTCGGCACGGCTTATCAGAAAGGTATGAAATTCAGGGACGGCAACCGTATCGATCTGCTGCGCAATGGGGAGCAGTACTTCCCTGCGTTGGAGCAGGCAATCGATAGCGCGAAAAACGAGATCTATCTCGAGACTTACATTTTCGCGTTGGACGCGACCGGCGACCGCATCAGCCAGGCGCTGCTGCGCGCCGCCACTCGCGGAGTGACGGTTCGCCTGTTGGTCGACGGGTTTGGCTCGCGCTTGTTCGAGCGCAGGTTGCACCCGCTGCTGCTGACACAAGGCGTGCAGTCCCTGGTGTTTCGCCCCGAGATTTCGTTGTTCAGACTCCGGCGCACCCGGCTGCGGCGGTTGCATCGCAAACTCGTCGTAATCGACCGGAAGGTCGGATTCTGCGGCGGCATCAACATCATCGACGATTTCGATGCGACAGTGCCGGGACATCCGCGATTCGACTATGCGGTATGCGTGCGTGGCCCGATGATCGCGGACATGTACGCTGCGGTACGTTCCGCATGGATGCGCGCGGCCTGGACGGGCAAGCGCCAGCGCTGGTCCGCGCCGCTCGGCCCGCGTCCGGATGGCAGCGTGTTCCCGGGAGGACATCGCGCGGCGTTCCTGGTGCGCGATAATTTTCGCCATCGGCATGACATCGAACAAGCCTATCTGGCGGCCATTCGCGCTGCGGGATCGGAAATCGTGATCGCCAGTGCCTATTTTCTTCCCGGCAAACGTTTTCGCCAGGCACTGATCGAAGCCAGAAGCCGGGGAGTACGCGTGATCCTGCTGCTGCAAGGGCGCATCGAATATGTGCTGATTCACTATGCCACCCGCGCCCTTTACCAGCAACTGCTCGAAGCCGACATTGAGATTCACGAATACCAGCGCAGCTATTTGCATGCGAAAGTGGCGGTCGTCGATTTGCGCTGGGCGACCGTAGGGTCGTCCAACATCGATCCCATCAGCCTGCTGCTGGCACGCGAAGCCAACGTGGTTGTGGAAAACGAGGCCTTCGCGGCAGAGCTGCGGGACAGCCTGCGCCTGGCCATGACATTGGGGGCTAAACCGGTCACTCTGCAACACGCTCACCAGATGCGGCTGGCAACGCGCGTGATGACCTGGATTGCCTACGGCGCGGTGCGCATCCTGACAGGCATTTCAAGCTATGGGCGTACGCGAGATTTTCTCTAAACGCGCGTGGTTCATGGTTGCGGTTTTTGCGCCGGCGAGGTTGTTGATGAAGCTGGTGCGGGCGCCGTGGCCGGTTGCGCCGGCGGCGCCGTCAATGGGGCCGGATCCTCGATGACTGTGACGCCGATAACGTAATGGGCGGTGTCACCGAAGCAATTGGTCGGCACTCCGACATGTTCTTCGTAATGCAGCGCAACGCGGCGGCCGATGGAGCGGTTGATCTGTTGCGCGGTTGCCTCGTCGCGAACGCTGAAGTAGAACTTCTCGCCGACCGTTCCCGGCATGGTCACCAGCGCGAGTTCGCCTTCCCAGGTCTTGCAGAGCCAGCCTTTCTTCGACAGCTTCTGCACGTAACCGGCGCGCTCTCCGACGGAATAGCTCCAGCTCAGAACGAGCCATGTGTAGGCGGCGAACAACAACAACGAGATGATCAGCACACCGACGATCCAACGGGTAACGGCAGCCATGATCGGGCATTTTCTCCTGGAAATTTCGAATCAGTCGCAAATAGGCGCTGCCGCGATCGCGCCGCCGCTCGCACCTCAGCCGTCAATATACATCATGAATGAGGCCTGAATGCTGATTGACGGGCTACTCTCCTGCCAACGCAGGTTCGCGTCGTATTACACTTTCCCGATTCTGGCCACGCCGGCTTTAAGACAACCTTCACCAATCGACCTTGAACCACGCAACCGCAGTTCCACAGCCTGTCGCAGCGCCGATCAGGACCCGTAGCGACTGGAAAAACATCCGCACCCTGCTACCCTATTTACTCGAGTTCAAGGGGCGGGTTGCGGTGGCGCTGCTGTGCCTGACAGCGGCGAAAGTTGCCAATGTCGGTGTACCGCTGGTGATGAAGGAAATCATCGACGCGCTCGATTCCAGGCAGGCGGTGCTGGTACTGCCACTTGCGCTGTTGCTGATTTACGGCTTGCTGCGCCTGTCCACCACGCTGTTTGCGGAACTGCGCGACATCGTTTTCGTTAGGGTGGCCAAGCGCGCCATTCGGCGCGTGGCGCTTCAGGTGTTTCGTCACCTTCACAGCCTGAGCCTGCGATTTCACCTCGATCGCCAGACCGGGGGCGTGTCGCGCGACATCGAACGCGGTACCCGCGGCATATCAACGCTGCTCAGTTACATGCTGTTTTCAATTGTCCCAGTCATTATCGAATTCGGTCTGGTGGCGGCCGTGCTGCTGGTAAAGTTTGACTGGCGCTTCGTGGCCATCACCATGACGGCAGTCGTTGTTTACTTGGTGTTTACGGTCTCCGTAACCGAGTGGCGCATGGACATTCGCCGACGCGCCAACGAGCTTGATGCCAAAGCCAACACCCGTGCGATCGACAGTCTGCTCAATTACGAAACGGTCAAATATTTCAACAACGAGGAATACGAAGCACGCCGTTACGACGAAAGCCTTCAGAAATTCGAATCAGCCGATGTAAAGAACGAGGCCTCCCTCGGCGCGCTGAACATCGGTCAAAGCCTGGTTATCGCCATTGCCGTTACGTCCCTGATGATTCTGGCGGCCCAGGGTGTGGTGGGCCACGAACTCACGCTTGGTGATCTGGTGCTGGTCAATGGCCTGCTGATTCAACTCTACATTCCCCTTAATTTCATGGGTATGGTGTATCGGGAGATCAAGCAGTCTCTGGTCGACATGGACAAGATGTTCCGCTTGCTTTCCGAGAACCGCGAGGTGCAGGACGCCCCTCACGCGATCGATCTCGCACCGGAATTGCCGAGTGTGCGCTTCGAGGCCGTGAATTTCAGCTACGAACCGCGCCGCACGATCCTGCATGACATCAGTTTCGCAATTCCCGAAGGAAACACGGTCGCCGTGGTCGGTGCGAGCGGTTCCGGCAAGTCCACCCTGGCGCGGCTGTTGTTTCGTTTTTACGATGTCAGCGGCGGGCGTATTGCGCTCAACGGGGTCGATATCCGCGATGTCAAACAGAAAAGCCTGCGGGCGGCGATTGGCATCGTGCCGCAGGATACGGTGCTGTTCAATGACACCATTTACTACAACATCGCTTACGGTGATCCACTGGCCACGCGCGAACAGGTTCTGGACGCGGCGCGTTCGGCGCATATTCATGAATTAATCGAGTCGCTGCCGGATGGCTACGAAAGCATGGTGGGCGAGCGCGGTCTGAAGCTTTCCGGCGGCGAGAAGCAGCGCGTTGCCATTGCCCGCGCTTTGCTCAAGAACCCCAGGATTCTGATTTTCGACGAGGCGACCTCTGCCCTTGACTCCAAGTCGGAGAAAGCTATCCAGTCCGAGCTCAAGCGCATATCGGCCAGCCGTACCACTCTGACGATCGCGCATCGCTTGTCCACCATCGTTGACGCGGACCAGATATTGGTGATGGAATCCGGGCGCATCGTTGAACGAGGCAGTCATCGTGATTTACTGGGGCACGCCGGAACCTATGCCCACATGTGGGCCTTACAGCAACAGGAAGCCCAGGCAGTAGAAATCGCAGATCTGGCCGTAAGTGCTAGTAGCGCGAATGGGGTGCGTGATGACGGTAATTGACCGGCCGTTTGATGCAAATATGCAAGATAATGAAGGCATCAGGCTTTAAAGTTCAACGACTTATTGAATATCTTTCCTTAGTCATTGATTTTTGGTATGTTGTTCTCCGTTTCCGTAAGGGAACGCTGCAATCAGCTTCGTTCGCCTGTCCTCCATAACACCATTGGACACAGGCCGGGAGTTACCGGATCAAGGGTACTCGGATACTAAATCAGGGGCGAATTTCGAATGAAAGCAATGTTGGGTTTGTTATGTCTTTGCTTCGCCATCGGTGGCGTCCCGGCCAATGCGGCTGGGGGCAAAGCAACGAAACGCCTGCACCCATACACGGCCCACTCCGTGGCATTGCAGCTTAGATCCAGCTCCGTTTTGGTGGTCAATCAGGATTCCGGTGAGCCGCTGTTTGCCAAGAACGTCGGGCAGGTAATGCCAATCGCGTCGATCACGAAATTGATGACGGCCATGATTGTTCTGGATTCCGGGCTGCCGCTGCTTGAATCCATCGATATCGACAATCACGATGTCGATCGCATAAAGGGATCGCGTTCCAAATTGCAGATCGGAACGACGCTGATGCGCGCCGAAATGCTCAAACTGGCGCTGATGGCATCCGAGAATCGCGCGGCAGCGGCGCTCGCGCGCAACTTTCCCGGCGGCACCGGTGCGTTTGTGGACGCGATGAATCAGAAATCCGCAGAGCTCGGCATGCTCAACACCCATTTTGACGATGCGACCGGCCTGAGCCCCAACAACGTATCTACGGCCGAAGATCTGGCCAGGATGGTGGCGGCAGCGCACACCTATCCGCTGATTCGGGAGTATACGACCGCGGACTCATTCAAAATTGAATCTGAGGACAGGCGTCGCCGCCGCATGTTGTCGTACGGCAACTCCAATCGCCTCGTCAAAAGCAGCCAGTGGGACATTGGCCTGTCCAAGACCGGCTACATCAGTGAGGCGGGACGATGCCTGGTGATGCAGGCCATGATCGCGGACAAGCCAGTCATCATCATATTGCTCGATTCCTGGGGCAAATTTTCCAGGATTGCCGATGCAAATCGGATCAAGCGCTGGATCGAGAAAGACGTGCAGCGCGTTTCAGGCTGAATCGTCCGCTTTCCCGGTACGTACTTCAGGCGGCTTTCGCACCCGGTAGATGTCCCAGTGCGCGCGAGATTTCTTCCGCCACTTTCTTAACCCTGACATACCACGTTTTCTCCAGCCGGTTGGAAGGGGCTGAAAGCGACAAGCCCGCGACCAGGCGTCCTTCGTCGTCGTAAATACCAGCGCCAACGCAGGAAACTCCATTCTCGGCTTCTTCATTGTCCAGCGCATACCCCAGCTTGCGCACCCGGTCGAGCTCCTTGTTCAGCGCCGCCAAATCCCGGATGGTGTTCCTGGTAAACACCTTGAGCCCGGTGCGTTGAGCGTACTCCGCGCATTTTGCCGGGCCGTCTTCCAACAGGAATAGTTTTCCAACCGCAGTGATGTGCAGCGGCGCACGCGCACCGATCAGATGTACGACACGCATGGCGGTGCGGTCGGACAATAATCTCTCGACGTAGACCATCTCGTCGCCCTGGCGTACCGAGAGGTTAACCGTCTCGTGCAACTCCTGGTGCAACTGGCGCATATACGGCAGGGCTTCCTGGCGCAGGTTGATGCGCGTCTTGACCAGGTTGCCGAGCTCCAGCAAGCGTATTCCGAGGCGATATGTGCCGGGTTCGATGCGGTCAATCATCCGGAACTGCACCATCATGTTCAAAATGCGATGCGCGGTCGACGGGTGCAGGCTGGTTGCATTGGCGAGGCGCTTCAGGTTTACCGGATCTTCGTGTCGCGCAAGCGTATCGAACAAGTCCATCATCCGCTCAATGACCTGGATTGATGTTTTGGCCTTAATACCACTTTCCATTCAGCTTAACTCCTGCGGATAATTGACAATTGTGCAACGCCACAATTTTACATGCCAAAATTGCAGTGCACAACGGCAACGGGCCGCAAAATGCCCATGCTATGATCCGACGCCTTTTGTTCGGAATGGTTTCTGGTTTCTGCACTGCATAAATGTAACCGAGTGCGGTCTGCGACCTCAAGTCTCGCCGCCAAGATGCAGACCAGACACGACGATACGAGAAGCCGGGGCCTGGAGCGCCCCGTACTGGATATCGGCATGAATTGATTTTCCGCCGTGCTGTTGAATTCCTTTGCGTCCTCGCGGTGAAGTGCTTTTGGAACAAAAATGAAAGTTGGCCTGTTCGTTACCTGTCTCGTTGATTTGATGCGACCAAGCATCGGGTTCGCCAGCCTGAAGCTGCTGGAATCGGCGGGCTATGAAGTTCTTGTCCCTGGTAGTCAGACTTGTTGCGGCCAGCCCGGTTTCAACTCAGGAGACCGCACGGCGGCGCAAGCCCTCGCGAAAAAAATGCTGAAAGAGTTCGCCGACTGCGACTATGTGGTCGTGCCTTCAGGCTCCTGCGGCGGCATGATCCGCGCCCACTACCCGGAACTGCTCGCGGAGTTTCCCGAGTTGGCAACGCAAGTTGAGGCGATGGCGCGCAAGACTTACGAACTCACGGATTTTCTGGTGAACGTTGCGCGCGTAAGCGGCGTACCGGGTCAGTTCACCGGTTCGGTGACCTATCACGACTCCTGCTCGGGGTTGCGCGAGTTAAACGTCAAGGCGCAGCCGCGCGCGCTGCTGGCAAAAGTCGCGGGCCTGCGCATCAAGGAGATGCAGCAACCGGAGCAGTGCTGCGGCTTCGGCGGCACTTTCGCGGTGAAGTACGGCGAAATTTCCACGCGCATCGCCGATCTGAAGTGCGAGGACATTCAGTCCGCACAGGCCGATGCGCTGGTGCTGGGTGATCTGGGTTGCATGCTCAACATCGAGGGCCGCCTGCGTCGTCGCGGTGACAGCAAGACCAGGGTCCTGCATGTCGCCGAAGTTCTGGCCGGCATGACCGATCCGGCCCAGGACATGGATCGCAGGACGACACGCTGAGCACGGGCGGGAAAGATGCAGATTTCATCGAATCAATTCAAACAAACGGCCAGTCTCAAGCTCGCCGACGCGAAAGTGCAGAAGGCGTTGCGTAACGCCAAAGGCAAGCTGGTCGACGCGCGCGCACGGGTCATCCTCGAACTGGACAACTACGAGGAAATCCGCGAGGCGTCGGCGCGCATTCGCGATTTCAGCCTTCAGCACATGGACGTGCTGCTGGAGGTTTGGGAGCAGAAAGCCCTTGCGGCCGGCACTATTGTGCACTGGGCGGAAACGCCGCGGCAGGTCAACGATCTGGTGATCGAGATTGCGCGCAAACATGCGGTGCGAAAGATCATCAAATCGAAGTCCATGCTGGGTGAGGAGACCAATCTCAATCACGCCCTGGAGGCGGCCGGACTCGATGTACGCGAGACCGATCTGGGCGAGTACATCATCCAGCAATTCGGCGAAACACCGTCGCATATCATCGCCCCGGCGACACACAAATCGAAGGACGACATCGCCGACCTGTTCGCGGAAAAGCATGGCCGTCCGCGCCTGGACGACATCGCCGCGTTGACCCACGAGGCGCGCGAGATTCTGCGTCCGCATTTTCTCGACGCCGACATGGGCATCAGCGGTGCTAATTTCCTGGTCGCCGAAACCGGCTCGACCATGATTGTCACCAATGAAGGCAATGGCCGCATGACCACCACCATGCCGCGCGTGCATGTGGCCATCACCGGTATCGAGAAAATCGTCGCCACGCTGGAAGATGTTTCCACGCTGCTGCGCGTGCTGACACGCTCGGCCACCGGGCAATCTATCAGCAATTATCTTTCCTACACCACCGGACCGAAACGTCCGGGCGACCAGGACGGCCCCGGCGAATTTCATGTGATTATCGTCGATGCGGGGCGTACCAAATTGCTGGCATCCGAAATCCGCGAGGCACTGCGCTGTATCCGTTGCGGCGCCTGCATGAATCACTGCCCGGTCTACCAGAACATCGGTGGGCATGCCTATGGCTGGGTCTATCCCGGCCCGATCGGCTCGATCCTGACACCGGCTTTCCAGGGCATCGAAAACGCGATTGATCTGCCGAACGCATCGACCCTGTGCAACCAGTGCGGCGTGGTCTGTCCGGTCAAGATTCCGCTGCCGGATCTGATGCGCAAACTGCGCGAGCAACAAGTGCAGCAGAACCTGCGTCCCTGGACGGAGCGTTTCGCGCTGCGCGTATGGGCATGGACAGCGCAGCGCCCGGCACTCTACGGCGCGCTCACGCGCATGGCTTCGCGCATCGGCAAATGGCTGGGCGGGCGCGAGCGTTTGCTGCACCGATTGCCGGCGGCGGGTGCGCAATGGACCGCGGGTCGCGATTTTCCCGCACCGCGCGGCAAGACCTTCCGCGAGTTGTATGCGCACCACAGAGACGGTGGCGCATCGTGAGCGCGCGAGAGAACATACTCAGAAACATTCGCGAAGCCAACAGCGTTGGGAGTCGTGACGACGCAATGGCGCAGAGCGCCGAGCGACGCGAGGTGGTACTGTCGAAACTGACAGCCCGCGGACGCGGACCCTTGCCGGCCATGAACTGGGAGCCGGTTCCCCGATTCAAGGAGCGCTGCCTGGCGATGATGTCCACGGTCGGTACGGCAGCCTCGCTCGCTGATGTCCCGCAAGCGGTGGCTGCCTATGTGAAAGAAAAAAACCTGCCGGCATCCGGCGTCTGCTGGCCGGAATTCGCCGCGCTTGATTGGACCGGGGCAGGCTTGACGATCGCCGCTCGCCCCAGCAATGGCGAAGACAAACTCGGCATCACCGGCGCCTACTGCGCCTTGGCCGAAAACGGTACGCTCATGCTTTTATCCGGCGAGCACACCCATGCCACTACCAGCCTGTTACCGGAAAATCACATCGCCGTGGTGGCGGCCTCGCGCATCGTGCGCAGCATGGAAGACGGATGGGATCTGCTGCGCCGCGAACACGGCACGCTTCCGCGTCAGGTTAATTTCGTATCCGGCCCGTCGCGAACGGCGGATATCGAAATGACGTTGGTACTCGGGGCACATGGGCCGTTTCGCGTTCACGTCATCATCCTGAGTTCGTAGCAGGGCCGTGCCTTTGAAGATGCCGCGCGCGCCCGGTGCTGCGTTTAATTCATGATGAACGTTCCACCCGAGTTTGTATTGTTTGCCATCACTCTGGCCGGAATTGCGCTGTTCCATCGCCATACGCTCGCGATAGCGCTGACCGGCGTGGGGGCCATCGTCGCCTACAAATTTGCCTTCCCGGGTTTCACACACGGCGCGGGCATCGATGGCTTTATTGCCCATCTGGGCCACGAGTGGGTGATTCTCGCCAACCTGCTCGGCCTGCTGACTGGCTTTGCGCTGCTCGCGCAGCATTTCCGCGACAGCCGTGCGCCGGAGGTCTTGCCCAGATTCTTGCCGGATGACTGGAAGGGCGGCTTTGTGTTGCTGCTGATGGTCTTCGTATTGTCGAGTTTTCTGGACAATATCGCCGCGGCGGTCATCGGTGGCGCCATGGCTTCCACGGTATTTCGCGGGCGCGTGCATATCGGCTATCTCGCCGCCATCGTCGCTGCCTCCAATGCGGGCGGCTCAGGCAGCGTGGTCGGCGATACCACGACGACCATGATGTGGATCGCCGGTGTCAGCCCGCTGTCCGTGCTCCATGCCTATGTTGCGGCTGTCCCTGCGATGATTTTTTTTGGCGTCATAGCCGCTCGCCAGCAGCATCGTCATGCGCCGATCACCGCGCACGCGCCTGCCGGCGTGCGCGTGGATTGGCCGCGCCTGGGCGTGGTTGCCTTCATCCTGCTCTCCGCCATCGGCGCGAATGTTGCGATCAATATCTGGTTCGCATCGCTGGCCGATCACTTTCCCTTCATCGGCACCGCGGTCTGGCTGGCCCTGATTGTCGCCACGCCGCTGCGCAAGCCGGACTGGAAACAAGTGCCCGAAGCCCTCAAGGGCAGCGTCTTCCTGCTCTGCCTGGTGCTCGCCGCGTCGCTGATGCCGGTGGAATCGCTGCCGGCGGCTTCCTGGATAAGCGCGTTCGGACTGGGTTTCGTCTCGGCCGTGTTTGACAACATCCCGCTCACCGCACTGGCCTTGGAGCAAGGCGGTTACGACTGGGGCATGCTCGCCTACGCGGTCGGATTCGGCGGGTCGATGATCTGGTTTGGCTCCTCCGCTGGCGTGGCCTTGTCAAACCAGTTTCCCGAGGCCCGATCGGTCGGAGCCTGGCTGCGCCATGGCTGGCATGTCGTGGTGGCCTATGTGCTGGGGTTTTTCGCGCTGCTTTGGCTGCTGGGCTGGCAGCCGGGCTGAAAATACGCGCAGGCGGCCCTCCGGTGCGCTCATCCGGGTGTTTCTGCGGCGGGTAGCGCGCTTTGTCGCTTGCCCCGCGCAGGGGCTTCACGCTAATCTTCGCTTCCTCCTGCGGGCTGCGAATCCGCGTCCAGCCGGAGCGCATAAGGACAATATGAAAAAAATCCTGGTCACACGTGAGGTATTCGACGAAACCATCGATTTCCTGAAAGGCTATTTTGAGGTTGAGTCCAATCAGACCGACCGTCTCTATGCGCGCGACGAACTGATCGCCAAACTGCAAAGCAGGGATGGGGTGCAGACATACTCCAGCGACAAGATTGATTCCGAATTGCTGGATCAATGCCCAAGCATTCGCGCTGTATGCAATACCGCGGTGGGTTACAACAACATCGACGTCGAAGCTTGCACCCGGCGTGGCGTCATGGTGACCAATACGCCGGGCGTGCTCACCGGCAGCGTGGCCGATTATGCGATGGGCCTGATCATCGCCACTTGCCGGCGCATGACCGAAGGCGAAGCCTATCTGCGTAACGGCGAATGGAAGGCCGCGTTCCTTAAGCAGATGCTCGGCCGCGATGTGTACGGCTCAACGTTGGGCATCTTCGGCTTCGGCCGCATCGGGCAGGCGATTGCCAGACGCGCGCGTGGCTTCGACATGAAAATTCTCTATCACAGCCGCAACCGTGCCGCGCCCGAGGCCGAACGAGAATCCGGCGCCACCTACGTGGCCAAGGAGGAGCTACTGCGCAAGGCTGATATCGTGCTGCTGATCCTGCCGCTGGCGCCGGACACGCAGCACTACATCGGCGCGAAGGAACTTGCGCTGATGAAACCGACTGCCGTGCTGGTCAATATCGCGCGCGGCGGCATTGTCGATGACGCGGCACTGATCGCGGCGCTGAAAAACAAAACCATCTGGGCCGCGGGTCTGGACGTGTTCGAGAACGAGCCCCGGTTTAACCCCGGGTTTCTGGAGCTGAAAAACGTCGTGCTCTCGCCGCATATTGCCAGTTCGTCGGAGCCTACGCGCAAGGCGATGGCCATGACGGCGGCGAAGAATCTGGCTGCGGCCCTGTCCGGTCAAACACCGCCCAATTTACTCAATCCGGATTTTCGTAATTTTCTAAAAACATGAAATCTTTCAGCGCCGGGGTGCGGATATTCGCGCCTGCCCGGTTAGGATCTTGACCCTATGACCGACTCATACCAACTCAGTCTGCGCGAAGCCGCGCTGCGCATCCGTTCCGGCAAGTTATCCAGTGGCGCCTACACGCGCAGCCTGCTCACGCGCATCGCCGCTCTTGAAAAAGACATTCAGGCCTGGCAATGGCTTGATCGGCCCCGCGCGCTCGCGCTGGCCGCGGCCGCCGATACCGCCAATATGCCGCTGCGTCTCGCGCACCCGCTGCACGGCGTCCCGATCGCGGTCAAGGACAACATCTATACCGCCGGCATTCCCACGGAAATGGGTTGCCGTGCCTATGCCGGTTACCTGCCCAGCGAGAACGCCGATGTGATCACGCGGCTCGCCTCCGCCGGGGCCATCCTGTTCGGCAAGACGGTGACCACCGAAGCGGCCTTCATGGTGCCGGCGAAAACGCGCAATCCCTGGAACATCACGCACACACCCGGTGGTTCCTCCAGCGGCTCCGCCGCCGCCGTCGCGGCGGGCTTCGTCGCCGGCGCACTCGGCACGCAGACCAACGGCTCGGTGATCCGCCCGGCGGCGTTCTGCGGCGTTGTCGGTTACAAGCCCAGCGCCGAGCTGATTTCCGCGCGCGGGATCATGCCGTTTTCCCCTACGCTCGATCAACCCGGCGTGTTCGCGCGCAATGTCGCTGACGCAACTTTTCTCGCCTCCTGTCTCACCGGAAACCGCAGCGCGATTGCGCCCGACGTGCGCCCCTTGCGCAGCCCGCCGCGCCTGGCCGCGGTGCGCTCGCCGGTGTGGCATCTGGCCGCGCCGGAACAGCGCACCCAGTTCGATGCCGATATTCTGCGCCTGCGCGAAGCCGGCGCGTCCGTGGATGTACTGGAGATTCCCGGTGAATTCGACGGCGCGCACGCGGTACAGCGCACCATCATGTTGTTCGAGGCGGCAAGAGTGGCGAAAGCGGTGCGCGCCGCATACCGCGAAAAATTTTCCGATTACCTGAACCATGCACTGGACGAAGGCGCCAGCATGCGCGATGCGGATTACCGCGAAGCGCTGAAAATGCGGCTTCAGTATCAACAAAGCCTGGCGCATTTTTTCGACCGCGGCTACTCGGCCATCATCACCCCGCCCGCGCCCGGTGAAGCGCCCGCATCCCTCGCCGTCACCGGCGATCCGCGTTTCTGCACCATCTGGACTCTGGTCGGCGTGCCGGCCATCACCATTCCGGTGGGCAAGGGGCCGAATGGCCTGCCGCTGGGCCTGCAACTGGTCGGCGCCGCGGAGGAGGAGAATTACCTGTTGGCAACCGCGGCCTGGTGCGAGAAGCATTCGCCGTTTGAAGGTTTGGTCTGAATAGCGCGCCAATCACGGGTTGTGCCAAGCTAAAGGCAGGAGCAAAAACATTCTCTGATAAGAAACAGTTCATTGATACGTTGAAGGCGGATTAGTTGGAGTTGTCCGGGAAAATTCAGAGAAATGTCGGATTCGTCCGCATGGACATCATGGTGCGTTCGCCAGCCAAGACTTGGTTTCGAGTTTCTTTGTGCCGACCATTAGAGCGTGATTGACGATGACCCGTCTCGAAGACCTGCAACAAAATGCTTCGCTCAAAGGCATACTCCCCGATTGTTTCGTCACTGTAGTTGCCGTCCGTTGGTACGGTTCCGAGGCGCTTGAACTCACTTTCAAGGATCCGGTCGGGAAGGTTGCCAACGAGCTGCTTTACCGGCATGACGAACCTCGCCTGGAGGTCGTCCAGCAAGGCAGGCCCTGGAGCTTCGATGGAGACGGTGGCTTGTTTCGCCTGGTGTCAGAGGCACACCGCATCCGCCTGGCGCACCTCTTTGACCCGGTGCTCGCCGTCCACACCTCCGTGGTCGAACCGCTGCCGCATCAGATCACGGCCGTCTACGAGTCCATGCTACCGCGGCAGCCACTGCGCTTTTTGCTGGCCGACGACCCGGGCGCCGGCAAGACCATCATGGCGGGGCTCCTGATCAAAGAGCTGATTGCTCGCGGCGACTTGCAACGCTGTCTTATCGTCTGCCCAGGCAGCCTTGCCGAGCAATGGCAGGACGAGCTCTATCGCCGCTTCCATCTGCCCTTCGAGATTCTGACCAACGACAAGCTCGAGGCCGCGCGAACGGGTAACTGGTTCCTGGAAAGCAACTTGGTCATCGCCCGTCTCGACAAGCTCTCGCGCAACGAGGATGTCCAGCAGAAGCTCCAGGCGCCGGATTGCCGCTGGGACCTCGTTGTCTGCGATGAGGCGCACAAGATGTCCGCGACGGTGTTCGGCGGCGAGATCAAGTACACCAAGCGTTACCGGTTGGGCCAGCTTCTTTCGACGCTTACGAGGCATTTCCTGCTGATGACGGCGACACCGCACAACGGCAAGGAGGAGGACTTTCAGCTTTTCATGGCACTGCTTGATGGCGACCGTTTCGAGGGCCGCTTTCGCGATGGGGTTCATGTGGCCGACGTGTCGGACCTGATGCGCCGAATGGTGAAGGAGAGCCTCCTCAAGTTCGACGGCACGCCGTTGTTCCCCGAGCGCATCGCCCACACCGTGCCCTACAAGTTGTCGGATCCCGAAACCCACCTTTACAAAATCGTCACCGATTACGTGCGCGACGAATTCAATCGTGCGGAAGCCCTGGAAAACGACAAGCGCGCCGGTACCGTGGGCTTTGCGCTGACGATCCTGCAACGACGGCTGGCCTCCTCACCCGAAGCGATCTATCAATCGCTGCGCCGTCGACGAGAGCGCCTGGAAAGCCGCCTGCGCGAGATGGAAGTCCTTCAGCGTGGAGGCCAATCGGCGGCCATCCTTCCGTCCACTATTCCAGTTCTCGACGCTGAGGATGTCGAAGATCTGGAAGAGGCGCCGGACAACGAAGTCGAAGCCGCCGAGGAAGAAATCCTCGATCAGGCTACCGCCGCCCGATCCATTGCCGAACTGCGCATCGAGATCGAAACCCTGAAAGGGCTGGAAGGCCATGCCCTGTCTGTGCGCCGCAGCGGCACCGATACCAAGTGGCGCGAGCTGGGCAGCCTGCTAGGAGAAATATTTACGACTGTGGTGATCGCTAACCGCGTGACGGAGCCTGTCGCCCCCTACGGCGCTGGCGCGATACCGCCGCCGAAGGCTTCACCGCACCAGAAACTGGTCATCTTCACCGAGCATCGCGACACGCTCAATTACCTGGAGCAACGCATCACCACTTTGCTGGGTCGCAAGGAGGCCGTGGTCATCATTCATGGCGGCATCGGGCGCGAAGAGCGCCTGAAAGTGCAGGAATCTTTCAGGCACGACCCCGAGGTGCAGGTGCTGCTTGCCACGGACGCCGCAGGTGAGGGCATCAACCTCCAGCGCGCGCACCTGATGGTGAACTACGACCTGCCTTGGAATCCCAACCGCATCGAGCAGCGCTTCGGCCGCATCCACCGAATCGGCCAGACCGAAGTGTGTCACTTGTGGAACTTGGTGGCCGAAGAGACCCGCGAAGGCGATGTCTATCGCAGGCTGCTGGAGAAGCTCGAGCAGGCCCGTCAAGCCCTAGGCGGCCAGGTGTTCGACGTGCTCGGCAAGCTGCAATTCGAGGGTAAGTCACTGCGCGACCTGCTGATCCAGGCCATCCGCTACGGCGAACGCCCAGAGGTAATGGCCTTCCTGACCACAGTTCTCGACAAGGCACTCGATCGCGGTCATCTCCAGGACTTGCTTGAAGAGCGGGCCCTCGCGCACGACGCGATGGACGCCAGCCGCGTCCATCGCATTCGCGAAACCATGGAGCGTGCCGATGCCCGCCGTCT